>NZ_JBFAKM010000002.1:0-437308 GCF_040655695.1 Polymorphospora sp. NPDC050346 | reverse complement strand
CGCGGGGCGGTCCCTTGTTCCTGCCGCCCGCGCCCCGGCGCCCGGTCTTTGTAGGCTGGGGTGGTGAACACGACGCCGGTAACCGTCCCGCCGCCCGCGGCGTCGCGCCATCCGCTCGATCCCGACCCGGTCCGGTCCACCAAGGCGATGACCGTCTTCTGGCTCGGCCTGGTCGCCGCGGTCACCGGCGTGTTCGTGGGCGGCGTCGCACCCGCCACGATCGCCCTGCTGCTGTCCCGACAGGCCCGCCGGGAGGCGTACGCGTCGGGTGGATACCTGACCGGATCGGCGTGGCTCGACCGCGGCGAGCGCCTCGCCTGGACGGGCCTCGCGCTGGCCGCCACCACCCTGGTGATCGCCCTCGTGATCGGGCTGATCAACCTGGCCAACAGCCCGACCGGGCAGGACTTCGCGCCGACCGTCGACTAGCCGTGCGGACCCGCCGGGATACCGCGACGGCCGCTCGGCGGTAGCCTGGCTCGTGCGATCCGGACGCCCCAGGCACGGTGGTCGAGGAACGGATAATCGACCGACGGGTCGGCGGCGAGTACGGACGACCGATCCGATGGATCGGCGGCGAGACGGACAGCCCGACCCGACCGGTCGGTGTGGGAAGGTTCCGGGCGCGACGCCCGGACCGGGGCGGTGCGGCCGTCGGTTGCGGAGAGGGGACGTTCGTGACGGAAGAGGTACGGTCGCAGCCGTCGGGCGAACCACCCGCGGAGCCGGCGACCACACCACCGGCGCCTGCGCCGAGCCTTCACAAGCCGTCGCCCGACCGACCGAGCGACACGTCCGCGGCTGCCGGCGCTCCGGTCGGGTTCGCCGCGCCAGCTCCGGTTCAGCCGGCGAACCCCTGGGCGCGGCCGGGTGCCCCGGCACCCCCGCCCGTCATGTCTCCGGCCGCCGCGCCGCCGCCCGCCGCCCAGATGGCAGGCTTTCCAGGAGGCGCCGTGCCCGCCGGCGGCCCGGCCCCGTACGCGCCGATGGGCGCTCCGCCGCCGGTCGTGCCGCCCGGCCACCATCACCCGCCCGCGCCCCCGAGGGAAACCTGGCGCAGGCCGAGCCGGGTCGAGCCGGTCCCCGGTACGGGGTTCGCCGTGGTGCACCTCGACGTGCCGCCGGTCACCTCGGGGCTGGCCGTCGGGGCACTCGTCGCCGGGATCGGTTCGATCCTGGTCTCGCTGCTCGTCGCCTGTTTCGGGCTGGCCGGGGCGCAGGACGGCTGGGGCGGCTGGGTGGCGGGCGCGTTCGCCGTGCTCGGCGGGCTGCTCGGGCTGGCCGGGCTCGTACTCGGGTTGATCGCGCGACGACAGATCATGCGTACGGCCGAGCCGTCGGCGGTCCGGTTCACCGGGCGCGGCTGGGCAATCGCCGCGGTGAGTTGCGGCGCCACCGGCCTGGGGATCACGGTCTTCTCGTTCGCGTTGGCGCTGCTGTTGCAGCTGGCCTGACCGCGTGCGGGGGCCCGAAGCCGGTCGCCGTGCGAGCCGTTACACTTGTTGACTGGGGGTTGCTCACGACGGGCGGAAATCCGTGGCGGGCAGCGACTCGATGCAAGTGTCGACGTAAGTGTGGACGCTGTGGGAGGCACACGCAGGCCCGTTTTGACCTGTGCGCTCATGGTGGGTACTCTTTCCCCTCGTGCCCGGGCGTGCCCGGGCAACTCGCGTGTGCTCGCGATCTGGCTGTAGGCCATCGACAGGCGCCGTGAGAAGACAAAACCGACGCGTTCGGAAGTTCGCGTCAAACCGCGGGCCTGGCGACACGCCCGACCGCGGGTGCCGGGGCTCCTGACGGAAGACCTGGTCGGAATGTAGTAGAGCCGCCCGCCCGGGTGGCTACGGCAGAACAGCGCGGCCGCGTGAGAAGCGGCCGAAGGGAGCGGAGAAACCCGGTGCCCACCATTCAGCAGTTGGTCCGTAAGGGCCGACAGGCCAAGACGACCAAGACGAAGACGCCAGCGCTCAAGGGCAGCCCGCAGCGCCGTGGCGTCTGCACGCGCGTCTACACCACCACCCCGAAGAAGCCGAACTCCGCGCTGCGCAAGGTCGCGCGTGTGAAGCTCAGCAGCCAGATCGAGGTGACCGCCTACATCCCGGGCGTCGGCCACAACCTTCAGGAGCACTCGATCGTGCTCGTGCGTGGCGGCCGTGTGAAGGACCTCCCCGGCGTGCGTTACAAGATCGTCCGCGGCTCGCTGGACACCCAGGGCGTCCGCAACCGCAAGCAGGCCCGTAGCCGTTACGGCGCGAAGAAGGAGAAGAGCTGACATGCCGCGTAAGGGCCCCGCTCCGCGCCGCCCCCTGGTCGCGGACCCGGTTTACAACTCGCCGCTGGTCACCCAGCTGGTGAACAAGATCCTCCTGCGCGGAAAGCGTCAGCTGGCCGAGCGGATCGTCTACGGAGCGCTCGAGGGCTGCCGCGAGAAGTCGGGCACCGACCCGGTAGTCACGCTCAAGCGCGCGATGGACAACGTCAAGCCGACCCTCGAGGTCCGCAGCCGCCGTGTCGGTGGCGCGACCTACCAGGTGCCGGTCGAGGTGCGCCCGGCCCGGGCGACCACCCTCGGGCTGCGCTGGCTGGTGACGTACTCCAAGGCCCGCCGCGAGAAGACCATGGTCGAGCGCCTCATGAACGAGCTGCTCGACGCGAGCAACGGCCTTGGTGCCGCCGTCAAGCGGCGTGAGGACACGCACAAGATGGCCGAGTCCAACAAGGCCTTCGCGCACTACCGCTGGTAATCAACGGTTCGTAGACGAGACGACAAGTAGGGATTGAAGTGGCCGCCGCAGACGCGCTCGCCAACGTACGCAACATCGGCATCATGGCGCACATCGATGCCGGTAAGACCACGACCACTGAGCGGATCCTGTTCTACACCGGCATCACCTACAAGATCGGTGAAGTCCACGAGGGCGCTGCCGTCATGGACTGGATGGAGCAGGAGCAGGAGCGCGGCATCACCATCACCTCCGCCGCCACGAAGTGCGAGTGGAAGGGCCACACGATCCAGATCATCGACACGCCCGGCCACGTCGACTTCACGGTCGAGGTCGAGCGGTCGCTGCGGGTCCTCGACGGTGCCGTCGCCGTCTACGACGGTGTCGCCGGCGTCGAGCCGCAGACCGAGAACGTGTGGCGGCAGGCCGACAAGTACAACGTTCCCCGGATGTGCTTCGTCAACAAGCTCGACCGGACCGGCGCGGACTTCTTCCGCTGCGTGCAGATGATGATCGACCGGCTCAAGGCGACGCCGCTGGTGCTGCAGGTGCCGATCGGCGCCGAGGCCGACTTCATCGGTGTCGTCGACCTGGTCGAGATGCGTGCGCTGACCTGGCGCGGCGAGACCCAGAAGGGTGAGGACTACGCGGTCGAGGAGATCCCGGCCGACCTCACCGAGCTGGCCGCCGAGTGGCGCGAGAAGCTGCTCGAGACCCTCGCCGACGTCGACGACGCGGTCATGGAGAAGTACCTCGAGGGTGAGGAACTCTCCGCCGACGAGATCAAGGCCGCCATCCGGCGGGCCACGATCGCGGGCAAGGCCAACCCGGTCCTGACCGGCACCGCGTTCAAGAACAAGGGCATCCAGCCCATGCTGGACGCGGTGGTCAGCTTCCTGCCGTCGCCGCTGGACATCCCGGCGATCGAGGGCACGGCGACCGACGGCGAGACGCCGCTGCAGCGCAAGCCCGCGGTGAGCGAGCCGTTCTCCGGTCTCGCCTTCAAGATCCAGACCGACAAGCACCTCGGCAAGCTCACGTACGTGCGGGTCTACTCCGGCAAGCTCGAGTCCGGCTCCCAGGTGGTCAACTCCACCAAGGACCGCAAGGAGCGCATCGGCAAGATCTACCAGATGCACGCCAACAAGCGGGAAGAGCGCGGCTCGGCCCAGGCTGGCGACATCATCGCCGTACAGGGTCTGAAGCAGACCACCACGGGTGACACGCTGTGCGACCCGGCCAACCCGGTGATCCTCGAGTCGATGACCTTCCCCGAGCCGGTCATCGAGGTGGCGATCGAGCCGAAGACCAAGGCCGACCAGGAGAAGCTCAGCACCGCGATCCAGCGGCTGGCCGAGGAAGACCCGACCTTCCGCGTCAAGAACGACGAGGAGACCGGGCAGACGGTCATCGCCGGCATGGGCGAGCTGCACCTGGACATCCTGGTGGACCGGATGCGGCGCGAGTTCAACGTCGAGGCGAACATCGGTAAGCCTCAGGTGGCGTACCGCGAGACCATCCGCCGCAAGGTGGAGAAGGTCGAGTACACCCACAAGAAGCAGACCGGTGGTTCGGGTCAGTACGCCCGCGTCATCGTCAGCCTCGAGCCGCTGCCGCTGGACAACGAGTCGGCGACGTACGAGTTCTCCAACGCCGTCACCGGTGGCCGCATCCCCAAGGAGTTCATCCCCTCGGTGGACGCGGGCGCCCAGGACGCCATGCAGTACGGCATCCTGGCCGGCTTCCCGCTGGTCGGCGTCAAGCTGACGCTGCTCGACGGCCAGTACCACGAGGTCGACTCGTCGGAAATGGCATTCAAGATCGCTGGTTCGATGGTGCTGAAGGAGGCGGCCCGCAAGGCCGACCCGGCGCTCCTCGAACCGATGATGGCCGTTGAAGTCACCACTCCGGAGGAGAACATGGGTGACGTCATCGGCGACCTCAACTCCCGCCGTGGCATCATCCAGGCGATGGAGGAGCGCGGCGGTGCCCGCGTCGTCCGCGCCCTGGTGCCGCTGTCGGAGATGTTCGGCTATGTCGGCGACCTGCGGTCGAAGACCCAGGGCCGGGCTAGCTACAGCATGCAGTTCGACTCCTACGCCGAGGTTCCGCAGAGCGTGGCTAAGGAGATCATCGCAAAGGCGACCGGGGAGTGATCCCCGCTCGCCTTCGGGCGAGCTGCCGTACCGGGCCTGAAGGCGTCACTGCCGCAAGACCCAAGTCGACAGAGTTCTGGGCGCCGCAATGGGCGCCCGGGGCGTACGAACCAAGAAGTCCACAGGAGGACACCAGTGGCGAAGGCGAAGTTCGAGCGGACTAAGCCGCACGTCAACATCGGCACCATTGGTCACATCGACCACGGTAAGACGACGCTGACCGCGGCCATCACCAAGGTGCTGCACGACCGGTACCCGGACGTCAACCCCTACACGCCGTTCGACGAGATCGACAAGGCGCCGGAGGAGAAGGCCCGCGGTATCACGATCTCGATCGCGCACGTCGAGTACCAGACGGAGGAGCGGCACTACGCTCACGTCGACTGCCCCGGTCACGCCGACTACATCAAGAACATGATCACCGGTGCCGCGCAGATGGACGGCGCGATCCTGGTGGTGGCGGCGACCGACGGCCCGATGCCGCAGACCCGCGAGCACGTGCTGCTGGCCCGTCAGGTCGGTGTGCCGTACATCGTCGTGGCGCTCAACAAGAGCGACATGGTCGACGACGAGGAGCTGCTCGAGCTCGTCGAGCTCGAGGTGCGCGAGCTGCTGTCGGCGCAGGACTACCCGGGTGACGACCTGCCGGTCGTCCGGGTTTCGGCGCTGAAGGCGCTCGAGGGCGACCCGCAGTGGACCGACGCGCTCATGGAGCTGATGGGTGCGGTCGACACCGCCATCCCGCAGCCGGAGCGGCAGACCGAGAAGCCGTTCCTCATGCCCGTCGAGGACGTCTTCACGATCACCGGTCGTGGCACCGTCGTCACCGGCCGGGTGGAGCGCGGTGTGCTCCTCCCGAACGAGGACGTCGAGATCGTCGGCATCAAGGACAAGGGCATCAAGACCAAGGTCACCGCGATCGAGATGTTCCGGAAGACCCTGGAAGACGCCCGCGCGGGTGAGAACGTCGGCCTGCTGCTGCGCGGTACCAAGCGCGACGAGGTCGAGCGCGGCATGGTCGTGGTGAAGCCGGGTACGAACACCCCGCACACCGAGTTCGAGGCGACCGTCTACATCCTCTCCAAGGAGGAGGGTGGCCGGCACACCCCGTTCTTCCAGAACTACCGGCCGCAGTTCTACTTCCGTACCACCGACGTCACCGGTGTCGTCACGCTGCCCGAGGGCACCGAGATGGTCATGCCGGGCGACAACACGTCGATGTCGGTCAAGCTCATCCAGCCGATCGCGATGGAGGACAACCTCAAGTTCGCGATCCGTGAGGGTGGCCGGACCGTCGGCGCCGGGTTCGTCACGAAGATCGTCAAGTAAAAGGTAACCCCGATTAGCGTTGCCGTACGAGGTACGGCATACTAGTCAGGTTGCGTCCGCGCAGGGTGGTTGGCTGCCCAGCAGTCAACCACCCTCGCACGGTGTCCGGCCCGTGGAGACACGGTCGGCGCCTCGACCCCCGGACGGGGTCAGCCCCGCGAAACACCCCAGGTCGGCTCGGTTATCCGGGGCGGAGCCTGGCTCCAGGGCGCGACACGCCCGACCGCGGGGGTGGGCGGAAGCCGGGGGAAGCCCCGCGACACAGCGGCATCGAGAGAAGGAACAGAAGCCACCATGGCGGGACAGAAGATCCGCATCCGGCTCAAGGCCTACGACCACGAGGTCGTCGACTCCTCGGCGCGGAAGATCGTCGAGACGGTGACGCGCACCGGGGCGCAGGTCGCAGGCCCGGTGCCGCTGCCCACGGAAATCAACCGTTTCTGCGTCATCCGGTCGCCGCACAAGTACAAGGACTCGCGCGAGCACTTCGAGATGCGCACGCACAAGCGTCTGATCGACATCATCGACCCGACCCCGAAGACGGTCGACTCGCTCATGCGCCTCGACCTGCCGGCTGGCGTCGACATCGAGATCAAGCTGTAGGGACTGCGACTAATGGACAGGCAAGTTAAGGGCATCCTGGGCGCCAAGCTCGGCATGACCCAGGTCTGGGACAACAATCGGGTTGTGCCGGTGACCGTGGTGCAGGCCGGCCCGTGCGTCGTGACCCAGGTGCGAACCGGTGACAAGGACGGCTACTCGGCCATCCAGCTGGCGTACGGCGCGATCGACCCCCGCAAGGTCAAGAAGCCGCGGGCGGGTCACTTCGCGAAGTCGGGTACTGCCCCGCGCCGGCACATCGTCGAGCTCCGCACGGTCGACGCGAGCGACTACGAGCTCGGCCAGGAGGTCACCGTCGACAGCTTCGCGCCCGGCGCGACGATCGACGTGACCGGTAAGACCAAGGGCAAGGGCTTCGCCGGTGTCATGAAGCGGCACGGCTTCCACGGCCTGCGTGCCAGCCACGGTGTCGAGCGCAAGCACCGCTCGCCCGGTTCCATCGGCGCCTGCGCGACCCCCGGTCGCGTCTTCAAGGGCGTGCGGATGGCCGGCCGCATGGGTGGTGTGCGCTACACGGTGCAGAACCTCACCGTGCAGGCGGTCGACGCCGAGAACAACCTGCTGCTCGTGAAGGGCGCCATCCCCGGCCCCAAGGGCGCGCTGGTGCTGGTCCGCTCGGCGGCCAAGACCCAGGCCAAGAAGGGCGGTGTGAAGTAATGGCGACGGTTGACGTCCTCAGCGCCGAAGGCGGCAAGAGCGGTTCGGTCGACCTCCCGGGCGAGATCTTCGACGTACAGGCCAACGTGCCCCTGATGCACCAGGTCGTGGTGGCCCAGCTCGCGGCCGCCCGCCAGGGCACGCACAAGGCCAAGACCCGCGGCGAGGTCGCCGGTGGCGGCAAGAAGCCGTACAAGCAGAAGGGCACCGGCCGGGCCCGGCAGGGCTCGATCCGCGCCCCGCAGTTCGCCGGCGGTGGCGTCGTGCACGGCCCCGTGCCGCGTGACTACAGCCAGCGGACCCCGAAGAAGATGAAGGCCGCCGCACTGCGTGGCGCGCTCTCCGACCGGGCCCGCGCCGGCCGCGTGCACGTGGTCGAGGCGTTCGTCACCGGTGAGAAGCCGTCGACCAAGGCCGCCATCGCCACGCTGCGCAAGGCCACCGAGGCCCGGCGGGTGCTGGTCGTGCTGAGCAGCACCGACGAGCTGAACTGGTTGTCGCTGCGTAACGAGGCGAGCGTGCACCTGATCGAGGCCGGCCAGCTCAACACCTACGACGTGCTGGTCGCCGACGATGTGGTCTTCACCAAGGAAGCCCTGGACGAGTTCACGCGCGTTCCGGCGGCGTCGAAGACCGAGGAGGGCGACAAGTGACCACCATCGCCGACCCCCGCGACATCATCGTCGCGCCGGTCGTCTCCGAGAAGAGCTACAGCGAGCTGAACCGGAACTGGTACACGTTCCTGGTTCACCCGGACGCCAACAAGACCGAGATCAAGATCGCGATCCAGCAGATCTTCAACGTCCGCGTCCTGACGGTGAACACGCTCAACCGCGAAGGCAAGCGCAAGCGGACCCGTACCGGTTTCGGGCAGCGCAAGGCCACCAAGCGGGCGATGGTGAAGCTGGCTGACGGTGACCGTATCGAGGCCTTCGGCGGCCCGGTCGGCTGAGGGGTATAGACAATGGCTATCCGTAAGTACAAGCCGACGACCCCGGGCCGTCGTGGCTCCAGCGTCGCCGACTTCGCCGAGATCACGCGGTCGACTCCCGAAAAGTCGCTGCTGGCTCCGCTGCCGAAGAAGGGTGGGCGCAACGCCCACGGCCGGATCACCGCGCGGCACCAGGGCGGTGGACACAAGCGTCAGTACCGTCTGATCGACTTCAAGCGGGTCGACAAGGACGGCGTGCCGGCGAAGGTCGCCCACATCGAGTACGACCCCAACCGCACCGCGCGGATCGCGCTGCTGCACTACGCCGACGGCGAGAAGCGCTACATCATCGCGCCGAAGGACCTGAAGCAGGGCGACACGGTCGAGTCGGGCCCCACGGCCGACATCAAGCCGGGCAACAACCTGCCGCTGCGCAACATCCCGGTCGGTACCACGATCCACGGGGTGGAGCTGCGTCCGGGGGGCGGTGCCAAGCTGGCCCGCTCGGCCGGCGTCGGCATCCAGCTGCTCGGCCGGGAAGGCGCCTACGCCACGCTGCGGATGCCGTCCGGTGAGATCCGGCGGGTCGACGTGCGGTGCCGGGCGACCGTCGGGGAGATCGGCAACGCCGACCAGTCAAACATCAACTGGGGCAAGGCCGGCCGTATGCGCTGGAAGGGCAAGCGCCCGACCGTCCGTGGTGTCGCCATGAACCCGGTCGACCACCCGCACGGTGGTGGTGAGGGTAAGACCTCCGGTGGTCGCCACCCGGTCAACCCGCAGGGTAAGCCCGAAGGCCGTACCCGTCGTAAGGGCCAGCCGAGCGACCGGCTGATCGTCCGCCGCCGCTACGCGACCCGCAAGCGCGGCTAAGGAGAAGTCAAGACATGCCTCGCAGCCTGAAGAAGGGCCCGTTCATCGACGACCACCTGCTCAAGAAGGTGGAGACGCAGAACGAGAAGGGCTCGAAGAACGTCATCAAGACCTGGTCGCGACGCTCGACGATCATCCCCGAGATGCTGGGGCACACGATCGCGGTGCACGACGGGCGCAAGCACGTCCCGGTGTTCGTCACCGAGTCGATGGTCGGGCACAAGCTCGGCGAGTTCGCGCTCACCCGCACGTTCAAGGGTCACGAGAAGGACGACCGGAAGAGCCGCCGCCGCTGACGCGGCAGCCACGGATAGAGGATCAAGGGGTTTCAGCGATGCCAGTTAAGGGCGACGCTCCGGTGCTCCCGGGCGCGCGGGCGATTGCGCGTTACGTGCGCATCTCGCCGAACAAGGCGCGCCGGGTGGTCAACCTCGTCCGCGGTTTGCCCGCGAAGGAGGCGCTCACGGTGCTCCAGTTCGCGCCGCAGGCCGCGAGCGAGCAGGTCTACAAGGTGCTCGCCAGCGCGATCGCCAACGCCGAGAACAACGAGCGGCTGGACCCCGACGCGCTGCTCGTCAGCGAGGCGTTCGTCGACGAGGGCCCGACCATGAAGCGGTTCCAGCCGCGCGCGCAGGGCCGGGCCTACCGGATCCGCAAGCGCACCTGCCACATCACCATTGCGGTGGAAGCGGTTGCGCCGGCGGCGCGTCAGGCGAAGAAGGCCGCGGCGAAGAAGGCCGCGCCCGCCGAGGCGAAACCGGAGACCAAGGCGCAGGCCAGCGAGTCTGCGAGTAACACGGAAGGTGCCGAGTAATGGGTCAGAAGGTTCACCCGCACGGGTTTCGGCTCGGCATCTCGACCGACTGGAAGTCCCGTTGGTACGCCGACAAGCTCTACAAGGACTACATCGCCGAGGACGTCAAGATCCGGCGGATGATGTCCAAGGGCCTGGAGCGGGCGGGTATCTCGAAGGTCGACATCGAGCGGACCCGCGACCGGGTCCGGGTCGACATCCACACCGCCCGGCCGGGCATCGTCATCGGCCGTAAGGGTGCCGAGGCCGACCGGATCCGTGGCGAGCTGGAGAAGCTGACCGGCAAGCAGGTGCAGCTCAACATCCTCGAGGTGAAGAGCCCCGAGTCGGACGCGCAGCTCGTGGCGCAGGGCGTCGCCGAGCAGCTCTCCAGCCGGGTCAGCTTCCGGCGGGCGATGCGCAAGGCGATGCAGTCGGCGATGAAGAACTCGATCGTCAAGGGCATCCGGGTGCAGGTTTCCGGCCGCCTCGGCGGTGCGGAGATGAGCCGTACGGAGTTCTACCGCGAGGGTCGCGTTCCGCTGCACACGCTGCGCGCCAACATCGAGTACGGCTTCTTCGAGGCCCGTACCACCTTCGGTCGGATCGGCGTGAAGGTCTGGATCTACAAGGGCGACGCCGTGCCGGGCCGGGAGGCTCCGGCCGAGGCGGGTCCCGCGCGTCCCCGTCGGGAGCGCGGCGACCGGCCCGAGCGGCCGCGTCGTGGTCGCTCCGGTTCGACCGGCACGACCGCCGGCGGCACCGAGGCCGGACGGGCCGCGCAGGCTGCGCAGGCCGCGGAAGCCCCGAACGACAGCGCCGCCGCGGCGGCCGCCCCGGCTTCGGCCGGGAACGACAGCTCAGCGCAGGAGGGCTGACACATGCTGATGCCGCGCAAGCCCCCGAAGGGCTTCCGCAAGCCGCACCACCCGGATCGCAGCGGCGCTTCCAAGGGCGGCAACCGGGTGGTCTTCGGCGAGTTCGGTATCCAGGCGCTCGAGCCGGCGTACGTCACCAACCGGCAGATCGAGTCGGCCCGTATCGCCATGACCCGTCACATCAAGCGTGGTGGCAAGGTCTGGATCACCGTCTTCCCGGACCAGGCCCTCACCAAGAAGCCGGCCGAAACCCGGATGGGTTCCGGTAAGGGTTCGCCGGAGTGGTGGGTCGCGAACATCAAGCCCGGCCGGGTTCTGTTCGAGATGTCCTTCCCCAACGAGCAGATCGCGCGTGAGGCCATGCGCCGCGCGATCCACAAGCTCCCGATGAAGTGCCGCATTGTGACGCGCGAAGTGGGTGAATCCTGATGGCAGCGGGCGTTAAGGCCGCCGAGCTGCGTGAGCTCTCCGACGAGGAGCTGGTCACGAAGCTCCGCGAGGCCAAGGCGGAGCTGTTCAACCTCCGCGTGCAGAGCGCGACCGGGCAGTTGGACAACAACCGCCGGCTCCAGGTCGTTCGTCGGGAGATCGCCCGGATCTACACGATCATGCGTGAGCGTGAGCTGGGGCTCTCGGTCGCGCCGGATGAGGTGACTGCAGCATGACCGAGAACACGGCCGCCGCTCCGCGGGCCCAGCGCAAGGTGCGCGAGGGGCTTGTGGTCAGCGACAAGATGGAAAAGACCGTCGTCGTCGAGGTCGAGGACCGGGTCAAGCACCCGCTGTACGGCAAGGTCATGCGCCGGACCAGCAAGCTGAAGGCGCACGACGAGCAGAACTCGTGCGGCATCGGCGACCGGGTCCTGCTGATGGAGACCCGCCCGCTGTCTGCCACCAAGCGGTGGCGGGTCGTGGAGATCCTGGAAAAGGCCAAGTAGCGAAGGCTTCGAGCTCGTCCGGCGTCGCCGGGCGCGGGTTCCGCCAGGCTCCGGCCGCGCGAGCGGCCGGAGAACCGGCAGACATAGGAGATAGACGTGATTCAGCAGGAGTCGCGACTGCGCGTCGCCGACAACACGGGTGCCCGGGAGATCCTGTGCATCCGGGTGCTCGGTGGCTCCGGTCGGCGCTACGCGGGCATCGGCGACGTCATCGTGGCCACCGTCAAGGACGCGATCCCGGGTGCCGGTGTGAAGAAGGGCGACGTCGTCAAGGCGGTCATCGTCCGCACCGCCAAGGAGAGGCGGCGCCCGGACGGTTCGTACATCCGTTTCGACGAGAACGCCGCCGTGATCATCAAGGACGGTGGTGACCCGCGCGGGACCCGTATCTTCGGGCCTGTCGGGCGTGAGCTGCGGGACAAGCGGTTCATGAAGATCATCAGCCTCGCCCCGGAGGTGTTGTGACTGTGAAGGTCAAGAAGGGCGACACGGTCATCGTCATCGCCGGCAAGGACAAGGGTGCCAAGGGCAAGGTCATCGCGGCCTACCCGCGGCAGGACAAGGTCCTGGTCGAGGGCGTGAACCGAGTCAAGAAGCACGAACGCATCCGCACCACCCAGCGCGGCGCGAAGACCGGTGGCATCGTCACCCAGGAGGCTGCGATCCACGTCTCGAACGTGCAGATCCTCGACTCCGACGGCAAGCCGACCCGGGTCGGGTACCGGTTCGACGACAACGGCCAGAAGGTCCGCATCGCGCGTAGCAACGGTAAGGACCTGTGATGACCACGGCTACCGAGACCAAGATCACCCCGCGCCTCAAGGAGCGGTACCGCAACGAGATCATCGGGCAGCTGCGCGAGCAGTTCCAGTACGGCAACCCGATGCAGGTGCCCGGCCTCGTCAAGATCGTCGTCAACATGGGTGTCGGTGAGGCTGCCCGCGACGCCAAGCTGATCGAGGGCGCGGTCCGCGACCTGGCCACGATCACCGGCCAGAAGCCGCAGGTACGTCGGGCCACCAAGTCCATCGCGCAGTTCAAGCTGCGGGAGGGCATGCCGATCGGTGCCAAGGTCACGCTGCGTGGCGACCGGATGTGGGAGTTCCTCGACCGGTTGTTGTCGATCGCGCTGCCGCGTATCCGCGACTTCCGCGGTCTCGACGGGCGCAAGCTCGACGGGAACGGCAACTACACGTTCGGTCTGACCGAGCAGTCGGTGTTCCACGAGATCGACCAGGACCGGATCGATCGTCAGCGGGGCATGGACATCACGGTGGTCACGACCGCCACGACCGACGACGAGGGCCGGGCGCTGCTGAAGTTCCTGGGCTTCCCGTTCAAGGAGAACTGAGCGAATGGCCAAGAAGGCGCTGATCCTCAAGGCGGCCGCGAAGCCGAAGTTCTCGGTTCGCGCGTACACCCGCTGCCAGCGTTGCGGGCGTCCGAAGGCGGTCTACCGCAAGTTCGGCCTCTGCCGGGTGTGCATCCGGGAGATGGCTCACCGCGGTGAGCTGCCCGGCGTGTCCAAGGCTTCCTGGTAACTAGCTATTGCTCTTCGCCGTAGGCCCGGGGCGCGAGCCCCGGGAACCCCGGCGAGAAAGGCTGACAGAACCCATGACGATGACCGACCCGATCGCAGACATGCTCACTCGTCTGCGTAACGCCAACCAGGCGTACCACGACCAGGTGACGATGCCCTACTCGAAGATCAAGGCGAACATCGCCGAGGTTCTCAAGGCCGAGGGCTACATCGCGACCTGGTCGGTCGAGGAGCCCGCGGAGGGCGCCGTCGGCAAGCGACTGGTCGTCGAGCTGAAGTACGGCCAGAACCGCGAGCGGAGCCTGGCCGGCATCAAGCGCGTCTCCAAGCCCGGTCTGCGGGTCTACGCCAAGTCGGACGGGCTCCCGCGGGTGCTCGGTGGACTCGGTGTGGCGATCATTTCGACGTCGCAGGGACTGCTGACCGACCGGCAGGCCCGCAAGCGGAGCGTTGGCGGGGAAGTCCTCGCCTTCGTCTGGTAACGGGGGCCCTGGCGTGAGCACCAAGTGCGCCGCGAAGCGGAGCCCCGCAGTCGCGAACGAAGGAAATGATCGATAATGTCGCGTATTGGACGTAAGTCGATCCCGGTGCCGGCTGGCGTCGAGGTCACGATCGACGGGCGGACCGTGAAGGTCAAGGGCCCGAAGGGCGAGCTGTCGCACACCCTCGCCGAGCCGATCACGGCTGAGCGCAGCGAGGACGGCGAGCTGCACGTCAACCGGCCGAACGACGAGCGGCGCGCCAAGGAGTTGCACGGCCTGAGCCGGACCCTGGTCGCCAACATGATCGTCGGGGTGACGGACGGCTACCGCAAGAGCCTGGAGATCCGGGGCACCGGTTACCGGGTCGCGGCCAAGGGCAGCGACCTCGAGTTTGCGCTCGGGTTCTCGCACCCGGTCCTCGTGACCCCGCCGGCGGGTATCACCTTCACGGTGGAGAAGCCGACGCTGTTCCACGTGGCCGGCATCGACAAGCAGCTCGTCGGTGAGGTCGCCGCGAACATCCGGAAGATCCGTCCGCCGGAGCCCTACAAGGGCAAGGGTGTCAAGTACCTGGACGAGGTAATCCGCCGTAAGGCTGGAAAGGCAGGTAAGAAGTGACCGCCACGCTGCTCAAGCGTCGTCGCGGCGTCGCTGCCAAGCGCGCCGTCGGGCGGGCGCGTCGGCACTTCCGGGTGCGCAAGAACATCAGCGGCACCGCCGAGCGTCCGCGCCTGGTCGTCACCCGTTCGCTGCGGCACATCACGGCCCAGATCGTCGACGACACCAAGGGACACACCCTGGCGTCGGCCTCGACCCTGGACGCGTCGATCCGCGGTGCCGAGGGTGACAAGAGCGCCCTGGCGGGCAAGGTCGGCGCACTGCTCGCCGAGCGTGCCAAGTCCGCTGGCGTTTCCAAGGTCGTCTTCGACCGTGGTGGCAACCGGTACGCGGGGCGTCTCGCCGCGCTCGCCGACGCCGCCCGCGAAGCCGGGCTTGAGTTCTAACCCCGTCACGAGAAGGAAGGAAGGCTGCTGATGCCAGGTCAACAGCGCCGTGGCGGCGGGTCCGGTGGCAACGAGGGTGGTCGCCGCGACAACCGCCGTGAGGGCGGCCGCGGAAACGCGCCCGTCGAGAAGACCCCGCACCTTGAGCGGGTAGTCGCCATCAACCGGGTGGCCAAGGTCGTGAAGGGTGGTCGTCGCTTCAGCTTCACCGCCCTGGTGATCGTGGGCGACGGTGACGGCACCGTGGGTGTGGGCTACGGAAAGGCCAAGGAGGTGCCCGCGGCGATCGCCAAGGGCGTCGAGGAGGCCAAGAAGCACTTCTTCAAGGTGCCCCGGATCGCCGCGTCGATCCCGCACCCGGTGCAGGGCGAGGACGCCGCTGGCGTCGTCCTGCTCAAGCCGGCCAGCGCCGGTACGGGTGTCATCGCCGGTGGCCCGGTGCGTGCCGTGCTGGAGTGCGCCGGTATCCACGACGTGCTCTCGAAGAGCCTCGGCTCGTCGAACCCGATCAACATCGTGCACGCGACCGTGGCCGCTCTGAAGGCCCTCGAATCGCCGGAGGCGGTCGCCTCCCGTCGGGGTCTTCCGGTCGAGGACGTAGCGCCGGCGGCCATGCTGGCGGCCCGCGCGGGTGTGGGGGCATGACGATGGCACGTCTCAAGGTCACCCAGCTCCGGTCCGAGATCGGTGCCAAGCGCAACCAGCGTGAGTCGCTGCGGTCGCTCGGTCTCAAGCGGATCAACGACGTGGTGGTCAAGGAGGACCGGCCCGAGATTCGGGGCATGATCTTCACCGTGAACCACCTCGTGAAGGTCGAGGAGGTCGACTAATGACGATCAAGGTTCACCACCTTCGTCCGGCCCCCGGTGCCAAGACCGCCAAGACCCGTGTGGGTCGCGGTGAGGGCTCCAAGGGCAAGACCGCCGGTCGAGGCACCAAGGGTTCGAAGGCCCGCAAGAACATCTCGGCGGCGTTCGAGGGTGGGCAGATGCCTATCCACATGCGCCTGCCGAAGCTGAAGGGCTTCAAGAACAAGAACAAGGTCGTGTTCCAGGTGGTCAACCTGGACCGGCTCGCGGAACTCTTCCCCGAGGGCGGCCAGGTGGGCCCGGCCGAGCTGGTCGAGGCCGGCGCGGTACGCAAGGGCCAGCCGGTCAAGGTTCTCGGCACCGGTGAGCTGGGCGGCGTCCAGCTCCAGGTGTCGGCCCAGGCGTTCAGCGCCTCGGCCAAGGAGAAGATCGCCGCTGCCGGTGGCTCGGTAACAGAGCTGTAAGGAAGTACTGGGATCGTGGCGTCCGATCAGTTGGAACCAACTGGCGGGCGCCACGGTCTACTAAGGGACCAATCGTCCCGTTAATATCGGTGCCGGTGGATGTGGCAGGACGCACCTGCCCTGAAACCGATTGGACTGTTACAGTCCGAGTCCCAGCCATGGATTTCGGGCCCCACCCGCCCGGGACCAACCCTGACCGCCACTGACTCAGCCGGCGGCCCGCCTCGCGCAGGAGGAAAGAGTTGCTCTCCGCCTTCAGCAGTGCGTTCCGCACGCCTGACCTGCGCAAGAAGCTGCTGTTTACAGTGGCTATCGTCGCGATCTACCGGCTCGGCGCGACGATCCCCAGCCCCGGCGTGTCCTACGGCAACGTGCAGAACTGCATCGACGCCATGGAGAACGGGGAGACCAGCGGTGTCTTCACACTGCTGAACCTCTTCTCCGGTGGAGCGCTGCTCTCGCTGTCGGTCTTTGCGCTCGGCATCATGCCGTACATCACAGCCTCGATCATCCTGCAGCTGCTCACAGTCGTGATCCCGCGACTCGAGCAGCTTCGCAAGGAGGGCCAGTCCGGTCAGGCGAAGATCACCCAGTACACCCGCTACCTGACTCTCGGGCTCGGTGTGCTCCAGGCGTCGGCCTTCGTCGCGCTGGCCCGCTCCGGCCAGCTCTTCCAGGGCAACTGCCCGCAGACCGACCCGCAGTTCGCGATCATCCCCACCGGCACCGGTCTGCCGACCTGGCTCACCGTCACGGTTCTGGTCATCACGATGACCGCCGGCACCGGCCTGGTCATGTGGCTCGGCGAGCTCATCACCGACCGCGGCGTCGGCAACGGCATGTCGGTCCTGATCTTCACCTCGATCGCCGCCCGGCTCCCCAGCGAGGGTTGGTCGATCAAGACCACCAACGGTTGGGGCATGTTCGCCCTCGTGATCGCCCTGGTGCTGATCGTCATCACCGCGGTGGTCTTCATCGAGCAGGCGCAGCGCCGCATCCCGGTGCAGTACGCGAAGCGGATGATCGGCCGCCGGATGTACGGCGGAACCTCGACCTACATCCCGCTGAAGGTCAACCAGGCCGGTGTCATCCCGGTCATCTTCGCCTCGTCGCTGCTCTACCTGCCCCAGCTCGGCCTTCAGTTCTTCGACCCGAACGACCCGGGCGACGTCCAGATCTGGGTGCAGAACAACCTGGCCGACCCGCGTAGCCCGATCTACATCGCGGTCTACTTCCTGATGATCATCTTCTTCACGTACTTCTACGTCTCGATCACGTTCAACCCGACCGAGGTCGCGGACAACATGAAGAAGTACGGCGGTTTCGTCCCCGGCATCCGCCCGGGCAAGCCGACCGCGGAGTACCTCGACTTCATCCTGAGCCGGATCACCCTGCCGGGCGCGCTCTACCTGGGCCTCATCTCGATCCTGCCGAACTTCTTCTTCATCTGGCTCAACAGCGACCAGTACGTGAACTTCCCGTTTGGTGGCACCGCGGTGCTCATCATGGTCGGCGTCGGATTGGAAACCGTGAAGCAGATCGAGAGTCAACTCATGCAG
Source organism: Polymorphospora sp. NPDC050346 (assembly GCF_040655695.1). Classification (NCBI taxonomy): domain Bacteria; kingdom Bacillati; phylum Actinomycetota; class Actinomycetes; order Micromonosporales; family Micromonosporaceae; genus Polymorphospora; species Polymorphospora sp. NPDC050346. Next base: position 419,552 of record NZ_JBFAKM010000002.1, on the reverse strand, counting down.
CGGAACTACGAAGGGTTCCTGCGGTAAATGAGACTGGTTCTGGTTGGCCCCCCGGGGGCGGGGAAGGGGACCCAGGCGGAGTTCATCGCCGCTCACCTGTCCGTGCCCAAGATCTCGACGGGGGACATCTTCCGGGCCAACGTCTCCCAGGGCACCCCGCTGGGAGTCGAGGCCAAGCGGTACATGGACGCGGGCAAGCTGGTCCCGGACGAGGTCACCATCAACATGGTCCGGGGCCGGCTCGCCGAGCCGGACGCTGCCGAGGGGTTCCTGCTCGACGGGTTCCCCCGGACGACCCCGCAGGCCGCGGCCCTGGACAAGCTGCTCGCCGACCTCGGGACCGCGCTCGACCTCGTCATGGAGCTGGTCGTCGACGACGACGAGGTGATCCGGCGGCTTTCCGGCCGGCGCACCTGCCGGGGCTGCGGCAAGATCTGGCACGTCGAGTTCGACGCGACCACGCGGGAAGGGGTCTGCGACCGGTGTGGCGCCGACCTCTTCCAGCGTGACGACGACAAGGCCGAGACGATCGCCGAGCGGCTGGTCGAATACGCGCACAAGACGGCGCCACTGGTCGACTACTACGGCGCCCAGGGCAAGCTGGTCGGTATCGACGCGACCGGGCCGGTGGAAGACGTCACGGTACGGGCTATCGACGCACTGCGGTCGTACGGCGGTTAGGCTCGATCAAGTGGTCGCGTACCGGTTCCTCGGCACGCACCGCGACCGTCAACGGAAGGCCCGATACCTCCAATGCGCCGTCAGCGGCTGAACATCCAGCTAAAGACCCCTGAGCAGATCGACCTGATGCGTGCCGCGGGGCTGGTCGTCGCGGCCGCCCTGGCCCGGATGCGCGAGGCGGTGGCGCCCGGGATCACCACGGCCGATCTGGACGCGATCGCCGAGTCGGTGATCCGGGACGCGGGGGCGATCCCCTCGTTCAAGGGCTACCACGGGTTCCCGGCCACGATCTGCTCCTCGGTCAACGAGCAGATCGTGCACGCCATCCCGTCGCCGCGCCAGGTACTGCGGAACGGCGATCTCATCTCGATCGACTGCGGGGCCGTACTCGACGGCTGGCACGGGGACGCGGCGATCACGGTGGGCGTGGGCGACGTGGACCCGGCCCTGCTGCGGATGGCCGAGGTCGCCGAGGACGCGATGTGGGCGGGTATCGCGGCGGCGGCCCAGGGTGCCGCCGCCGGCCGGGGGCGGCTCACCGACATCTCCCACGCCGTCGAGACGGCGGTTCGCAAGGGCGGCCGTTACGGCATCGTCGACGGGTACGGCGGGCACGGCATCGGGACCGAGATGCACCAGGACCCGCACGTGCTCAACCACGGCCGGCCGGGACGTGGCCCGGCGCTGGTGCCGGGCATGGCGCTGGCGATCGAGCCGATGATCACGATGGGATCGCCCAAGACCGCCGAACTGGCCGACGGTTGGACCGTGGTCACCCGGGACGGGTCGGTCGCGGCGCACGTCGAGCACTCCTCGGCGATCCTCGACGACGGCATCTGGGTGCTGACCGCACCGGACGGCGGCCGGGGCCGGCTGGGCGATCTGGTGACCGCGCGACAGCCGGCGACGTCCTCGCCGGCGTGACGGCGACGCCCGGCGGCACGGACGGTCGACCGGCGCGAACCTCCTGGGGCGGAGGTGGCATCCTCGTAGGCATGGATCGGCGTGAAGACATGCGCGCGGCGGACTCCGATCGGGAGGCGGTCGCCGAGCAACTCCGGGTCGCGTTGAGCGAAGGCCGGCTTGAACTGCACGAATACGACGAACGGCTACAGCAGGTCTACCTCGCGAAGACGTACGCCGATCTTGACGGGTTGCTCTCGGACCTGCCGGGCACCATCCCCGCGGCGAAGGCGCAGCTCGTGCCGATCGGGGAGAAGGGCGAGTTCGCGGCGCCCGAGGCGGACGGGCACTATCCGCACGCGACGCGGCGTTGGCTGGCCGACACGTGGGACGGCTACGGCCTCACGGTCGGCATCGTGGTCGGCATCTGGGCGGTCATCTGCCTGATGAGCCAGGAGTTGATCTACTTCTGGCCGGGATGGGTGGCCGGGCCGTGGGGGGCGGTGCTGATCGCGATCACGATCAGCGGTCTGGTCACCGGCGAGCCGCAGAAGTGGGCGGCGAAGGAAGCCCGTAAGCGACAGGCCAAGGCGGAGAAGAAAGCGCGCAAAAAGGCGCAAAAGGAATCTGAGGACGAGTACGACGACTGAACCGCGACCTGCGGTCGGGTGACCGAGACCTCGGTTTGCCGTCGATACCTGGGCGCGCGTACACTGGCTGATCGGCGCACAGCGTCCACTCCATCATGCCCACCCCGCGCTTCCGGTGGGTCTTGGAGCCGCGGCTGGCGCGGATCGTTCCACCTCGCGAGGGGCACGTCCCCCGCGGGCGGGGTGATCCGTGAAAGGTGCTGTGTGCCATCCGGATAAACCGACGTCAGGACAGCGGAGGACATGCCGAAAAAAGACGGGGCCATTGAAATCGAAGGCCGGGTCATCGAGCCACTGCCGAACGCGATGTTTCGGGTGGAGTTGGCCAACGGTCACAAGGTGCTGGCTCACATCAGTGGCAAGATGCGGCAGCACTACATCCGCATCCTGCCCGAGGACCGGGTAGTCGTCGAGCTCTCGCCCTACGACCTGACCCGCGGGCGCATCGTCTACCGCTACAAGTAACACCTGACGACGGCCGGGATGTCCCCGTGTCCGTCCTCGAAGTCCGGCGCGTGACGCGTCGCGCCGCCGGGTGTAGATGGGAAGTAAGGCAAACCGTGAAGGTCAAGCCGAGCGTCAAGAGGATCTGCAACAACTGCCGGGTCATCCGGCGGCACGGCCGGGTCATGGTCATCTGCAAGACCGACCCGCGCCACAAGCAGCGCCAGGGCTGAGTCCCTGCCGCTGGCAGATCGCACAACCGAACAAGCTCGTCCCAGCCGCGGGAGTTTCGCCCCTGAGGGCGCACACGCGCGGCAGACCCCCGGTCGGAGGCCGGGGCCCGTCTGGGCAGGCGGGGTGGGTCGGGCACAGACCTCCGTGAGGAAAACACGAGGAGTACGCCCGCACATGGCACGTCTAGTCGGCGTCGATCTCCCCCGCGACAAGCGGTTGGAGATCGCGCTCACCTACATCTTCGGGGTCGGCCGGACCCGCGCGATCGAGACCCTGACCGCGACCGGCATCAGCCCCGACAAGCGCACCAAGGACCTCACCGACGAGGAGCTGGTCCAGCTCCGCGATCACATCGAGGCCAACTACAAGGTTGAAGGTGACCTGCGCCGCGAGGTCGCCGCCGACATTCGCCGCAAGGTCGAGATTGGCTGCTACGAGGGCATCCGGCACCGCCGTGGTCTTCCCGTCCGGGGGCAGCGGACCCGCACCAACGCCCGTACCCGTAAGGGCCCGAAGCGGACCGTCGCCGGCAAGAAGAAGGCCGGTAAGAAGTAGGTCCTTGATCGGAACTGGTGGTCGTTCGCCGTCGTGGTTGACCGGGCCGCTACCGATCTGGGGTCTACGGAAGTTGACGGGGTCAGACGGGTCGTTCGTCGTCGAAGAGCACGGCGACGAGCCGCCGAGAACGGCCGTGCGATCAGCAACCGATCTTTTGGAAACAAACAGGAGCGCACTGACTTATGCCACCTAAGGCTCGTGCCGGAGCCGCTGTAAAGAAGGTCCGGCGCAAGGAACGCAAGAACGTCGCCCACGGGCAGGCGCACATCAAGAGCACCTTCAACAACACCATCGTGTCGATCACCGACCCGACCGGTGCGGTCATCTCCTGGGCCTCCGCTGGCCAGGTGGGCTTCAAGGGCTCCCGCAAGTCGACCCCGTTCGCCGCGCAGCTCGCCGCCGAGGCGGCTGCCCGTCGGGCGATGGAGCACGGCATGCGCAAGGTCGACGTGTTCGTCAAGGGCCCCGGCTCCGGCCGGGAAACCGCCATCCGTTCGCTGCAGGCCGTCGGCCTCGAGGTCGGGCAGATCTCCGACGTCACGCCGCAGCCGCACAACGGGTGCCGTCCGCCGAAGCGTCGCCGGGTCTGAGAGGTAGATAGAGATGGCTCGTTACACGGGTGCCGACTGCCGTCGTTGCCGGCGCGAGAAGATGAAGCTGTTCCTCAAGGGCAGCAAGTGCGACGGGCCGAAGTGCCCGTTCGAATCGCGTCCCTTCCCGCCCGGCCAGCACGGCCGTGGTCGGACCAAGGAGACCGAGTACCTGCTCCAGCTCCGCGAGAAGCAGAAGGCCCGCCGCGTCTACGGCGTGCTCGAGCGGCAGTTCCGCGGCTACTACGAGGAGGCCGTGGCCAAGCAGGCCAAGACCGGTGAGGTCCTCCTCCAGATCCTCGAGTCGCGGCTCGACAACGTGGTCTACCGGGCTGGCTACGCCAAGTCCCGCGACATGGCCCGCCAACTGGTCAAGCACGGCCACTTCACGGTCAACGGCACGAAGGTCGACATTCCTTCGTACCGCGTGAAGGAGCACGACATCATCGAGGTCCGGGCGAAGTCCAAGGAGATGACGCCGTTCATCGTGGCGCAGGCCGAGGCCGGCTCGCGCACCGTTCCGGCCTGGCTCGAGGCGATCCCGAGCCAGATGAAGATCCTCGTGCACTCGCTCCCGGCCCGCCAGGTCATCGACACGCAGGTCCAGGAGCAGCTGATCGTCGAGCTCTACTCCAAGTAGTCCGGCCGGCCCCCGTGGCCGACCGGCCCGACCGACCCCGACGGGTCGACCGGGGGCTCACCCGGCCCGTCAGGGCCGGTCCGGAGCACCGCCCCGCCGGCGCGAGCCGGCGGGGCCGCTCCACACCACATTGGTTGCGGGCGTCAAATGGTGGGCGCCCCGACACAAGGAGAACGCAGTGCTCATCACCCAGCGGCCGACCCTCACCGAGGAGTCGATCAGCGAGACCCGGTCCCGGTTCACCATCGAACCGCTGGAGCCCGGCTTCGGCTACACGCTCGGCAACTCGCTGCGGCGTACGCTGCTGTCGTCCATCCCGGGCGCGGCGGTCACGTCGATCAAGATCGACGGCGTGCTGCACGAGTTCACCACGATCCCCGGTGTCAAGGAGGACGTGGTCGAGCTCGTCATGAACGTCAAGGAACTGAGCGTCAGCTCCGAGGTCGACGAGCCGGTCAGCATGTACCTGCGCAAGCAGGGCCCGGGCGACGTCACCGCCGGTGACATCCAGCCCCCGGCCGGTGTCTCGGTGCACAACCCCGACCTCAAGCTCGCGACCCTCAACGGCAAGGGCCGGCTCGACATGGAGCTGACCGTCGAGCGGGGCCGCGGCTACGTGACGGCCGCGCAGAACAAGCAGGCCGGCGCCGAGATCGGCCGCATCCCGGTCGATTCGATCTACTCGCCGGTGCTGAAGGTGACCTACCGGGTCGAGGCGACCCGTGTCGAGCAGCGCACCGACTTCGACCGCCTGATCATCGACGTCGAGACCAAGGCGTCGATCGGGCCGCGGACCGCGATCGCGTCCGCCGGCTCGACCCTGGTCGAGCTCTTCGGCCTGGCCCGCGAGTTGGACGAGACCGCGGAGGGCATCGACATCGGCCCGTCGCAGGGTGACCTCCAGCACGCCGCCGATCTGGCGCTGCCGATCGAGGAGCTGGACCTGACCGTACGGTCCTACAACTGCCTCAAGCGCGAGGGCATCAACACCGTTGGTGAACTCATCGGGCGTACCGAGGCCGACCTCCTCGACATCCGGAATTTCGGTCAGAAGTCGATCGACGAGGTCAAGATGAAGCTCGCCGGCATGGGGCTGGGCCTGAAGGACTCGGCGCCCAACTTCGACCCGGCGAACGTCGTGGACTCCTTCGGCGAGGTTGACTACGACACCGACGACTACCGCGAGACCGAGCAGCTCTAAGATCCGCTGCCAATACTGAGGAGCACCAACAATGCCCACGCCCACCAAGGGCCCCCGCCTCGGCGGCAGCCCGGCGCACGAGCGGCTCATCCTGGCCAACCTGGCCACCGCGCTGTTCCAGCACGGCAAGATCCGCACGACCGAGACGAAGGCCAAGCGGCTGCGCCCGCTCGCGGAACAGCTCATCACCAAGGCCAAGCGCGGTGACCTGGCCGCGCGTCGGCGGGTGCTGACCGTCGTACGCGACAAGGACGTGGTCTACACGCTGTTCGACCAGATCGCGCCGCGCTACGCCAACCGTCCGGGTGGCTACACCCGGATCGTGAAGACCGGTCCGCGCAAGGGTGACGCCGCCCCGATGGCGATCATCGAGCTGGTCGAGGAGCTCGTCGTCGCGGAGTCCGGCGGCGGCAAGAAGTCGGCTGCCCGCAAGGCGGCCCAGCAGGACAAGGTCGAGGCGCTCGCCCCCGCCGAGGCGGAGAAGCCCGAGACCAAGCCGGCCGCCGCCGAAGCGGACCAGGACGCCGAGGCGCCGGAGTCGGCGTCCGGCGACCACGGTGCGGAGGGCCCGGGCGACAAGGCCGAGGGCGAAGACACCAAGTAATCCGCCCACAAGGCACACCGGGCCCGGCACCCCGTCACGGGGTGCCGGGCCCGGTCATATTGGGAGTACGAAGTGGACGGACGAACCCGGGTACGGCTGGATGTGGCGTACGACGGCACCGACTTCTCCGGCTGGGCGGCACAGCCCGGGCGGCGTACGGTCGCCGGCGTCTTGGCCGAGACCCTGCACCGGATCTTCGGCCCGGAGGCGGTGACCGGGCTGACCGTGGCCGGCCGGACCGACGCCGGCGTGCACGCCTCCGGGCAGGTGTGCCACGTCGACCTGCCGGCCGCGGCCTGGGCCGACCGGGCCGACACGCTCGTCCGTCGGCTGTCCGGCATGCTCCCCGGCGACGTCCGGGTACGGGCGGCAACCGCCGTCCCCGACGACTTCGACGCGCGGTTCGCGGCCACCTACCGCCGGTACGAGTACCTGGTCACCGATGCCGCGCACGGGGTCGAGCCGGTGCGCCGGCACGAGATCCTGGCCTGGCCCCGGCCGCTGGACCTCGACCGGTTGAACGCGGCCGCCGCCGGCCTGGTCGGCGAGCACGACTTCGCGGCGTACTGCCGGCGCAAGGAGAACGCCACCACCCGGCGCGAGGTCACCCGCCTGGACTGGCGACGCGACACCGCCGGCATTCTGGTCGCGACCGTGCAGGCCGACGCGTTCTGCCAGTCGATGGTGCGCAGCCTGGTCGGGGCGATGCTCGTCGTCGGCGACGGGCGCCGCCCGCCGGACTGGCCGGCCGGCCTGCTGCGGCACCGCGAACGGTCCAGCGAGGTGACCGTGGCGCCGGCGCACGGGCTGACCCTCGTCGCGGTCGGCTATCCCGAGGACCCTGCCGCGTACGCGAGCCGGGCCGAGACCACCCGCCGGTTGCGGGTCGAGCCTCAGCTACCGGGCTGAGCCGCGGCCGCCGGCCCGGCCTCCCCGTCGGCGACGGTCGCCCGGCGCTCCAGCACGGTGCCGCGTAGGTGTAGTTCGATGACGTCGTAGAGGATCTGCCGGGCGTGCTGGTCGCCCGGATCGATCTCGTCGCCGGTGGCCTTCGCGATGACCGCGTATGCCAGGAAGTGGCCCCGGAAATGCCAGCCGACCTGGCCCGACGAGTGGACGACGGGTTCGGTGCCGGCTCCGGCGACCATGCCCTGGAAGCGACCGCTCTCCTCGGCGACGAGCGGCTTGATGCCTTCGTGGACCCGGCCGGCGGCGGCCTCGTCCACCAGGTTGAAGATCCCGGCGGTGAGCAGGTATTCGCCGCTCGGCGACCGGAGCGTGGCCCGTACGACCTGGGTGCAGCCGGCGCCGCCGAGCAGTTCGGCGATGCCGCCGCCCGCCGCGCCCGCGCAGTCCGGCGCCACCTCGGTCTTCAATACCTGGTAGGGCGGCTCCTTCGGGTTGATGACGAGGTCGGCGGTGGGGAAGACCTCTTCGACGGTGAGCGGCGCCGGATCGACGGCCTGTGAGGTGATGTCGCGCGGCTGTGCGACGGCCGGGCCGCCGGCGGCGCGGGCGTCGCGGCCCTTGCGCTCGTCGGCGACGAGGAAGTAGGAGGTGAGGCCGCAGACGCCGAGCAGCACCACCACGGCGATCCCGCTTATCAGGGCCTGGAGTTTCGCCTTCGCCGAGGGGCGGTTGGCGACGGGGCCGCCGATGGTGGTGTCCCGCCCGGGTTCGGGTGCGGGGGCCGGCCGGGGCCCGGGCCGAGGCCGGGCGGGGCCGGCCGGTGAACCCGCCGGTGGCGGGCCCGACCGGGTGGGACCCGGTGCCGGCGGCAGGGCGCGGGCGGGACCCGGCGGCAGGGCGCGGTTGGGACCCGGTGCCGGTGGCAGGGCCGGTCGGGCGGAACCCGGCGCTGGTGGCAGGGCACGGGTCGGGGCCGGCGACGGTGGGAGGGCCCGGGGCGGGCCGGGCGGTGCCGGCTGGCGCCGGGGCACGGGTGACGGCGCCGGGCGGTCGGGGGGCGTCCGTGCGGGGGGCGGGACCGGGGCGGGCCGTCCCTGGGCTGTCCGTGCCGGCCGGGGTGTCGGGGCAGGTGGGGTGTCCGCGTCGGCCCGGGCCCGGCGACGACCCGCCGGTGACGGGTCGTTCGCGGGACCGCGCGGGATCGCGGGTCGGTCGTCCGGAGGTGCGTACGGCTCGGTGGCCGGGCGACGGCGATGGCCGGAGGTAGGGGGCTCGGGAGGCAGGTAGCTGGGCAGGTAGTCCGCGATCGCGCCGGTGCCGGCCGGGGGCGGGTGCGGCCGGGGCGGTTTGCGGCCATCGGAAGCGGCCGGGCGGTGTGGGTCGGCCGGCTCGTCGGGTGGGCCGGACGGTGGTTGGGGTGACCGGCTGAACCGGGCGTAGGGGCTGGGTGGGGCGTGGTCGCGGCCCGGCGGGGATGGACGTCCGTCGGGGTGCGGCCGGTGCCCGTACACCATGCCGGTCAGGGTAACGGAGGTTGGAGATCCCTTACCGCACTTGAGGTTTTGCGTCAATCGAAAGAGTGGACCTTCTGGATGAACAGTACTTTTCGCACCATAGGAGCCAGGAGCGGTGCCGGGTACGCCGTGGGCGAGAATGCCTGACGTGACCGGCGACCACTACTTCACCGCTGAACCGACCAGCCCCGATCAGCGCCGCGACATCGAGTTCACCGTGGCGGGGCACGGTCTCACCCTGGTCGCCACCGGCGGCGTCTTCTCCGCCGGGCGGCTCGACCCCGGCACGGCCGTACTGCTGCGCAAGGGCGAGTTGCCCGTGGCCGGTACCACCGGCCACCTGCTCGACCTGGGCTGCGGTTACGGGCCGATCGCGTGCGCGCTGGCGACCGTCGCGCCGGCCGCCACCGTCCACGCCGTCGACGTCAACGCCCGCGCCCGGGAACTCGCCGCCGAGAACGCGGCCCGGATCGGCGCCGCCGACCGGGTCCGGGTCGCCGCGCCCGACGACGTACCCGACGACGTCGTCTTCGCCCAGATCTGGTCGAACCCGCCGATCCGGATCGGCAAGGCCGAACTGCACGCCATGCTCACCCGCTGGCTGCCCCGGCTCGCGCCGGACGGGGTCGGCTGGCTCGTCGTGGCCCGGCACCTCGGCGGCGACTCGCTCCACCGCTGGCTGGTCGATCAGGGTTTCCGGGTCGACCGGCACGCCAGCCAGAAGGGCTACCGGGTACTGCGGGTGACCCGCTGAAACCCGCTGTCGCCGGACCGGTCGGTTCGGGCACGATGCCCCGGTGGGTTATGTAGACGTCGCCGGGGTCGCGCACACGCTGCCCGACGGCCGCCAGCTGTTCGCCGACGTGTCGTTCCGGGTCGGTGAGGGCGCCAAGGTCGCCCTGGTCGGCCCGAACGGCGCCGGCAAGACAACGCTGCTGCGCATGGTGGCCGGCGACCTGACGCAGCAGACCGGTGCCATCGCCCGGTCCGGCGGGCTGGGCGTGATGCGCCAGTTCATCGGCATGATCGGCGACGACACCACACTGCTCGACCTGGCGCTGTCGCTGGCCGCCCCGGTGCTTCGGGACGCCGGCCGGCGGGTGGCCGCCACCGAGGTGGCGCTGCGCACCGCCGAGGCCCGCGGCAAGTACAGCAACGCGGCCGGCAAGGCGCAGATGGCGTACGCCGACGCGCTGGCCGCCTGGGGCGAGACCGGCGGCTACGAGGCCGAGGTGGTCTTCGACACCGTCGCCACGATCGTGCTCGACCAGCCGTGGGACGCCGTCCGGGACCGACCCGTACGCACCCTCTCCGGCGGGCAGCAGAAGCGGTTCGCGCTCGAACTGCTGCTCCGCGGCACCGACGAGGTGTTGCTCCTCGACGAGCCGGACAACTTCCTCGACGTACCCGGCAAGCGCTGGCTCGAACGGCGGCTGCGCGAGTCGGCCAAGTCCGTGCTCTACGTCTCGCACGACCGGGAGTTGCTGGCCCAGACCGCCGACCGGGTCGTCGCCGTCGAGGGCGGCAGCGCCTGGACCCACCCGGGCGGGTTCGCAAGCTGGCACGAGGCCCGGGTCGCCCGCCACGACCAGCTCGAGGAACGTCGGCGGCGGTGGGACGAGGAGCACCAGAAGCTGCGTGAGCTGATGCTGATGTACAAGCAGAAGGCCGCGTACAACGACGGGATGGCGTCGCGCTACCAGGCGGCGCAGACCCGGCTGCGCAAGTTCGAGGAGGCCGGTCCGCCACCGCTGCCGCCGAAGGACCAGGCCGTCCGGATGCGGCTCACCGGTGGTCGTACCGGCAAGCGGGCCGTCATGTGCGAGCAGCTCGAACTCGACGGCCTGACGTACCCCTTCGACGTGGAGATCTGGTACGGCGACCGGGTCGCGGTCCTCGGCGCCAACGGCACCGGGAAGTCGCACTTCCTGCGGCTGCTCGCCCGCGGCGGCACCGACCCCGATCCGGCGAACGTGCCGGTCGACGTCGGGGTGACACTGGCACCCGTCACCCACGACGGGGTCGTACGGCTCGGGGCCCGGGTCCGGCCCGGCCATTTCTCGCAGACCCACGACCGGCCGGAACTGATGGCGAAGACCCTGGTCGAGGTGTTGTGGCGCGGCGACGACCATCGCGACGGGATGGACCGGCACGCGGCGATGGCGGCGCTGGGCCGCTACGAACTCGCCGGCCAGGGCGACCAGCGGTTCGGCACGCTGTCCGGCGGGCAGCAGGCCCGGTTCCTGGTGCTGCTGCTGGAGTTGTCCGGGGCGACCCTGCTGCTGCTCGACGAGCCGACCGACAACCTCGACCTGGCCAGCGCCGAGGCACTCGAAGAGGGGCTGCGGGCCTTCGACGGCACGGTGGTGGCGGTGACCCACGACCGGTGGTTCAGCCGGTCGTTCGACCGCTTCGTGCTCTTCCGTGGCGACGGCGAGGTGGTCGAGGTGCCCGAACCGGTCTGGGACGTCGCCTGACGCCGTCCCGCATAGGCTCGGCGGCATGACTGAGATGCGCTACCGCCGGTTGGGTGACTCCGGGCTCGTGGTGTCCGTGGTCGGCATCGGCTGCAACAATTTCGGCCGCAAGCTCGACGCCGCCGGCACGAAGGCGGTCGTGGACGCCGCGATCGACGCCGGGATCAACCTCTTCGACACCGCCGACATCTACGGCAACCCGCACGGCGCCTCCGAGGAGCAGCTCGGTGCGGCGCTGCGTGGGCGCCGGGACGAGGTGGTGGTGGCCACCAAGTTCGGCATGAACATGGAGGGGGCCAACGGCGCCGACCGGGGTGCCCGTGGAGCCCGCCGGTACATCGTCCGGGCCGTCGAGGCGTCGCTGCGCCGGCTCGGCACCGACCACATCGACCTCTACCAGATGCACGAGCCCGATCCGGCGACGCCGATCGAGGAGACGCTGTCGGCGCTCGACGATCTCGTCCGCGCCGGGAAGGTCCGTTACCTCGGCAACTCCAACTTCGCCGGCTGGCAGATCGCCGACGCCGAGTGGACCGCCCGGACCCGGAACCTGACCCGGTTCGTCAGCGCCCAGAACCACTACAACCTCATCGAGCGGGACGCCGAGACCGAGGTCGTGCCGGCCTGCGAGCGGTTCGGGCTGGGCCTGCTGCCGTTCTTCCCGCTGGCCAGTGGCCTGCTCAGCGGCAAGTACCGGCGCGGCGAGAGCGCGCCGCAGGGCACCCGGCTGGCCGAGGACCGGTGGGCCAGGCGGCTGGCCGCCGCGCCCTGGGACCTGATCGAGTCACTGGAGAAGTTCGCCGCGGAGCGCGGCCGCAACCTGCTCGACGTCGCCATCGGCGGGCTCGCCGCCCGCCCCGCGGTCACCTCCGTGATCGCCGGCGCGACCACCCCGGACCAGGTACGCGCCAACGCGCGGGCCGGCGCCTGGGAGCCGTCCGCCGAAGACCGGGAGGCGCTCGCCACCCTGCTCTGACCTGGTCCCCCCTTTACGGGGACCGGACGGCAGACGTACTCTCGGTCGCGGAAGTGACCCACGGGAGCCCGGTGCACCGGGCTGAGAGGGGGGCTGCAGCCCCCGACCGTCGAACCTGATCCGGGTAATGCCGGCGCAGGGAGGAGTGCTGCTGTGCCGTCTTTCGGACGACTGCATCTCGTGACCGACACCCGGCCGGGCCGGGATCCGCTCGCCGTCGTACGGGCCGCCCTGTCCGCCGCCGGCGCCGAACTCGTCGTACAGGTCCGGGTCGAGGACCTGGCGAGCGACCGGGAGGCGTACGACCTGGCCGGCCGGGTCACCGACCTGTGCGCGGCGGCCGGAGCGACCTGCCTGGTCAACGACCGGCTGCATGTCGCGCTCGCGGTCGGCGCCGCCGGCGGTCACGTGGGCGCGCTCGACCTGCCCGTCGACGCGGCCCGCCGGGTGCTCGGCCCGGACGCGGTGCTCGGCGCCACCGCGCGTACCGGGGAGGCGGGGCGGGCGGCGGTGGCGGCCGGGGCGACCTATCTCGGCGTCGGGCCCTGCTACCCGACGTCGACCAAGGACGGGCTGCCGGCCCCGATCGGGCCGGCCGGGATCGCCGCGGTGGCCGGCGCGGTCGACGTGCCGGTCATCGCGATCGGCGGGGTGACCGCGGCCAGCGCCCCGGAACTCGTCGCGGCCGGTGCGTACGGCGTGGCCGTCGTCGGCGCCGTCTCGTCGGCCGCCGACCCGGCCCGGGCCACCGCCGAACTGCTCGCCGCGATCACGGCCGTCCGATGAGGCCGGACGTCGCCGTCGTCGGCGCCGGGCCGATCGGACTCGCCATCGCATGGCGCTGCGCCGCCCGGGGGATGAGCGTGGTCGTCCACGACCCGGCCCCCGGTTCGGGAGCGTCGGACGTGGCGGCCGGGATGCTGGCCCCGGTGGCCGAGGCGTACTTCGGCGAGGAGGAGCTGACCTCGCTGCTGGTCGCCTCCGCCGCCCGCTGGCCCGGCTTCGCCGCCGAACTCGCGCGGGCCGCCGGCACCGAGGTCGGCTATCGCGACGAGGGCACCCTCGTGGTGGCCCTCACCGCCGACGACCTGGCCGAGGCGGAGCGGCTGTGGACGTACCAGCGAGGGCTGGGGCTGCCGATCACGGTGCTGCGCCCGGCGGAGCTGCGGGCCCGCGAGCCCGGGCTCTCGCCGCGGGTGCGCGGTGGCGGGTACGCCCCCGACGACCACCAGGTCGACCCCCGGCGCCTGGTCGTCGCCCTGGCGGCGGCGGCGCGGCAGGCCGGGGTACGCGTCGAGCCGACCACGGTCACCGATCTGTCCACGGTGGACGCGGGCACGGTGGTGGTGGCCAACGGCGTCGGCGCCGCCGCACTGGCCGGCGTGCCGGTCCGGCCGGTCAAGGGCCAGGTGCTGCGGCTGCGCGCGCCGGACGGTGCCGCGCCCGGCTTCCGGCACGTGATCCGGGGCTACGCCGACCGGCGGCACGTCTACCTCGTGCCGCGCGCCGACGGCGAGGTGGTGGTCGGGGCGACCGTCGAGGAACGGCTCGACGACACCGTCACGGCGGGAGCCGTACTCGATCTGCTGCGGGCCGCGACCGACCTGCTGCCGGAGATCGCCGAATACCACCTCACCGAGACCCGGGTCGGCTGGCGGCCCGGCACGCCGGACAACGCCCCGATCATCGGTGCGCTGCCCGGCCGGCCGGGAGTGGTCGTGGCCACCGGGCACTACCGGCACGGCATCGTGCTGACGCCGCTGACCGCCGACCTGGTCGCGGACCTCGTCACGACCGGGGTCCCCGACCCGGTGCTGGACCCGTTCGGGCCGGCCCGCTTCACCACCGATCCGACGCCGAACTGAGAGCGGAGGCACGCCCGTGCCGGACGATCCGATCGAACTCACCGTCAACGGGGCCACCCGCCCCTTCACCCCGGGTACGACCGTCGCCGCGGTCGTCGCCGCCTCGACCACCCAGCACCGCGGCGTGGCGGTGGCCGTCAACGGCGAGGTGGTGCCGAGGGGCGCCTGGCCGGCGACCACGCTGCGGCCCGGTGACCGGGTCGAGGTGCTGACCGCGGCCCAGGGCGGCTGATCGCGGTGTCGTCGTTCGAACTCGGCGGGCAGACCTTCACCTCGCGACTGATCCTCGGCACCGGCGGTGCCGCGAACCTCCACGTGCTGGAACGGGCCATCCGGGCGTCCGGCACCGAACTGGTCACGCTCGCGCTGCGCCGGGTCGACACCGCCGCCACCATGCAGGGCGGGCTGCTCGACCTGCTCGACCGGTGCGGGGTACGGCTGCTGCCGAACACCGCCGGCTGCTACACCGCCACCGAGGCGGTGAAGGTCGCCCACCTGGCCCGCGAGGCGTTCGAGACGGACTGGGTGAAGCTGGAGGTCATCGGGGACGAGCGCACCCTGCTGCCGGACGGGGTGGAACTCCTCGCCGCCGCCGAACGCCTGGTCGCCGACGGGTTCACCGTGCTGCCGTACACCTCCGACGACCCGGTGCTGGCCCGCCGGCTGGCCGACGTCGGCTGTGCCGCGGTCATGCCGGCCGGGGCGCCGATCGGGTCCGGGCTCGGCATCAGCAACGAGCACCACATCCGGCTGATCACACAGTCGGTGGACGTACCGGTGATCCTCGACGCGGGCATCGGCACCGCGTCCGACGCCGCCCGGGCGATGGAACTCGGCTGCGCCGGCGTGCTGCTGGCCAGCGCGGTGACCCGGGCCGCCGACCCGGAGCGGATGGCCACGGCGATGCGGCACGGGGTCGAGGCCGGCTGGCTGGCCGCCGGTGCCGGCCGGATCGCCCGCCGGTCCCACGCCCTGGCGTCCACACCGGACGACGGGCGGCCACAACTGTGACCGGGCCGGGCGGCGTCGTCGTCCTCACCGACCGTCGGCTGGCCCACCGGCCACTGGTCGACGTGGTGCGGGGCTGTGTCGACGGCGGCGCCCGGTGGGTCGTGCTGCGGGAACGGGACCTTCCCCGGGCCGAGCGGACCAGGCTCGCGGACCGGCTGCGCGCCGTGCTCGCCACGGTCGGCGGGCGACTGGTCGTCGCCGGCCCCGACCCGTTGGGCGGCGACGCCGTGCACCTGGCCGCCGCCGACCCGTATCCGTCGCGGGCGCCGTCGCTGGTCGGCCGGTCCTGCCACGACGAGGCCGAACTCGACCGGCTGTCCACAGAGGACTACGTGACGATGTCGCCGGTCTTCCCGACCCCGTCCAAGCCCGGCTACGGACCACCACTGACCGTCGACGGGCTGGCCCGGCTGATCCGGTATTCCAGCGTGCCGGTGCTCGCCCTCGGCGGCATCCGTACCGCCGCCCAGGTCGCCCGGTGCCACGCCGCCGGTGCGGCCGGCGTCGCGGTGATGGGCGTCGCCATGTCCGCCGCCGACCCGGCGGCCACCGTCGCGGCGCTGCGCGCCGGCTGCCCACCGCGGGCCGGTTCCGGCGGCGGCGATCCGCAACCCCCGGCCCGCCGCGGCCGGCAGTCCGGCTGAGCGTCATCCAGAGAAGAAGTTTGTCGTGAGCGGGCGGAGCGGCCGGCTCGGCTCGCGTCATGACGACGAGCGAAGCGAGGAGATGTCATGCAGGCACGCCGCAAGGTCTACGTCGAAGGTCCACGACCGGACATCCAGGTGCCGTTCGCCGAGGTCGAACTGGCCGGCGACAACCCACCGGTCCGGCTCTACGACACATCGGGTCCGGGGTCCGATCCGGAGACCGGACTGCCCCCGCTGCGCGGTCCGTGGATCGCCGAGCGCGGTGACGTCGCGCCGGTCCGCGGCGGCGGCAGCCCGCTCGCCGGCACCCGGCCCACCCAGCTCGCCTACGCCCGCGCCGGCCGGATCACCCCGGAGATGGAGTTCGTCGCGGTCCGCGAGGGCGTCCCGGCCACGGTCGTACGGGACGAGATCGCCGCCGGCCGCGCCGTCCTGCCGGCGAACGTCAACCACCCCGAGTCCGAGCCGATGATCATCGGAAGCCGGTTCCTGGTGAAGGTCAACGCCAACATCGGCACCTCGGCGGTCACCTCGTCGGTCGCCGAGGAGGTCGACAAGCTCACCTGGGCGACCCGCTGGGGCGCCGACACCGTGATGGACCTGTCGACCGGCAAGCGGATCCACGAGACCCGCGAGGCGATCGTGCGCAACTCGCCCGTGCCGATCGGCACCGTGCCGATCTACCAGGCGCTGGAGAAGGTCGGCGGCGACCCGGTCAAGCTCTCCTGGGAGATCTTCCGGGAGACCGTGATCGAGCAGGCCGAACAGGGCGTCGACTACATGACGGTGCACGCCGGGGTGCTGCTGCCGTACGTGCCGCTGGCCGTCGACCGGGTCACCGGGATCGTGTCGCGCGGCGGCTCCATCATGGCCGCCTGGTGCCTCGCGCACCACGAGGAGAACTTCCTCTACACGAACTTCGCCGAGCTGTGCGAACTGCTCGCCCGCTACGACGTGACGTTCTCGCTGGGCGACGGCCTGCGGCCCGGTTCGATCGCCGACGCCAACGACGAGGCGCAGTTCGCCGAGCTGCGTACGCTGGGCGAGCTGACCACCGTCGCGTGGGAACACGACGTACAGGTGATGATCGAGGGGCCCGGCCACGTGCCGATGCACAAGATCAAGGAGAACGTCGACCTGCAACAGGAACTGTGCCACCAGGCGCCGTTCTACACCCTCGGTCCACTCACGACGGACATCGCGCCGGCGTACGACCACATCACCTCGGCCATCGGCGCGGCGATGATCGGCATGTTCGGCACCGCGATGCTGTGCTACGTCACCCCCAAGGAACACCTCGGCCTGCCCGACCGCGACGACGTCAAGGCCGGCGTGATCGCGTACAAGATCGCGGCGCACGCGGCCGACCTCGCCAAGGGGCACCCGGGGGCGCAGGCCTGGGACGACGCGCTCTCCAAGGCGCGGTTCGAGTTCCGCTGGGAGGACCAGTTCAACCTGTCGCTCGACCCGGAGACCGCGCGGGCGTACCACGACGCCACCCTGCCGGCCGAGCCCGCCAAGACCGCGCACTTCTGCTCCATGTGCGGCCCGAAGTTCTGCTCGATGAAGATCACACAGGAGCTGAAGGAGTACGCCGAGCGCGGCATGCGGGACAAGTCGCAGGAGTTCGTCGACTCCGGTGGCCGGGTCTACCTGCCGCAGGCGTAGCGGTCACCCACCGGGCGGGCGGTCGGACGTACGCAGCGACAGGCGCGGGCCGGGGTCACGGCGCGGCTGGTCGTCCGCCGGGGCGGCCGTCCCGAGCCCACTGACCCAGTCGACGTAGTCCTCGTCCTGCGCCTTCGCCGGCTTCCGGCCCCGACCCTTCGCCGGCCGGTCGGCCAGCTGCTCGTCGACCGGCGGCTCGGGCTCCTCGACCGGGTTGCCGGTCGGGGCCGGCTTGCGGCGGAACAGTTTCCGGCGGGGCCGGACGGTGTCCGTGGGCTCGGCGTTCCCGTCGTCCGCCCCGGTGCCGTCCGGCTCGACGGGCGTCTCGGCCGGCTTCCCGCGCCGCCGCGATCGGCCGCGCTCCTTGTCTCCGATAGGGGCGGTCGGACCGGCGGCTGGCACGGAGTCGTCCAGGCCGGCCTCGATGCGGTCGATCAGTGACGTGCCGAGGTTCGGGCGGGCCGGATCGGCTGGCGGGGCGACCCGCTCGGCTGGTGGGGCTGGCGGGGCGACCCGCTCGGTGGGCGGGGCGATCGGCTGGGCCGGACCCGCGCCGGCCGGCTCCGGAACACGGGGCGCCGGTGCCGGCCGGGGCGCGGGTTCGGGCGTGGGCCGTACAACGGTTTCGGGAACCGGCCGGGGTGCGGGTTCGGGCGCGGGCCGTGGGACGGGGCGGGGTGCCGGTTCGGCCGTCACCCGCGCGGCGGGTTCGGGCGAGCGCTGGGTGGAATGAGTCGCGGGTTCGGGAGAGCGGGGCCGGGGCGGAGTCGACGGCTCGGACGGGCGGGGCGTGGGCCGGACCGGTTCCGCTTTCGTCAGTACCGGCAACACGGTGGTGGCCGGGGCCGGTGGCTCGTTCCCGGTGGTGCCGACCGGCACCGGTACCGGCTCCGTCGCTGGTGCCGGTACCGGATCCGTCGTTCGATCCGGCACCGCCGAGGGTGCCGGCTCCCGGGCCGGCTGCGTCGGCACGCTCGGCGCATCCGACACCGTCACTTCGGTACGGTCCGGCCCGGCGCTGTCGGACCCGTCGACGGTTGGCGTCGACTCGCTGGTCGTCGCCTCGGTGTCCGGCCGGCGGAACTTCAGCCGGTGCCGGCCGCCGGCCCGACCGGCCGCCGTGCCAGTGGCCGTCGAACCATCGGCAGTGTCCGGGCGGGGTGCCTGGCCCGGCAGCCTCGTCAGCACCGCGAGCACCGATCCGACCGCACCGGTGGCCACCGCGAGCAACGCGGCCCAGTAGGGATTGGCCTGGTAGCGGTCGGCCGAGTCACCCGGTCCGGCGGCCAGGTAGGCGAAGGCCAGCAGGGCCGGCGCGACCGCTCCCGACAGGGCGGCCGGCACGACCGGATGGCCACGGAGGCGGGCCAGCACGCCGAGCCCGGCACCGGCCACCAGGGCCAGTGCCGGCATGACGACCAGCGCCAGCCGCCCACCGGCGCCGGTGCCGAGCCCGGCCGGGTCGAACACCCCGAGGCGTACGTCCGGCGGGGCGGCCGCCGGCCCGAGCGACGGAACGACCGAGAGCAGGGCGAGCAACCACACCGCCGCGATCGAGGCGGCGACGTTCCAGCCGATCGCCCGTTGGGTGAGCGCCGCGACGGCGGCGGCCGCACCGACCAGGGCGCCGAGGGTGGCGGCCAGGCCGACGGCCCCGACCGGGTCGGGCGACGCGACCAAGGCCGCGCGCGCCGGAAGCATGGCCAGCGGTGCGACGGCGGTGGCGCCGAGCCCGGCCACCACGGCGTATGCGATCCGGATCCCGATCGGCGTCGCGAGCCTGTGTCGCCGGGCCAGCCGCTCGGCGGCGAAGCCACCGGCCACCGCGGCGATCGCGGCGAACCAGGTCACCCAGGCGAGCTGGGCCGGCCACAGGTTCTGCGTGGTGCCGTCGAAGAGACGGGCGAAGCGTACGAGCCCCAGCCCGTATGCGATGCCGAGCTGGCCGGCTCCGGCGAGTGCGCCGACGCCGAGTGCCGCGAGCAGCACCTTGCCCCAGGTCCGATAGGCCATGCGGGCACGTTACGGCCAGCGGTGGTGAATCGCTACCCTTCGTCCGGACATGACCCGACCTGTGCCGGCACCCCGCATGCGGGCAGCCAGCACGGGTGGGTCACCGCGCCGGGTCGAGCTGGGGGAGCACTTGGTCGGCGATGAGTTCGAGATGGTCGAGGTCGGCCATGTCGATCAGTCGCAGATGTACCCGCGTCGCGCCGATGGCCGCGAACTCGCCGATCCGTTCGACGAGCCTGGCGGGGGAGCCCACCACCGGGTCCTCCGGCGGCAGCGCGCTCTTGACGTGCAGCGGAGCCGCCCGCCGCTCTGCCTCGGCGTCGGTGCGACCGATGGCCACCACGATGCCCGCCGACAGGGTCAGTGGCCGGCGTCCGCTCTCGGCCCGGCCGGTCCGGTCGGCCGCCTCGGCGACCCGCTCGTACGCCTCGGCGGTCTCGGCGACCGACTTGAACGGCATGTTGAACTCGTCGCCGTAGCGGGCGGCCAGTTCCGGGGTGCGCTTGGCGCCCCGACCACCGATGATCACCGGCGGGCCGGGCGTCTGGACCGGCCGGGGCAGTGCGGGCGCGTCGACCAGTTGGTAGTGCTCGCCGTGGTGGTTGAACCGCCCGTCGGCCGGGGTCGCCCACAGGCCGGTCAGGATCGCCAACTGCTCCTCGAGCCGGTCGAACCGCTCGACGGTGCGCGGGAACGGGATGCCGTACGAGATGTGTTCGCGCTCGTACCAGCCGGCGCCGATGCCGAGGTCGACCCGGCCGCCGCTCATCTGGTCGACCTGCGCCACCTGGATGGCGAACGGCCCGGGCAGCCGGAACGTGGCCGAGGTGACCAGCGTGCCGAGCCGGATCCGGCTGGTCTCCCGGGCCAGGCCGGCCAGCGTGATCCACGCGTCGGTCGGGCCGGGCAGGCCGGGGTCGGCACCCATCGACTGGAAGTGGTCGGCGCGCAGGAAACCCTCGAAGCCGCTGTCTTCCACGGCACGCGCGAAGCGGAGCTGGTCGGCGTAGCTGGCGCCCCGGTGCGGCTCGGTGAAGATCGTCACTCGCACGGTCAGCGTCCCCCCACGCCCGCGGCCGCCGGCGGCTCCCGCTCCATCAGGAGTTCGTGCAGGTCGGCGCTGCACCTGGCGACCTCTTCGAGGTGCGCGTTGCGGCCGAGGCTGCGCGGGCGCGGGATGTCGATGTCGACGACCTTGCGGATCCGGCCAGGGCGGGGGCTGAGCACGACCACCCGGTCGGCGAGCAGCACCGCCTCGTCGATCGAGTGTGTGACGAAGATGATGGTCGCCTGGTTTTCCATGTGGATGCGCTGGAGTTCGACCGACAACTCTTCGCGGGTGAGCGCGTCGAGTGCGGAGAACGGCTCGTCCATCAGCATCACTTTCGGCGAGCTGATGAGCGACCGGCACAGCGACACCCGTTGTTGCATGCCGCCGGAGAGTTCGTGCGGCAGCCGCTTCTCGAAGCCGGCCAGGCCGGCCAGCTCCAGCAGTTCGTGGGCGCGGTCGACGTATTCGGCCTTGCGCCAGCCGAAGATTTCGACGGGCAGCAGCACATTGTCGAGTACCGAACGCCACGGCAACAGGGCCGGACGTTGGAAGAGCATCGCGATGTCGCGGCGGGCCTTGGTCACCCGCTCGCCGGCCACCTTCAGTTCGCCCCCAGTCACCGGCAGCAGTCCGGCCACCAGACGCAGCAATGTGGACTTACCGCAGCCCGAACGGCCGACGACGGCGACGAACTCGCCCTGGCGAATCTCGAGGTCGATGCCCCGCAACGCCTCGACGGTCCCGGTGCGGGTGGTGAAGGTTCGGGACACCCCGTGGAGCTCGATCACCCGAGTGGCTCCCATCATCGGATCAATAGCCTGGCCAGGCTAGCCGCATCGGCTGGGAAGCACTAGACGTCTGGGGCTGGCGATTTTGTGGCCGTTCCGCAACCTGATACGCGGGGTGAGCTAATCGTGACCTTCTCGTACGCTGTGCCGCGAACATTCCTCACACCGCGGCACTGGCCACCCCTCGGCGCGGTGCCGACCGGCTCAACAACTCCCCTCTGGTTGGGAAGGAAACGTCTCCATGACAAGGCTCACCCGTACGATCGCCGTTGCGGCGTTGGCCACGGCCCTCGCGGTCGTTTCCGGCTGCAGCGGCTCGAACGAGTCGGACGGTTCCGGGAGCGACGGCTCCCTGGAGAAAGTGACATATCTCACTTCGTTCGGCAATTTCGGTCGTGACTCGTACGCCTGGGTTGCGAAGGACAAGGGGTTCTTCGAAGAAGCCGGCTTCGATGTCGAAATCAAGGCCGGCAACGGCACCGGTGACAACATCAAGAACATCGTGGGCGGTCAGGCCGAATTCACTCCCATCGACCTGACCGGTGGTCTGCTGCAGATGGGTAACGGCCAGGCGAAGGACTTCGTCGCGGTCGCGGCCATCCAGCAGCGTACGATGGCCGCGATCATCGCCCTGGAGGGCGCTGGCATCACCACCCCGAAGGACCTGGAGGGCAAGAAGCTCGCCGACACCCCCGGCTCGGTCGTGCGTAACCTCTTCCCGACCTACGCCAAGCTCGCCGGTGTCGACGCCACCAAGGTGGAGTGGGTCAACGGCCAGGCGCAGACCCTGATCGGGACGCTCGCCGGCGGGCAGGTGGCCGGCATCGGCCAGTTCGTCGTCGGCAAGCCGACCGTCGAGACCGTCGCCAAGAAGCCGGCGGTGGTGCTGCCGTACAGCGACATCATGACCGACCTCTACGGCATGGTGCTGATCACGTCGTCCAAGCTCGCCAAGGAAGACCCGGACAAGGTCCGGCGCTTCACCCAGGCGCTGCTCAAGGGCCTCGAGTACAGCATCACCCACCCCAAGGAGTCCGGCGAGATCCTCAACAAGAACGTCACCACGGCCCCCGCGGCCCCGGCGGCGGCCGAGCTCGAACTGATGGGTGCCTACGTCCGGTCGGCCGGATCGGGTGCCGCGGTCGGTGTGCTCGACAGCGAGCGGGTCGCCCGCAGCATCGCCATCCTCCAGGGCGCCGGCGCCATCCCGCCGGGCCTCACGCCCGAGCAGATCATCGACTTCGACGTCACGCCGAAGTCCTGACCGGACCGTCCCGAAACAGGGGTACGCCCACCGCTCCGCGTCGGTGGGCGTACCCCTCGCGTCACCCCGGCTCCGCGAGCCGGACGAACTGAGGAGTGAAAGATGGCCGAGTTGACCGAGGTCCGGGCAGCCCCGGCAGTGGTCCCGGCACGACGGCGCAAGGGCGGTGGCAGCGTGGCGGTGGTCGGGCTGCCGGCGCTCGGGCTGGTGGTCGCGCTCACCGTCTGGTGGCTCGTCACCTCCGTATTCAACCTGATCCACCCGGTGGTCCTGCCACCGCCGCAGGACGTGCTGTCGGCGTTCAACGCCGTCCCCGCGCGGCTGCTCGAAGCGACCCTCGCGACGACCCTGGAGACCGTCATCGGTTTCCTGCTGTCGACCGTCGCGGGTGTCCTCATCGGTCTTGCGCTGGCCAGCTCCCGGCTGGTCGAGCGGATGTTCTCGCCGCTGCTGGTGGCGGTCAACGCGGTGCCGAAGATCGCACTCGGGCCGCTGCTCGTCGTCTCGCTCGGCTGGGGGCAGAAGCCGATCCTGACGATGGTCTTCCTGCTGTGCTTCTTCCCGATCGTGCTGTCCACCGCCACCGGTCTCACCTCGACCCCGGCGGACCTCGCCGAACTCGCCCGGTCGCTGGACGCCTCGCGCTGGCAGGCGTTCCGCAAGGTACGGCTGCCCGCCGCGCTGCCGCAGATCTTCGTCGGCCTCAAGGTCGCCATGCCGCTCGCCGCGATCGGCGCCGTCATCGGCGAGTTCCAGGCCGGCGAGGGCGGCCTGGGCTACGAGATCGTGCAGACCAGCGGGATCGGCGACAGCGCGACCGCCTGGGCCGCGATCATCCTGATCGCCCTCATGAGCATCGTGCTCTACTTCGCGCTCGTCCTGATCGAGCGGCTGGCGCTGCCCTGGGTCCGCGAGACGACCTCGTCACGCTGACCCCGGCACGAATCCGCCGTACGACGCAGCAGGGGCCGCCCCGAACCGGGGCGGCCCCTGCGTGGCACTCGCGGTCAGCCGGCGAGCCGCCAGCGGCCACTACGGGCGACCAGCATCGTCAGCGCCTGCGGCATCAGGCCGGAGTGGTTGTCGGGAGTCATCCGGATCGGGCCGGACAGCCCGTCGAACTGTGACGTCTCGAGCACGTCGCGGATGCCGTCCCGGTTCGGGGAACCGGAGTCGCCGTCGCCGGCCAGCACCGAGTCGACCACGAGCTGCAGGGCATCGGCGGCGAACGACGAGATGCCGTCGTAGCCGCCGTACCGGGCGGTGTAGTCCCGGAACCACTGCTTGCGGGCGGCCTTCGCCGGCGTCGTCGCGATGACGTCGTCGATGACCATGGTCTGGGTGAACACCATGGTCGCGCCGTTGGTGGACTCGCTCGCGTTGCCGCCGAAGAACAGCCCGCTCGCGGCGGCGGCGTCGAAGTAGAGCTCACCGTCGAAGTTGGCCTGGCGGGCGGCGGCCGAGGCGGCGAGCGCCTGCTCGGGGCCGGTCCAGACCACCAGCGCGTCGGTGTTGCCGCTGGCGGCCGAGCGGACCAGCGACTCGATGTTGGTGGCGTCGGGCTTGACCGCCTGGGCGCGGTTCAGCCGGATGTTGGCCTTCTCCAGCTCGGCGGTCAGGGCCGCCTGGCCCTCCCGGCCGTAACCGTCGTCGGTGTACAGCAGCGCGGCCCGGGCGACGGTCTTGCGCCGCAGTTCGCTGACGAGCGCCGCGGCACTGTCGGCCGCGTTGAGCCCGAGCTTGAACATGTAGCGGCGCTCGGCCGCCGGCGACGCGATCTCGTTCGCCGGAGCGAGGGCGACCGTGGGCAGCTTGTTGTCGGCGACGGTCGGCAGCGCGCCGATCGCGCACTCGCTGCAGCCGCCCATGATGACGGCGCTGACCGAAGTGTTCTTCGCGAAGTCGCTGACGTTACGCAGCGACTCGTTGGCGTCGGAGCGGTTGTCTTTCATGTCGACGCGGACCTTGCGGTCGCCGAGCACACCGGACTCGTTGAGCTGCTCGGCCTTGAGTTCGAGCGCCCGCCGGTATGCCTCGCCGTACGCCGACGCGGAGCCGGACAGCTCCAGGTCGGCACCGACGACGATTTCGCGTGTGTCGCGTTCTTCCTGGGTGAACTGGCAGCCGGCGAGCGACGATGCCAGAACGGCCGCGGTGAGCGCCGTGATGCTCACGGAGCGGATGCGCCTCAACTGAATCCTCCATGTTGCGCGGAGATGCCGCGGCGGAGCCGGGAACCATGGCCGATGCCGGTCGACCAGAACCGAACCGCAGTGGATGGAACGTGATGGTCTACCGTACGGTCTGCGCGAAGCCTTCAAACCTGGAGAACCTTGCCAACGGAGGGGTATCCGGGTCAAGCGGCCGACTGTTCGACTCTGGGATAGTGATCCCACGATCTGGCGAGGGGCCCCCGCCGTAGACCATTACTTTGCGGACACATGCCACCACTCTGACGATATCTGAGCTGTTCAGGGCGTTGTGGAAACGAAGGTGTTGAGTGATTCGAATAGGGCTTCGACGGTCTCCGACCGATTCCCGCCCAGTTGAGGCTTCCCAAGACGGGCTGCTTCTGATGAAATCGCGGCCGTGCCGCGTGCGGCGCCATCCGCTGCAGGAGGCAACGGTCGGTAGGTCACACGTAGAGAAAACGACGGAGGCGATGTCGTGAGCACCGGACCTACTAGCCTGCCCGGAAATGGCACGCAGGAGCATGGTGCGCGGCGCCGCTTGTTCCCTCGGCTGAGGGACACCCGGATCCGCTCGAAGCTCGCCCTCATCCTTGTCGTTCCCGTCGCCGCCGTCATGGCCCTGGCGGGAATCCGACTCGTCGACGTCGTCCAGGAAGCGTCCGCCGCCAGCATCGTCCGCTCGCTGACCGCGCTGTCGATCGACGTCTCGGCCCTGAACCACGATGTCCACCAGGAACGGATGGCCGCCGCGGCACTCCTCGCCACCCCGAACGCGGAGCCCGACGCCTTCAACCTGGCCGTACGCCGCACCGACGAACGGATCAGCGCGTACGAGTCCGAGCGACGGGCCATCGGTGAGGTCCCGGGCTCCGTCGAGGACCGGCTCGACGTCATCGACAGTCACCTCGCCACCCTGGCCGCCACCCGCCAGCAGGTCCTCGAGAGCGACGAGATGCCGGTCGCCGAGGTCGTGCTGCGCTACGGCGTGATCCTCACCGACCTGGTGTCGTACACCGACGCGGTCGCGCAGCTCTCCGGTGACGACGGCGTCGGCCGCAGCCTCCGTGCGGTCGCCGCCTTCATCAAGGCCAAGGCCGCCACCGCGGAGGAGCAGGCGGTCGCCTTCGCCGCGCTGACCTCCGGGCAGCTCGACGAGGAGCAGTACTCGTCCTTCGTGGCCACCCTCACCAGCCAGCAGGAGGCGCTCCTGGCCTTCTCGCTGGCCGCCACCCCCGCCCAGCAGAACCTGGTCGAGTTCACCGTCACCGGTGACGCCGTCGTGCTCGCGGACCAGACCTCCACCGAGCTGACCCGGTCGGTGGGCGGCCAGGCACTCATCACCGCCACCGACGCCTCGAACACCATCGGCGCGGTCAACGACCTCATGCGGTGGGCCGAGATCCAGCTCGAGGCGGACCTCCTGGCGGAGGCCGAGGAGGTCACCGCCACCGTCATCCGGCAGGCCATCACCGAGGCCGTGATCGTCTTCGTCACCCTGGTCCTCGCCATCGTGCTGGCCGTGATCCTCGCCCGGTCGCTCAACCGCTCGCTGCGCAAGCTGCGTGAAGGCGCCCTCCGGGTGGCCGACCACGACCTGCCCGACGCCGTCAGCCGGCTGCGTGACGTACGCAGCATCGGCGAGGGCGGTGTCGACGAGATCGTGCGCCAGGTCCGGGACCCGATCAAGCTCGACAACCGCGACGAGGTCGGCCAGGTGGCGTCCGCGTTCAACGTGGTCCACCGGGAGGCGGTCCGGATCGCGGCCGAGCAGGCCGCCCTGCGGACCAGCGTCTCGGCGATGTTCCTCACCCTGGCCCGGCGTAGCCAGACCCTGGTCGACCGCATGATCGGTGAGCTCGACATGATCGAGCGTGGGGAGGAGGACCCGAAGCGGCTGGCCCAGCTCTTCGAACTGGACCACCTCGCCACCCGGATGCGCCGCAACGACGAGAACCTGCTCGTGCTCGCCGGTGCCGACTCGACCGCGCCGCGGCGCGACGACGCCCTGCTGGTCGACATCCTGCGGGCCGCGCAGTCCGAGGTCGAGCTCTACAACCGGATCGAGTTCGGCACGGTCGACACCGACATCTCGGTGTCCGCGCAAGCCGTCAACGACGTCGTACGGCTCGTCGCCGAGCTGCTCGACAACGCGACCCGGTTCTCGCCGCCGCACACCACCGTCGTCGCCGACGCCCGCCGGATCCGTGACTACGTGGTCATCCAGGTCGAGGACCGGGGCCTCGGGCTGAGCGCCGACCAGATGGACTCGCTCAACCGACGGCTGGCCGAACCGCCGACCGTCGACGTGGCGGCGTTCCGGCTGATGGGTCTGGCCGTGGTCAGCCGGCTCGCGCACCGCTACGAGATCCGGGTCGAACTGCGGCGCAACGTCGAGGGCGGCACCGTCGCGCAGGTCACCCTGCCGGCCGCCATCGTCGTGCTGCCCACCCGTGGCCAGCAGGACAACATGCTGCCCCGGCCGCGGCAGCCGCTCGCGGTGGACTCGGCCCCGGCCCCCGCGCCGGCCGCCGGCTCGGGCTGGTCGGACGCGATGGCACCGGTCAACGGGGCCCGTACGTCGTCCGCGACGCTGCCCGACGAGTGGCGTCCGCAGCAGCCCGCCACCTGGGACGCCCCGGCCCAGCCGCGCAGCACCGTCGCGCCGATCACCGCCGCGCACAGCGCCGGGATGCAGCCCGCCGGCACCGAGCCGACCGGGATCCAGCCCAGCCTGGCCCCGCCGGCCCTGCCGGTACGTACCCCGCAGGCAGCACCGGCCATCCCACCGGCCATTCCGCCCGCCATCCCGCCGGCACCGTTCGCGCCGGCCATCCCGCCGGCCGCGGCCATCCCGCCGGTGTCCGCGCCGCCGAACGTGGGTACGCCGACGGTCGCCTACCCGGCCGTGCAGCAGTCGCTGCCCCGGCGGCCCGAGGGTGGCGTCGTACCGGCCACGCCGCACGCCCTGCCCCCGGTGGCCGGACTGCCGGCCGGCCCGGTCGCGGGCCTGCCCGCCGGCCCGGCGGCGGGCTTCACCCCGACCCCGCCGCCGGCACCCGTCCCGGCCGCCGCACCGATGACGCCGCCGGTCGCACCGCCGGTCGCGCCCCCCGTGGTGCCGGCCCAGCCGGCCCCGCCGCCGTCGAGCGTGCCTCCGCTGCCGCCCCGACCCGAGGACGCGGCCGAGATGCCGATCTTCCGGGAGATGGAGGCGGTCTGGTTCCGCTCGCACGGTTCGGCGTCGACGGAGATCTTCCAGGTGCCGCCGGGCGGCTACGACTCGCCGCCACCGCCGGTCACGCCGCCGGCCGCCAGCGGTCCGGCCGCCGGCCGGGGCGGACCCGCCGGCGGTGGAGCCTTCGGCGGGGCGGGCGACGCGAGCCGGGCACCGCTGCCGGCCCGTACCCCCGGCCAGTCGGCGCCACCGCGGGGCGCGGAGTCGTACCAGGCCTTCCCGCAGCCGGCCGCCCAGCCGGCGGCCACGCCGCAGCCCGCCGCTCCCGTCGAGCAGCCGGCCCCCGCCCAGCCGCTCGCGGCGACGCCGCCGCCGGCCGTACCGCAGCAGCGTGGCGGTGAGGCGGGCTGGCGTACGGCGGCCGACGAGGGCTGGTCCCGGGCCACCCGGGCGGCCGAGCCGGAAGTCACCGACACCACCCGCTCGGGGCTGCCCAAGCGGGTGCCGCAGGCCCAGCTCGTGCCGGGCGGCGTCGAGGCGACCACCAACCGGGAGCGGTCGCGGCGGACCCCGGACGAGGTCCGCGGTCTGCTGTCCGCCTACCACCGCGGAGTGCAACGCGGCCGGACCGCCAGCAACGAGCAGTTCGGCAGCACCAATAACAAGGAGACCAGCTGATGAACAGGCCAGCAGCTATGCAGGACATGGGTTGGCTGCTCAGCAATTTCGCCGACAGCGTGGCCGGGATCGCCCACGTGGTCGCCGTATCGGCCGACGGCCTGCTGCTCGCCTCGTCACGCGACCTTCCGGCGGACCGGGCCGACCAGCTCGCCGCCATCACGTCGGGTGTCGTGAGCCTCACCGACGGCGCGTCCCGGATGTTCAGCGCCGGGGGAGTGCTCCAGACGGTCATCGAGATGGACAGCGGTTACCTCTTCCTGATGTCCATCAGTGACGGTTCGTCGATGGCCGTGCTCGCCGCGCGTAGCTGTGACGTCGGTCAGGTCGGGTACGAGATGGCGCTCCTGGTCGAGCGGGTCGGGGCGGCACTCATCCCGCTGCCCCGCGAAGCAGTCGCGCCGCGGGCCTGAGCGCCGTGACAGCGAACAGTTTCATGACAGTCCGGCAACGGTGACGTCGCACCGGAACACGAGGAGGTGACCGCACGATGGGGCAGCCACGCGAGGATCCGCGCGGGTCACTGGTCAGACCGTATGCGGTCACCCGCGGCCGTACCGAACCCCGCCAGCACATCGCCATCGAGGCGGTACTGACGGCGACGGCGGCCGCGGTCCAGGAATCCCGGTTCGCCGGGCACGACAAACACCGGATCGCCTCGGTCTGCGAGGGACGCCCGCTGTCCCTCGCAGAGATCGGGGCGTACACCCGCCTGCCCCTGGGGGTGGCCCGGGTACTGGTCGCGGACATGGTGGCCGACGGCCTGCTGACGCTTCACACTCCCGCTTCGACCGAGGTTTACGAGGAGCGGATGGAACTGCTTGAAAGGGTACTTAGTGGACTTCGCAGGCTATGACCCGGCCAGGGCCCAGCCGCAACGGAGCCGGGGGATCACCTCGGCGAAGATCGTTGTCGCGGGTGGCTTCGGCGTGGGCAAGACGACCCTGGTCGGGGCGGTCTCGGAAATCACTCCGCTGACCACCGAGGCCGTGATGACCGCGGCCGGCGTCGGTATCGACGACCCGTCGAAGGTGCCCGGCAAGGAGACAACCACCGTCGCGATGGACTTCGGCCGGATCACCATGGCCGAAGACCTGATCCTCTACCTTTTCGGCACGCCCGGGCAGACCCGCTTCTGGTTCATGTGGGACGAGATCATCCGTGGTGCCGTCGGCGCCGCGGTCCTCGTCGACACCCGCCGCATCGCCGACGCGTTCGCGCCGCTCGACTACTTCGAGAACCGGGGACTGCCGTACGTCGTGGCGCTCAACCACTTCGACGGCGGGGCCCGGTACGCGACCGAGGAGATCCGCGAGGCGCTGGCCATCGCGCCGCACGTGCCGATGGTCACCTGCGACGCCCGGCAGCGGGACTCGGTGAAGTACGTCCTCGTCAACGTCGTCGAGCACGCGATGGCGAGGTTGCGGGCACAGCGCGACCGGGGACATCCGACCCCGGTCGGCTGACCCGCCCGGATCCGGCCCGGCGGCGCGGTCCGTTCGGGTCGGGTCCGCGCCGTCGGGCCGCCGGCGACGTCCGCCGGCGGTTCAGTCCACCGGCAGGCGGTAGCCGCGCTTCACCACCGTCTGCACCACGCCCGGGGTGCCGAGGCCGGCCCGCAGCCGTGCCACCGCCATCTCCACCGCGTGCTCGTCGGCGCCGCGTGGCAGCGTACGGAGCAGGGCCGACCTCGACAGCACCCGGCCCGGCGTCGCGGCCAGTGCCCGCAGCACCGCCATCGGAGCCGGCGCGAGCGGCCGCAACTCGCCGTTCATCACCGCCGCATGCCCGCGCAGGACCAGCGTGTGCCCGCCGACCTTCAGCCGGATCGCCCGCTGGGGAAGTTCGTCGACCAGGGCGTGCACGAGCGCGGCCGGATGCGCCCGGCCCGGTGTCACGACCGGCACCCCGTGCTGGCGCAGCGGTGCCGCCGTCACCGCCCCGACGCAACTCGCCAGCACGTCGGACCGCAGCGCGTCGAGTACGGCGTCGCCGTTCGCGCCGGCGGCCCGTAGCAGCGCGTCCACGGCCGGCGCCGACGTGAACGTGACCGCGTCGACGAGCCGGCCGGTGACGAGGTCGACCAGCCGGTGCAGCGGGGCCGGGTCGACCGGCGGCGCCCAGCGGTAGACCGGCACCTCGATCACGACGGCCCCGGCGGCCTCCAGGGCGGCGGCCTGCTCCGGTTGCCGTTCGCCGTGCAACTGCATCGCCACCACCCGGCCGGCGATGCCCCGCCGGCGCAGGTGCTCGACGATCTCGTCGTGCCCCTCCGAACCGGGGGACCACCCGACCCGCAGCCCGGCCGCCCGGACCGCGCGTCCGGCCTGCGGGTCGCGGGTCACGACGTGCGCCGGCCCGAGTACGGTGCGCAGCGGCTCGCCCAGCCCCCAGCCGTCGGCCGCCTCCAGCCAGCCGCGCATCCCGATCCCGGTGTTGACGATGACGATGTCGGGCGGGCTGTCCAGGCAGGCCCGGGTGGCGGCCCGCAACTCGGTGTCGTCGGCGAGCGGCACGATGCGCAGGGCCGGTGCGAGCACCACCCGGGCCCCGTGGCGTTCGAGCATGGTGGCCAGGTCGTCGCGGCGGCGGTGGGCGGTGACGCCGATGGTGAACCCGGCGAGTTCGTCGCTCACCGCCGGGCCGCCGGCCCGCTGGTGACCCGGGTGCCGGCGGGGGGCGCCGGCCGGGCGGCCGTCACCGGGCCCGTCGTCGACCCTGGTGAGGTCTTCCGCCGCTGGCAGGTGCGGTACGCGGTGACGCCCCGGCCCGGCCGCGTCGCAGCGTGTGCACTGCCTGTCATGACGGAAGCGTGCCGCCGGGCGGTTTCGCTGGAGCGTCCCGATTGTTTCGCGCCTGCTAAGAGCGGTGTCCGGCGGCCGGCCGCGCGGGGCGGCCGGGTAGGGTTCGGCGGGCGGTCCCCGTTTTGACCGTGCGTTGTACCACCGGGTATCGTTGCCTGCTGTTGTGCGACAGCCGTTTAGGCGTACCCCACGGGTACGCTTGTCGTCCGTGTGATCTGTGTGCGTGTGATCCGTACCGCGTCATTCGTGCGATTCATGCCTGGCGCGCGGTCAACACAGCGCTGACGAGAACCCAGACCGACGACGAGACAAGGTAGACCTGTGCGTACGTACAGCCCGAAGCCGGGTGAGATCGAGCGTCAGTGGCACGTCATCGACGCCTCTGATGTCGTGCTGGGCCGTCTGGCCACCCACGTCGCCACGTTGCTGCGTGGAAAGCACAAGCCCACTTTCGCGCCGCACGTTGACACCGGCGACTTCGTCGTCGTCGTCAACGCCGGCAAGGTCGCACTGACCGGCAACAAGCGGCAGACCAAGGTGGCCTACCGCCACTCGGGTTACCCCGGTGGTCTGAAGCAGGTCGGCTACGACGAACTGCTGACCAAGCGCCCCGAGCGGGCCATCGAGCTGGCCGTCAAGGGCATGCTCCCGCACAACCGGCTCGGCCGGCAGCTGATCAAGAAGCTGAAGGTCTACCCTGGTGCCGAGCACCCGCACCTCGCGCAGCAGCCGGTGCCGTTCGAGATCAAGCAGATCGCGCAGTGAGCGCCGACGAAGGAAGCAGCATGACCGACACCACCGCGCCCAGCCCGACGGCCGTCGCCGAGGCAGTGGTGCCCGCCACGACTGCCGCCCCCGTTGCGCGGGCGCCGCTCGGCGACCGCCCGATCCAGACCGTCGGCCGCCGCAAGGAGGCGATCGTCCGGGTCCGGATCGTCCCCGGCACCGGCAAGATCACCTGCAACGGGCGCGACCTCGAGGCGTACTTCCCGAGCAAGGTGCACCAGCAGCTGATCAGGGAGCCGCTGGTGACCGCCGAGAAGACCGAGGTCTTCGACGTGATCGCCAACCTGCGTGGCGGCGGCATCACCGGCCAGGCCGGTGCGCTGCGGCTCGCCATCGCCCGCGCGCTGTGCGCGAACGACCTCGACGACCGGCCCGCCCTGAAGAAGGCCGGCTTCCTCACCCGGGACGCCCGGGTCAAGGAAAGCAAGAAGTACGGTCTCAAGAAGGCCCGTAAGGCGCCTCAGTACTCCAAGCGCTGATCCGTTCAGCGCACTTGTACCTCTGACGGACGGTCGGGTCCGCCCCCCAATTCGGTGGCGTACCCGGCCGTTTCCGTTTTCTCTCTCATCGTTGGTGCTTCCGGAGGTCTCACGCATGGGTCGGTTGTTCGGCACGGACGGGGTACGCGGGAAGGCGAACGCCGACCTCACACCCGAGTTGGCGCTCGCGATCGCCGTCGCCGCGGCGCACACCCTCGCCGAGTCCGACCGCAGTCACGCTCCGCTGGCGGTCGTCGGCCGGGACCCGCGCGCCAGTGGCGAGATGCTGGAGGCCGCCGTCGTGGCAGGGCTGGCCAGCGCCGGCGCCAACGTGCTGCGGGTCGGCGTGCTGCCCACCCCCGGCGTCGCCTTCCTCGTCGGCGAGACAAAGGCCGACCTGGGCGTGATGCTGTCGGCGTCGCACAACCCGATGCCGGACAACGGGATCAAGCTGTTCGCCGCCGGCGGCCACAAGCTGCCCGACGAGGTCGAGATGCGGATCGAGGCCGCGATCGAGGCCAACGCCGCCACGGCCTGGGACCGCCCCACCGGCGCCGGTATCGGCCGGGTGCACGACCTGCTCGACGGAGCCGACCACTACGTACAGCACCTCGTCGGCTCGGTGCCGCACCGGCTCGACGGCCTCAAGGTCGTCGTCGACTGCGCCAACGGCGCGGCCGCGGACATCGCGCCGGTGGCCTACAAGGAGGCCGGCGCCGAGGTCATCGCGATCCACGCCGAACCCGACGGGCTCAACATCAACGACGGCTGCGGGTCCACCCACCTCGACGTCATCCGGGCCGCCGTGGTCGAGCACGGCGCGCACCTCGGCCTCGCCCACGACGGCGACGCCGACCGGTGCCACGCGGTGACCGCCGACGGCGAGGAGGTCGACGGCGACCAGATCATGGCGATCCTGGCGCTGGCCATGCGCGAGGCCGGGACACTGACCGACGACACCCTGGTCGCCACCGTGATGAGCAACCTCGGTCTGCGTCTCGCCATGTCGCGCGAGGGCATCCGGCTGGTCGAGACCCGGGTCGGCGACCGCTACGTCCTGGAGGAGCTGCGCGCCTCCGGGCTGGCGCTCGGCGGCGAGCAGAGCGGCCACATCATCGTGCCGGCGTACGCCACCACCGGGGACGGGGTGCTGACCGGCCTGCACCTGATGTCGCGGATGGCCGCCACCGGCCGGTCGCTGGCGGACCTGGCGTCGGTGGTGACCAAGCTGCCCCAGGTGCTGGTCAACGTGCCGGTCGGCGACCGTACCGTGGGCGCGACCGCGCCGGCCGTGGTGGCCGCGGCGGAACGGGCCGAGGCCGAGCTGGGGGAGACCGGTCGGGTGCTGCTGCGCCCGTCGGGCACCGAGCCGCTGGTGCGGGTGATGGTCGAGGCGGCCAGCGAGGAGACCGCCCGCGAGGTGGCGGAGCGGATCGCCGCCGAGGTCCGTCTGGCCAGCCCGGCCTGATCCCGCCTCAGGGTTGCGCGTTGATCAAGGAGTAGTTGCGCGACAAACGTCGTGTGACGGGCACGCTTTGTCCTTGATCAACGCGAGACCCGGGCGTGCGGTCGGCAGGGACGCGTTCAGTGCGCCATGCCGCGTAGGCGGGTGACCGCCTCGGCGAGCACCGTCGGGCGTTTGCAGAACGCGAAGCGGACCAGATGCCGGCCCGCCGCCACGTCGTCGTAGAAGACCTGGGTCGGTACGGCGACCACGCCGCAGCGGTCCGGCAGCGACCGGCAGAACTCGACGCCGTCGCGACCGCCCAGCGGGGTGATGTCGGTGGTGATGAAGTAGGTGCCCTCGGACGGCAGCACCCCGAAGCCGGCGTCGACCAGCCCCTCGGCGAGCTGGTCACGCCGTGCCTCGAGGTCGGCCCGGAACCCCTCGTAGTAGCTGTCGGGCAGGCCGAGCGCCACCGCGACCGCGGGTTGCAGCGGGCCGCCGTTGACGAAGGTCAGGAACTGCTTGACCCGCATCACGGCGGAGACCAGCGCGGCCGGACCGCTGACCCAGCCGATCTTCCAGCCGGTGCACGAGAAGGTCTTGCCCGCCGACGAGATCCGCAGGGTGCGCTCGCGCATGCCGGGCAGGGTGGCCAGCGGGACGTGCGCCGAGCCGGCGTCGGAGAAGACCAGGTGCTCGTACACCTCGTCGGTCACCGCGTATGCCCCGTGCTCCTGGCACAGCGCCGCGATCAGGGCCAGCTCGCCGGGGGTGAAGACCTTGCCGGTCGGGTTGTGCGGCGAGTTGAGCAGCACGAGCCGGGTACGTGGACCGAACGCGGCGCGTAGTTCGTCGGGGTCGAACGCGTACCGGCCGTCGGTGGCGGGGCGCAGCGTCACCGGCCGGCGGACGGCCCCGGCCAGCGCGATCGAGGCGGCGTACGAGTCGTAGTAGGGCTCGAAGGTGACGACCTCGTCGCCGGTCTCGCACAGGCCGAGGATGGCGGCGGCGATGGCCTCGGTTGCCCCGGCGGTGACCAGCACCTCGCCGTCGGGGTCGTAGTCGAGCCCCCAGAACCGGCGCTGGTGGTCCGCGACGGCGGCGCGCAGTGCGGGGATGCCGGGGCCGGGCGGGTATTGGTTGTGGCCGGTGCGCAGCGCCTCGGCCGCGGCGGCGAGCATCTCCGGCGGCCCGTCGGTGTCGGGGAATCCCTGGCCCAGGTTGACCGCGCCGGTGCGCACCGCCAGCGCCGACATCTCCGCGAAGATCGTCGTGCCGAACGGGCGCATCCGTCGCACCAGCGGGTCGGTGCCGGCTGCGATGCTCACCGGACCACCCTAGACGTGCCGGTCAGCCCCGTCGATGCTCTGCCGTACGACCGCGCCGGACCGCACGCCGGTGTCGGGCCGGTTGCTCCCGGGATCGTCCGGACCGGCCCCGCCGCGAGGCGTGTCCCCCGATGCCCGCCTCAATCAAGTCAGGTGATTGATAGCCTCACTTTCGAGCAACCATGGTGAGTGATTCTCCGCTACGCTGCTGCCCATGTGTGGAATCGTGGGGTACGTCGGCGCCCGTCCGGCGCTGAGCATCGTGCTGGACGGCCTGCGGCGGCTGGAATACCGCGGCTACGACTCGGCCGGGGTGGCGGTTGTCTGCGAGGGCGAACTGCTGACCGAGAAGCGGGCCGGCAAGCTGGCCAACCTGGAGAAGGCGCTCGCCGAGCGGGGCATCGCCGACCCGGACGGCACCGGGCCGGTCCTCGGCATCGGTGACGGCACCACCGGCATCGGGCACACCCGGTGGGCCACCCACGGCGGCCCGACCGACCGCAACGCCCACCCGCACGTGGCCCGCGACGGCCGGGTCGCCGTCATCCACAACGGCATCATCGAAAACTTCGCGAAGCTGCGGGACGAGCTGGAGGCCGAGGGCGTCGAGTTCGCCAGCGACACCGACACCGAATGCGCCGCGCATCTGCTCGCCGGCGCGCTCGCCGAGCTGCGCGCCAGCGGGGCGCCGGAGGGGCCGCAACTGCTCGCGGCCGCCATGCGGCAGGTCTGCGTCCGGCTGGAGGGGGCCTTCACCCTGCTCGCCGCCGACGCCGCCATTCCCGGCGCGGTGGTCGGTGCGCGGCGCAACTCGCCGCTGGTCGTCGGTCGTGGGGCGGGGGAGAACTTCCTGGCCAGCGACGTGTCGGCGTTCATCGAGCACACCCGCGAAGCGGTCGAGCTGGGCCAGGACCAGGTCGTGCTGATCACCGCGGACAGCATCGACATCACCGACTTCGACGGCCACCCGGCGACCGGCAAGGACTTCCACATCGACTGGGACGCGTCGGCTGCCGAGAAGGGCGGCTACGACTACTTCATGCTCAAGGAGATCGCCGAGCAGCCGCAGGCGGTCGCCGACACGCTGCTCGGCCGGCTCACCGAGACCGGCGAGATCATGCTCGACGAGGTCCGGCTCAGCGACCAGGACCTGCGCGACGTCGACAAGGTCTTCATCGTCGCCTGCGGCACCGCCTACCACTCCGGGCTGGTGGCGAAGTACGCGATCGAGCACTGGACCCGCATCCCCTGCGAGGTCGAGCTGGCCAGCGAGTTCCGCTACCGCGACCCGGTGCTCGACCGGTCGACGCTGGTGGTGGCGATCTCGCAGTCCGGCGAGACGATGGACACCCTGATGGCGCTGCGGCACGCCAAGGAGCAGAAGGCCCGGGTGCTGGCGATCTGCAACACCAACGGCTCCACCATTCCGCGCGAGTCCGACGCGGTGCTCTACACCCACGGCGGGCCGGAGATCGCGGTCGCCTCGACCAAGGCGTTCCTCACCCAGCTCGTGGCCTGCTACCTGATCGGCCTCCACCTGGCCCAGGTGCGTGGCGTCAAGTACGCCGACGAGGTGGCCGCCGTCGTCGCCCAGCTCCAGGAGGTGCCGAACAAGCTGCGTACGGTGCTCGCCGCCATGGAGCCGGTACGCCAGCTGGCCCGGGAACTGTCGACCGCCGGCACGGTGCTGTTCATCGGCCGGCACGTCGGCTACCCGGTCGCGCTGGAGGGCGCGCTGAAGCTCAAGGAACTGGCGTACATGCACGCCGAGGGGTTCG
Organism: Polymorphospora sp. NPDC050346; assembly: GCF_040655695.1. Classification (NCBI taxonomy): domain Bacteria; kingdom Bacillati; phylum Actinomycetota; class Actinomycetes; order Micromonosporales; family Micromonosporaceae; genus Polymorphospora; species Polymorphospora sp. NPDC050346. The sequence goes on along the minus strand of NZ_JBFAKM010000002.1, from coordinate 382,197 downwards.
CCGCCGGTGAGCTGAAGCACGGCCCGATCGCCCTGATCGACCAGGGCACCCCGGTGATCTGCGTGGTCCCGTCGCCGGCCGGCCGGAGCGTGCTTCGCGACAAGATCGTCTCGAACATCCAGGAGGTACGCGCCCGGGGCGCCCGCACCATCGTGATCGCCGAGGAGGGCGACGAGGCGGTCCTGCCCTTCGCCGACCACGTGATCTACGTGCCGCGTACGCCGACGTTGCTCGCGCCACTGGTCACCAGCGTGCCGCTCCAGGTCTTCGCCTGCGCGGTCGCCGACGCCCGTGGGCACGACGTCGACCAGCCCCGCAACCTGGCCAAGTCGGTCACGGTGGAGTAGCCGGCAGCCGGCCCGCGTCGCCGAGCGCGATGCGGGCCATGGCGTCCAGCGCCCGGTTGTCGTGGTCCCAGTAGCCGGTGTGCCCGTTCGGGTCGCTGGCGAAGACCCGCGCGCCGAAATCGCGGTCGCTCGGATCGTGGCCGAACCACAGGTCGTCGCCGGGACGGCTGAACGCCAGCACCGGCCCGATGCCCGGCAGCGCGACACCGAGCGCCAGGTCGCCGGCGAGCGCGCCGACCGAGGGGACGTAGCGGATCACGTCGTTGCCGGCCGTGCTCGCCCACACCCGCCCGGCCGGCAGCCCGAGGTCGCGGGCGTGATCCACGCCGACCCCGGGGGAACCGACGAGCACCAGGTCGTCGGCGGCGAGTCCGTGGTCGCGGGCGGCGGATCCGACCACCAGCGAGCCGTAGCTGTGCCCGACCACCGTCTGGTGGGCGGGACCGCCCTCGTGGCTGGCCCGCAGCCCCTCCTGGAACCGGTGCAGCGCCGGCCCGGCGTCGTGGGCGTACGACGCGCGGTGAGCCTCGTGCACGAAGTCCGGTGCGTCGTAGTCGAGCCACAACACGGCCGCCGCGGGTTGGTCCGGGGCGAGTTCGGCGGCCCGGGCCAGGATCCGCTCGGCCCGGCCCAGCTCGCCGTCGGCGCTCGGCAGGTCGGACGTCATTCCCGGCACGTAGGTGACGACATGGTCGGCGCGGTCGGGGTCGCCGAGCGCCACGACGGTCCGGCCGTCACCGGCCGGGTCCAGGCCGAGCAGGTAGGCCCGTGGACCGCTCTCGGCGGCGAGCCGTGCCTCGATCGCGTCCAGGCCGCCGAGAATCGCGGCGATCCGCAGGCCCTCCAGATGGTTGCCGGGCAGCCGGGGCCAGGTGGCCAGCAGTTCGGCCCGGCGGGCGAGCAGGTCGGCCCGCAACTGCGGCAGGAGCAGCCGGTTGGCCTGGTCCCGCATCGCCACCGGCACCCCGTCGAGGCCACCGACCAGCGCCGGCTCGTGCCGTACGAGCCAGCGCCGCTGGGCCGGGGAGAGATCGTCCCACCACCGGCGTACGGCGGCCGGATCGGCGTCGCCCGCCGGGCGGTCCGGGGGCGGCTCGGTCGTCCAGCCGGTCACCGCCGCGGTGGCGAGGCCGGTGAGCCGCCCGGCCGCCTCCCGGTCGGCCCGCGTGGCGAGTTCCAGCGCGGCGCGGATCTGCGCACCGACCCGCAGCACGGCCGCGCCGGCCCGTGGGTCGACCTGCGGCACGGCGGGATCGAGCGACACGCCGCCGTGCCGGTCGATCAGCACCCGGTTCATGGCGGCACCGCGTACGGCGGCGTCGAGCAGCGCCTTGGCCCGGACCAGCAGGGCGGCGAACTCGGCCAGGATCTGGTCGATCTCGACCAGGGCCGGCGCGGCGGCCTCGACCGCGCCGCGCAGCGTGTCGAGCCGCGTCCCGGCCGTGCCGGCGGCCGGCCCGGCCCAGCTGTCGGCCAGCGCCGACCGGGTTCGGGCCACCTCGGCCGCCCGCCGCCGCACCATGGCGTCGAGTCCGCGCCAGGCCGTCCCGGCGGCCCGCCACGCGGTCGGGTCGGCGGCCCAGAGTTGCGCGTAGCCGATCATCCGATGCCGGCCATGCGTCGCGCCGCCCGGTCGTCGGCCGCCTCGTAGCCGTCGGCGGACCGCCGCAGGGCGTCGGCGGTGTCCGCCGCCCGGCCGCCCAGCACCGTCGTCGACCGGTGGACCGCCGCCTCGACCTGCGCCAGGGCGGCGGCGGTGGCCCAGCCCGGGGCGGTGACGACCAGTCCCGGAGTCGTGCCGAGCCCCTGACCGAGCCGGTGGGCCGTGGCGCTGAGGTCGCCGCCGGCCCGGCGCAGGGCGGCGATCCGCACCCGGATGGAACCGTCGGTCATGCATCCTCCCCGGACCTCGTCGTTCCGCGGACCTCGTTGTTCCCGCGGACCTCGTCGTTCCGCGGACCTCGTCGTTCCGCGGACCTCGTTGTTCCCGCGGACCTCGTCGTCCCGCAGACCCCGTCGTCCCCGCGGACCTCGTCGTCCCGCAGACCCCGTCGTCCCCGCGGACCTCGTCGGCGTCGACGCTAGGCGCGCGCCGGTGCGTACCGGGGGCCCTGTGGAGCGCGGGCGACCGGCGTACCCGCGGGTTGTCCACAGCCCTTGTCCACCACGGACCGCGCGGATAGCCTGCGCCCCGTTAGGGTGATCGGGTGATCGTGGCTGTCGGCATCGACGTGGTCCTGGTCGAGCGGTTCGCCCGGGCGCTGGCGCGCACACCCCCGCTGGCCGAACGGCTCTTCACCGAGGCGGAGCGGCACACCGGTGCCGGCAATCCGCGCTCGCCGGAGTCCCTGGCCGCGCGGTTCGCGGCCAAGGAGGCGGTGGCGAAGGCGCTCGGCGCCCCGGCCGGGTTGCACTGGCACGACTGCGAGGTCGTCGCCGACCCGGACGGCCGGCCCTGGCTGACCGTCTCCGGCACGGTCGCCGCCGCGGCCGACGAGCGCGGCGTCAACCACTGGCACCTCTCGCTGTCCCACGACGGTGGGATCGCCTCGGCGATGGTGGTGGCCGAGCGATGAGGACGGCGTGGCGGGTGGCCGACGTACGGGCCGCCGAGGACGGACTGATCGCCAGCCTGCCGGCGGACACCCTGATGCGGCGGGCCGCCGCCGGACTCGCACGCCGCTGCGCGCTGCTGCTCGCCGAACGCGGCGGGGTCTACGGCGCCCGCGTGCTGCTGCTCGTCGGCGCCGGCAACAACGGCGGCGACGCGCTCTACGCCGGTGCCACCCTCGCCGGCCGGGGCGCGACCGTGTCCGCACTCGCGCTGGCCCCCGACCGGATCCACGGTGGAGGGCTGGCGGCACTGCGTACGGCCGGCGGCCGGCTCGTCACCACCCTGCCCGACCGGGCCGACCTCGTCGTCGACGGCATCGTCGGCATCGGGGCCGCCGGCGGGCTGCGCCCGGACGCCGCCGCCCTGGTCGCGAAACTCGACACGCTTGCGTCCGCCGGGGGCGGCCGGCCCACGGTCGTCGCGGTCGACGTGCCCAGCGGGGTCGCCGTGGACACCGGCGACGTGCCCGGGGCAGCCGTACGCGCCGACGTCACCGTCACCTTCGGCTGCCTCAAACCGGCCCTGGTCGTCGGGCCGGCGGCCGTACACGCCGGCGAGGTCGACCTGGTCGACATCGGGCTCACCGACCGGCTGCGGGGCACCCCGGCCCTGCTGGTGCCGGAGTGGGACGACATCGCGGACTGGTGGCCGGCGCTCGGCCCCGAGTCGGAGAAGTACACCCGCGGCGTGGTCGGGGTCGCCACCGGCTCGACCACCTATCCGGGCGCCGCCGTGCTGTCCGTCGGTGGGGCGCTGGCCGGTCCGACCGGACTGGTCCGGTACGCGGGCGGCGCGGCGGCCGAGGTGCTGCACCAGCATCCGTCGGTGATCGCCACCGGCCGGGTCGCCGACGCCGGCCGGGTGCAGGCGTGGGTCTGCGGTTCCGGCCTCGGTGGCGGGGCGGCGGCCGCCGCCGAACTGCGGTCGGTGCTCGCCGCGCCGGTGCCGGCGGTGCTCGACGCCGACGCGCTGACCATGCTCGTCGACGGCAGCCACGCCGGCCGGCTGCGCGAGCGCACCGCGCCGACGGTGGTCACCCCGCACGACCGCGAGTTCGCCCGGCTCTGCGGCACGGCCGCCGGCTCCGACCGGGCCGGCGCCGCGCTGCGCCTGGCCGCCTGGATGAACGCGGTCGTCCTGCTCAAGGGCGACCGTACGGTGGTCGCGACGCCGGACGGCCGGGCGTACGTCAACCCGACCGGCAGCCCCGCGCTGGCCACCGGCGGCACCGGTGACGTGCTCGCCGGCCTGCTCGGATCGCTGCTCGCCGCCGGGGTGGCGCCGGAGCGGGCCGCCGTGGCCGCCGCCTTCCTGCACGGGCTGGCCGGCCGGGAGGCCGCCCGGCGCGGCCCGGTCACCGCCCCGGACGTCGTCGACGCCCTGCGCCCGGTCGTCGCCCGCCTCACCGCGCGGTGAGGCGCGAGCGCTGGTGACGGATACGTCGTGGCGACCGGCTCGGGGCGTCGGCCGCGGTCAGTAGGCTGAACAGCATGTGGCAGGCCGAGGTGCGGATCGACCTTGACGCGATCCGCGAGAACGTGGCCCGGTTGCGGGCCGGCACGAGCGCCGAGCTGATGGCGGTCGTCAAGGCGGACGGCTACGGGCACGGGATGCTCCCGGCCGCCCGGGCGGCCCTGGACGCGGGCGCCGACTGGCTCGGGGTGTGCACCCTCGACGAGGCTCTTACCCTGCGTCGCGCCGGGGTGACCGCGCCGGTGCTCGCCTGGCTGCTGGCACCCGGGCTGCCCCTGCACGAGGGGGTGGCCGCGAACGTCGACCTGAGCGCGGCCTCGGTCGACCAGCTCGACGAGGTGCTGACCGCCGCCGGCCGGGCCGGCCACCCGGCCCGCGTCCACCTCAAGGTCGATACCGGGCTGGCGCGCGGCGGGGCGACCGCCGCCGACTGGCCGGTCCTGCTGGAGGCCGCCGCCAAGGCCCAGGCCGACGGCACCATCGAGGTGGTCGGGGTCTGGAGCCATTTCGCGTACGCCGACGCGCCCGGGCACCCGACGATCGACCGGCAGCTCGCCAACTTCCACGAGGGGCTGGCGCTCGCCGAACGGTGGGGGGTGCGGCCGCGCTACCGGCATCTGGCCAACTCGGCGGCCACCCTGACCCGGCCCGACACCCACTTCGACCTGGTTCGTCCCGGTCTGGCCGTCTACGGGCTGTCCCCGGTCGTCGGCGAGCGCTACGGGCTGCGGCCGGCGATGACGGCCCGGGCCCGGGTGATGCTCGCCAAGCGGGTGCCGGCCGGCCAGGGCGTGTCGTACGGCCACACCTACACCACCGCCCAGGAGACGACGCTGGCGGTCGTACCGCTCGGTTACGCCGACGGGATTCCCCGGCACGCCTCCAACGCCGGCCCGATCCAGCTCGGCGGGCGGGTCCGCACCATCGCCGGCCGGGTCTGCATGGACCAGGTGGTGCTCGACTGCGGCGACGATCCGGTGGTGGCCGGCGACGTCGCGACGCTGTTCGGGCCGGGCGACGGCGGCGAGCCGACCGCCGACGACTGGGCCGAGGCGGCCGGCACGATCAACTACGAGATCGTGACCCGGTTCGGCGGCGTACGCGTACCCCGGGTCTACGACGGGGCCCGCTGATGGCGGCCGACAACGGGCGGACGAAGGCGAAGCGGCGGGCCGGCATCTTCGGCGCCGTGGTCGGTGTGGCGGCGGCCGGGCTCGCGGCCGGCATCGCCGCCGAACGGGCCATCGTCCGGCGGTCCAAGCGGGGCGTCGGCGACATCTACGCCGAGGAGCGGTTCGGCGCCCTGCCGTACGACGAGACGTGCACCGTCACCACCGCCGACGGCACCGACATCCACGTGGAGATCGTCGAGCCGGCCGACGGGGTCGAGATCGACGCCGGATTCATCACCGGGGTGGCGGCCGGGCCGGCCGAGCCCACCATCGTCTTCGTGCACGGCTTCTGCCTCGACATGGGCACCTTCCACTTCCAGCGTTCGGAGCTGACCCGGCGCGGCGACTACCGGATGGTCTTCTACGACCAGCCCGGGCACGGCCGTTCGGGCCGGCTCGAATCGGGGGAGTACGAGCTGCCGGCGCTGGGGGAGACGCTGCGGGCGGTGATCGACGAGACGGTGCCGGAGGGGCCGCTGGTACTCGTGGGGCACTCGATGGGCGGCATGACGATCATGGCGCTGGCCGAGCTCTACCCGCAGATGTTCGAGCGGCGGGTGGTCGGCGCCGTGCTGATCGCCACCTCCGGCGGTCTGGTGGAGCAGGCGAAGTTCGGCCTGCCGACCATCATCTCCCGGTTCGGCAGCCCGCTGCTGCCGCTGGTCAACAACGCGACCCGGCTCACCGGCGGGGTGATCGACCGGGCCCGCACCGCCGCCTCCGACCTGGCCTGGCTGATGACCCGCCGCTACGGGTTCGGCACCACCCGGCCGAGCCCGGCCCTGGTGTCGTACGTGGAGAAGATGAACTCGGGCACCACGGCCGAGACGGTCGCCCGCTACCTGCGTACCCTCTACACCCATGCCCGCTATCCGGCGCTGGCCACCCTACGGGAGACCCCGACCCTGGTCATCGTCGGTGACAAGGACATGATCACTCCGGTGGCGCACTCCGAGGAGATCCTGCGCCGCCTGCCGGACGCCGAATTCATCAAGATCGCTGACAGTGGCCACGTCGTCATGCTCGAACACGCCGACGAGGTCAACGCCGTACTGATCGACTTTCTCGGGAAGCTCGAACGATGACCGAACTGTCCACCGTGGAGGAAACCCGGGCGTACGGCGCCCGGCTCGCCGGGATCCTGCGCGCGGGAGACCTGCTGGTGCTGGCCGGGCCGCTGGGCGCCGGCAAGACCGCGCTGACCCAGGGCATCGGCACCGGACTCGGCGTGCTCGGCGACGTCACCTCGCCGACGTTCGTCATCGCCCGGGTGCACCGGCCCGACCCGGCCCGCGACGGCCGGGTGGCGCTGGTGCACGCCGACGCCTACCGGCTGGGCTCCACGTCGGACCCCCGGGCCGAGATCGACGACCTCGACCTCGACGCCTCGATGGACGACTCGGTGACCGTCGTCGAGTGGGGCGAGGGCATGGTCGAGCAGCACGGCGACGGCCACCTGCTGATCCGCATCGACCGGCGCGACGACGACACCCGGGTCGTCGAACTCGTACCGGTCGGCGGCGACTGGGCGGGCCGCCTGACGAAACTGGGATATGTCGCACCGCCGTTCTAGGGTTCGGTCATCGTCCGAACCCACGAAAGGCCGCTGATGTCCCTCGACCTCCCGGCGCTCCTCCCGCCAGCCTGGCAGACGCTGCTGGCACCGCACCTCGACGCCGACCGCACCGCCGCGCTCGGTGCCTTCGTCGCCGAGGAATACCAGACCCAGACGGTCTACCCGCCGGTCGACGACCTGTTCAGCGCCTACCGGCTCTGCACGCCCGAGGACACCCGGGTGCTGATTCTCGGCCAGGACCCCTACCACAAGGCCGGCCAGGCCCACGGGCTCAGCTTCAGCGTCCGCGACGGGGTGTCGGTGCCGCCGTCACTGCGCAACGTCTTCAAGGAGCTGAACGAGGACCTCGGTGTCCCGGTGTCCCGCAACGGCAACCTGACCGCCTGGGCCGAACGCGGCGTGCTGCTCCTCAACGCGGTCCTCACCGTCCGCGAGGCCAAGCCCGGTTCGCACGCGAACAAGGGCTGGGAGGAGTTCACCGACGCCACGATCCGGGCGCTGAACGCCCGGGACAGCCGGGTCGTCTTCCTGCTGTGGGGCGGCTACGCCCGCAAGAAGGCGGCGCTGGTCACCAACCCGGCCCACGTGGTCCTCGAAGCCGGCCACCCCAGCCCGATGAACCCGAAGGGCTTCCTCGGCAGCCGGCCGTTCAGCGCCACCAACAAGGCCCTCGCCGACGCCGGGCTGCCCGGCGTCGAGTGGGACCGCTCCGCCGGCTGACGCAGGTCGCCACCCCGGACGGGCGGGCCCGGACGGCGTGTCGCGTACGCCGGGCCGGCCGGTGCCGGGCCGGCACCACGGCGCCGATTAAGGTGCACAACGTGCTGGTACTCGTGGTGGACTCGGCGACCCCGGCGGTCACGGCCGCTCTCGTGCGGATCACGCCGGACGGGGTGGCCCCGGTGGCAGCGCGTCGCGCCGTCGACGCGCGGGCGCACGGCGAACTGCTCGCCCCCCAGGTCGACGCGCTGTTCGCCGAGTCCGGCGACCGGCCGGCCGACCTGGCCGCGGTCGTCGCCGGCCTCGGCCCCGGCCCGTTCACCGGGCTGCGGGTCGGGCTCGTCACCGCCGTCACGATGGGCCAGGTGCTCGGGATCCCGACCTACGGGGTGTGCTCGCTGGACGGCGTCGGTCGGCCGGCGGCCGGCGGCGAACCGGTGCTGGTGGCCACCGACGCCCGGCGCCGGGAGGTCTACTGGGCGGTCTACGCCGGCACCGGCGAGCGGGTCGCCGGCCCCGACGTGCACACTCCGGCCGAGGTGGCCGGCCGGGCCGGCGAACTCGGTGCCACCGCCGCCGTCGGCGACGGCGCGCACCGCTACGCCGACGCACTCGGCCTTCCGCTGCGCGCCGAGCCCCGCTACCCCGACCCGGTCGCCCTCGCCGAACTGGCCGCCGAGCGGGTCCTCGCGGCGGCCCCGTCCGAACCGTTGACCCCGCTCTACCTGCGCCGGCCGGACGCGGTGGCCGCCACCGGCCGCAAGCCGGTGCTGCCGTGACCGGGCGGGGCGAGGTGGCGCGGTGAACCCGGCGGGTTCCGGTGCACCGGGCCGCATCCGGCTGGCCCGGATGCGGTGGTGGCACGTCGACGAGGTGCTGCCGATCGAGGCGGACCTGTTCGGGGCCGAGCAGTGGTCGGCCGCCATGTTCTGGAGCGAGCTCGCCGGCGCGCACCACTACCTGGTCGCACTCGACCCGGCCGGCACCGTGGTCGGTTACGCCGGACTGGCCGTCATCCCGCCCGACGAGAGCTGGGTGCAGAACATCGCCGTACGCCGCGACGCCCAACGGTCCGGGGTCGGCCGCCGACTGCTGGAGGCGCTGCTGGCCGAGGCCGCCCGCCGCGAGGTACGACGTACCCTGCTGGAGGTCGCGGTCGACAACGCCGCCGCGCAGCGGCTCTACGCGGCGTACGACTTCGAGCCGGTCGGGATCCGGCGCGGCTACTACCAACCGAGCAACACCGACGCCCTGGTGATGATGCGCAATGGCTGACGAACCACTCGTACTCGGCATCGAGACGTCCTGCGACGAGACAGGGGTGGGCATCGTACGCGGGCACACCCTGCTCGCCGACGCGCTGGCCTCCAGCGTCGACCAGCACGCCCGGTTCGGCGGCGTGGTCCCCGAGGTCGCCAGCCGCGCCCACCTGGAGGCGATCGTGCCGACCATGCGGCGGGCGCTCGACCAGGCCGGGGTCACGATCGCCGACATCGACGCCATCGCGGTGACCGCCGGGCCGGGACTGGCCGGTGCGCTGCTGGTCGGGGTCGCCGCCGCGAAGGGCTACGCGGTCGCCGCCGAGAAGCCGATCTACGGGGTGAACCACCTCGCCGCGCACGTCGCCGTCGACACCCTGGAGCACGGCCCCCTGCCCGAGCCGGCGATCGCGATGCTGGTCTCCGGCGGGCACTCCTCGCTGCTGCTGGTCGACGACCTGACCGCCGGGGTGACCCCGCTGGGGGCCACGATCGACGACGCGGCCGGCGAGGCGTTCGACAAGGTGGCCCGACTGCTCGGGCTGCCGTTCCCCGGCGGCCCGCCGATCGACCGGGCCGCCCGGGAGGGGGACGGCGCCGCGATCGCGTTCCCGCGCGGCCTGACCGCGCCGAAAGACCTGGCCGCGCACCGGTTCGACTTCTCGTTCTCCGGGCTGAAGACGGCGGTCGCCCGCTGGGTGGAGGCAAGGGAGCGGGCCGGCGAGCCGGTCCCGGTCGCCGACGTCGCGGCGTCGTTCCAGGAGGCGGTCTGCGACGTGCTCACCGCCAAGGCGATCGACGCCTGCCGGCAGCACGGGGTCGAGACGCTGGTCATCGGGGGCGGGGTCGCCGCAAACTCGCGGCTGCGGGCGCTGGCCGAGCAGCGCTGCGCCCGGCACGGGATCACCGTACGGGTGCCACCGCCCCGGCTGTGCACCGACAACGGCGCGATGGTGGCCGCGCTCGGCTCGCACCTGGTCGCGGCCGGGATCGCGCCGAGCCGGTTGGACCTGCCGGCCGACTCCGCGATGCCGTTGACGACGGTGAGCGTGTAGTGTCCGCGCACGTGATCGTGCGGATGTGGGAGGCGCGGGCCGAGCCGGCCCGGTTCGCCGACCTCATCACGTGGGTGTGTGAGACGGTGCTGCCGGAGTTCGACCACAGTCCGCTGCACCTGTCGAGTGAGGTCTTCTCGTCGGTCGACCACCGGGTGGTGGTCATCTCGAAGTGGCGCAGCGCCCCGATGGCGCTGCCCGACCCGCCGCCGGCACTGGTGGCCCGGCCCCCCCACACATGGGACTTCACCCAGGTCGACCGCTGATCCACGAGCGGGTCGGTGCCGCCGGTCGATGCCGGCGCGATCGGCCGGAAAACCGCTGGTGACCAACGGGTGAGTCTCGTAACGTCGGCGGTGCTATGCGGCCCTTACCCGTCGGTGATCCCGGCACCCCCGACCACCGCAGCGCGACCCACTACCTGATCTGGCTGGCTCGCCGCGCGTGGCCGTCGATGACCGGCGCCGTCCTACTGGCCATCATCTGGATGGTGGCCCAGGCACTGATGCCGGCCGTGATCGGCCGCGCCATCGACGTCGGAATCGCCGGCCGGGACCCCGACGGCCTGCTGCACTGGGGGCTGGTGCTGCTCGGTCTCGGCGTGCTCCAGGCCGCCGCCGGTGTCGGGCGACACCGGTTGGCCGTCTTCAACTTCCTCGCCTCCTCCTACCGCACCATCCAGCTCACCGTCGAGCGGGCCAACCAACTCGGTGCCACCCTGCCCAAACGGCTGGCCGCCGGCGAGGTGGTCAGCATCGGCACCGCCGACATCAGCCACATCGGTGCCGCACTCGACATCACCGCCCGGGGCACCGGCGCCGTCGTCGCGATCGCCACGATCACCGTGATCCTGCTCGCCACCTCGGTCCCGCTGGGGCTCGTCGTCCTGATCGGCGTACCGCTGCTGATGGCGGTCGTCGGCCTGCTCATCCGCCCCCTGCACCGCCAACAGGAGGAATACCGCGACCAGCAGGGCACCCTGACCACCCGCGCCGGCGACATCGTGGCCGGGCTCCGCGTGCTGCGTGGCGTCGGCGGCGAACCGGTCTTCTCGGCGCGCTACCGGACCGAGTCGCAGGACCTGCGTAAACGGGGGATGCGGGTGGCCGGCATCGAGTCCTATCTGGAGGCGGCCCAGATCCTGCTGCCCGGCGTCTTCGTCGTCCTGGTGACCTGGCTCGGCGCCCGGTTCGCGCTCCGCGGCGACATCACCGCCGGACAGCTCGTCGCCTTCTACGGCTACACGGCGTTCCTGGTCTCGCCGCTGCGGACCCTGACCGAGGCGATCGAGAAGATCACCCGTGGGCACGTCGGCGCGCAGCGGGTCGTCCGGCTCTTCACGCTCACCCCGGAGCTGTCCGACCCGGACCGGCCCCGGGAGTGGCCGCGATCCGATGCCGAACTGGTCGACCCCGAATCCGGGCTCGTGGTCGCCCCCGGCCGGTTCACCGCGCTCGCAGCGGCCGACCCCGTCGACGCGGTGGCGATCGCCGACCGGCTCGGCCGCTATACCGACAGCGAGGCGAGCTATGCCGGCGTACCCCTGCGGGAGCTGGCGCTGACGTCGGTCCGGGAGCGGATCCTGGTGGCCGACAACAACGCCGCCCTGTTCACCGGCCGGCTCCGGGCCGAACTGGACCCGCACGACCGGGCCGACGACGAGACGGTCGAAGCCGCACTGGTCGCGGCGAGCGCGACGGACATCGTGGCGGCGCTGCCGGATGGGGTCGACGCGGTCGTGGCCGAGCGGGGCCGGGAGTTCTCCGGCGGCCAGCAGCAGCGGCTGCGGCTGGCCCGCGCCCTGGTCGCCGACCCGCAGATCCTGATCCTGGTCGAGCCGACCAGCGCCGTCGACGCGCACACCGAGGCGCGGATCGCCGGCCAGCTCGGGCCGGCCCGGGCCGGCCGTACGACGCTGGTCTGCACGACCAGCCCACTGGTCCTCGACCGGGCCGACCGGGTCTTCTTCGTCGAGGACGGCAAGGTCGTCGCCGAGGGCGGCCACCGTGAGCTGGTCGCCACCGAGCCGCGGTACGCCGCCGTCGTCACCCGCGGGGAGGAAGCGTGAGCGAGCGAGGTGACGTTGTGAGTGAGCGGAGCCATGGGGCTCAGTGGAGGACACGGCGGTGCCGAGCGCAGCGAGGTGACGTTGTGAGGGAGCGGAGCGAGCGAGCCATTGGGCTCAGTGGAGGACACGGCGGTGCCGAGCGCAGCGAGGTGACGTTGTGAGCGAGCGGAGCGAGCGAGCCATGAGGCTCGGTGGAGGACACGGCGGTGCCGAGCGCAGCGAGGTGACGCCGTGAGCGGGCGGGCGCTGCCGGTCGCCGACGCGGCGCAGGCGCGGGCGTACGCCCGGGTGTTGTTCCGCCGCCACCCGCGTGCCCTGGCCTGGGCGCTCGGCCTGCACGCGCTCGCCGCGATCGCCGGGCTCGTCGCGCCGCGGCTGCTCGGGGACCTGGTCGAGGCGATCTCGCAGGGTACGACCACGGTCACCGTGGACCGGATCGCGCTGGCGATCGGCGGGTTCGTGGTGGCCCAGGCGGTGCTGGTGCGGTTCGCGCACCTGGCGTCGGCGCGCCTCGGCGAGCGGGTGCTCGCCGAACTGCGGGAGGAGTTCGTCGACCGGATCCTGGCCATCCCCTTGTCTACAGTGGAGAAGGCTGGCTCGGGCGACCTGCTGACCCGGACGTCCCGCGACGTCTCGGCGCTGTCGAAGACGGTTCGGTTCGCCGTGCCCGAGACGTTGATCGCGATGGTCACCTGCGTCTTCGTCGCGCTGGCACTGGTGCTGGTCAGCCCGCTGCTGGCGCTGCCGTGCCTCATCGCGGTGCCGCTGCTGTACGCCGGAACCCGCTGGTACCTGCGCCGGGCCCCGGCCGGCTACCTGCGGGAGAGCGCCACCTACTCCGACATCACCGACGGCATCGCGGAGACCGTCGACGGTTCGCGGACCACCGAGGCACTGCGCCAGGCGGCCCGGCGCCGGGTCCGCACCGACGCGGACATCCGCCGGTCGTACGCGGCCGAGCGGTACACCCTCTTCCTGCGTACGGTGTGGTTCCCGGTTGCCGAGATCAGCTACGTCATTCCGGTGGTGGCCACCCTGGTCCTCGGCGGCTGGTTCTACCTCGAGGGCTGGGTGACGCTCGGCCAGGTCACCGCCGCCACGCTCTACGTACAGCAGTTGATCGACCCGCTGGACCGGTTGCTGTCCTGGCTCGACGAGCTGCAGGTCGGCGGTGCCTCGATGGCCCGGTTGCTCGGTGTCGCGCAACTGCCCGACGACCGGGCGGCGTCGGCGGCCAAGCCGGACGGCGAGCGGGTCGTCGCCCGGGACGTCCGGTTCTCGTACCTGGCGGAGCGCGACGTCCTGCACGGCGTCTCGCTCGCGGTCGAGCCGGGGGAGCGGCTGGCGATGGTCGGCCCGTCCGGGGCCGGCAAGTCGACCCTCGGGCGGCTGCTCGCCGGCATCCACGGTCCCCGGACCGGCGTGGTCACGGTCGGCGGGGCGCCGCTCGTCGGCCTGCCGATCGAGGAACTGCGTTCGCATGTGGCCCTGGTGACCCAGGAGCACCACATCTTCATCGGCACGCTGCGCGACAACGTCGCCATGGTCCGCCCCGACGCCTCCGAGGACCAGGTACGCGCCGCGCTGGCCGCGGTCGACGCGCTCGGCTGGGCCGACGAGCTGCCGGAGGGTCTTGCGACGGTCGTCGGCGCGAAGGGACATTCGCTGTCGGCGGCGCAGGCGCAGCAGTTGGCGCTGGCCCGTCTGGTCCTCGCCGACCCGCACACGCTGGTGCTCGACGAGGCCACGTCCCTGATCGATCCGCGGGCGGCCCGGCAGCTCGAACGCTCGCTGGCGGCGGTGCTGGAGGGGCGTACGGTGATCGCGATTGCGCACCGGCTCTTCTCCGCGCACGACGCGGACCGGGTCGCGGTGGTGGAGGACGGCCGGATCGCCGAGCTGGGATCGCACGACGAGCTGGTCGCCGCCGACGGGTCGTACGCCGCCCTCTGGCGCTCCTGGCACGGCACCCGCCCGTAGCGCCCCAGCCCCGCGAGCAGCGCGCGGGCGCGGGACGCGGGCGCGGGGTGCGGGCGTGCGGTGCGCGCGGCGCGCGCGGGGCGCGTTGATCAAGGGGAAATCGTCCCCGAGAAGCGACAAAACGGCCACGCTTTCCCCTTGATCAACGCTCCAGTGGGTGAGGAGAGGGGGAACAGGGTGGCGGGGTGGCGTTCCGATATTGCAAAGGAGTCTTTGCAAGGCTACGTTTGCAAACATGTCTTTGGAAGAGGATAGGCTCGTCCTCGACGGGCGTTCGCTGCGGGGGATCGCCCACCCGCTGCGGGTCCGCATCCTCAGCGCACTGCGCGAGGACGGACCCGCCACCGCCACCCGGCTCGCCGAACTTCTCGGCGAGTCGACCGGCTCCACCAGCTACCACCTGCGCCAGCTCGCCACCTACGGCTTCGTGGTGGAGGACACCGGGCGCGGCGTCGGCCGGGAACGCTGGTGGCGGGCCGCCCACCGGTTCACCAGCTTCGACGGCGAAGCCAACCGGGACATGCCCGAGGAGAGCGCCGCCTACCTGCGGGCCGTCGCCGCCCTCTACGCCGGGCGGGTCGAGCGCTGGCTCGACGAATCCGCTGATCGCACCGGGCCGTGGCGCGACACCGGAACCATCAGCGACTGGCGCCTCCAACTGACCGCCGAGGAAACCCGCGCGCTGGGGGAGGAGTTGACCGCGGTGCTCGACCGCTACCGCGAAGCCCGGCCGGATGCCCCCGCCTCCGACGGCACCGAGCGGGTCGTCGTCCAGTTGCAGCTCATGCCGTTCCTCCGGACCGAGGGCCGGGCGGAAGCGTGAAACGGCAGGGCCTGATCGCGCTGCTCACCGCCGAGGTCGTCTCGCTGGTCGGTAGCCGGATGAGCATGATCGCGCTGCCCTGGTTCACCCTCGTCACCACCGGCAGTGCCGCCCGTACCGGCATCGTCGCGTTCGTCGAGATGCTGCCGTACGTGCTCGCCTGCGGGCTCGGCGGACCGCTGCTCGACCGGCTCGGCCACCGCCGGGTCAGCGTCGCCGCCGACCTCGGCAGCGCCGCCGCGCTGATCGCCGTACCCGTCCTGCACGCCGGCGGCCAGCTGCACTTCGGTGTACTGATCACGCTGATCGGCGTCGTCGGGTTCCTGCGCGGGCTCGGCGACACCGCGAAACGGGTCGTCTTCCCGGAGACCGTCGCCGCATCCGGGATGGAGATGACCCGGGCCACCAGCCTGCACGACGGGCTCGGCCGCCTCGCCACCCTGCTCGGCGCCCCGCTGGCCAGCGTGCTCATCGCGACCCTGGACGCGTCGACCGTACTGGCCATCGACGCCGCCACGTTCCTGCTGGCCGGCGTGATCGTCGCGGCCCTGGTGCCCGGCGTACGGCGGGTGGTGGCCGCGGTCACCGACCGGGAGGCGTACCTGCCGGCGCTGCGGGCCGGGCTGGCGTTCCTGCGCCGGGACCGGCTCATGCTCGGCATCACGCTGCTGCTGTTCGTCACCAACCTCGCCGACGCCGCGTACGGGACGGTGCTGGCGCCGTTCTGGGCCAGCGACGTGATCGGCTCGCCGGTCGCGCTCGGGGTGCTGTCCGGCGTCTTCGCGGTCGGCGCGGTGCTCGGCAACGTGGTCTTCACCGCCGTGGCGCCGAGAGTGCCGCGGTTCGCCGTGTTCGCCGTCGGGTTCCTGATCGCCGGGGCACCGCGGTTCGCGATCCTGTCCGTGGCCGACTCGCTCTGGATCGTGTACGTCGTGTCGTTCGTGGCCGGCGTGTCGATCTCGGCGGTCAACCCGATCCTCGGCGCGGTGTCGTACGAACGGGTTCCGGAACACCTGCGGGCCCGGGTCCTCGGCCTCGGGCAGGCCATCGGGTGGGGCGGCATGCCGCTGGGCAGCCTGCTCGCCGGCTGGGCGGTGCAGGGCTTCGGCCTGAACGCGGCACTGATGCTCTTCGGTGGCGCCTACCTGGCGGTGACCGTGCTGCCGTTCGTCAGCCCGACCTGGCGTCAGATGAACCGCCCACCCACCGACCAGCCCCCCACCCCCGACCAGCCCGCACACCCCGCCGCCCCGGGCACCCCCGCCGAGCCGGTGCCGCGCTGAGTGCCGAGCCCGTGCCGCCGCCCGCGCCGAGCCGGTGCCGCGTTGATCAAGGAGGAAGCATGCCCGCTTCGTGCGAATTGTCGCGCAACAACTCCTTGATCAACGCGGCGCCAGCGGCGCCAGCCCGGGGCCGTGCGCCAGTCCCGGGGGCGGGGTCAGGGGGTGGCGTCCAGGGGGGCCGCGAGCAGGTGTTCGAAGGCCAGTTCGGCGGCGCCGATCAGGGCGGCGTCCTCGCCGAGTTGCGGGGTACGCAGCTTGACCTGCTCCCGCGACGCGGGTAGCGCCATCGAGTTGAGCCGGCTGCGGACCCGGGCGGCCGAGGCGAGGTAGACGTCGCGCAGCGTACCGCCGAAGATCACCATTCCGGGGTTGAAGATGTTGACCAGGTTCGCCACCCCGAACCCGAGCCAGTCGCCGACCTCCCGTACGGCCGCCTTGGCGCTGGCGTCGCCACGGGCCGCCGCGTCGACGATCGACAGCGCTGCCCGACGCCCGGTGCCACCGCCGCCCGCGGCGCCGTCCAGCAGGGCGTATTCGCCGATGACGGTTTCCCAGCAGCCCCGGGAGCCGCACCCGCACTCCCGCCCGCCGGGCTGCACCACCATGTGGCCGACCTCGCCGCCGAGGCCGCCGTGGCCGGTCAGCCGCCGGCCACGCACGATGATCCCGGCGTCGACGCCCACGTCACGGTGCAGGTAGATGAGGTCGTCGCAGCCGACCGCGGCGCCCCGGGCGTGCTCGGCCAGCGCCGAGACGTCGGCGGCGTTGCCGACCAGGATCGGCCGCTCCGGGTCGAGGTGCGCGTCGAGCGCCGCGCCGAGCGACCGGTCGACGAAGCCGGTCTCCGGCTTGACGTGGACCGGGCCCTCCTCCCGCATCTCCAGTCCGCAGACCGCGACGCCGGCGCCGACGTACGTCGAACCGGCCGGGACCGACTGCTGCATCTCCTTGACGAAGGCGGCGAGCAGCGGCGCGGTCTCGGCGGCGGCTACCCCGTACGGGCGGGCCGTCTCGCGCCGGTCGAGTACCGCGCCGCCGAGCCCGACCCGGGCGGCCCGCAGCCGGTCCACCTCGATGCTGTACGCGTAGGCGAAGACGCGTTCGGACTCTGGCCGGACGACCGGTGACGGCCGCCCGGCCCGGCCGGTTTCCCGCGGTGCCCCCTCGCTGACCAGGCCGGCACCGGCGAGGTCGGCGGTGAGCGCCCCGATGGTGCTGCGGTTGAGACCGAGCGCGGTGGTGAGTTCGGCCCGCGAGGTGGCCCCGTGGATGTGCACGTAGCGCAACAGGGCACCGAGGTTCTGCCGGCGGATCTCCTCCTGGCTCGGTCCTACACGCATCGTCTCGGTAACTCCACGGTGGCGGCGGTCAGCGGTTGCCGGTGGCGGTGGCCCGACGTCGGGACAGCGCGTCGACGCCAGCGGCCAGCAGCAGTACCGAACCGGTGACCACGTATTTGACCCCCGAGCTGTATCCCATCAGACCCATCCCATTGTTGATCACGGCGACCACGGCCCCGCCGAGCACCGCGTCGAGCACCCGGCCCTTGCCGCCGAAGAGGCTGGTGCCGCCGATGACCGCGGCCCCGACCGCGTAGAGCAGGACGTCGCTGCCGCCGGTGTTGGCGTCGACCGAGTTGGCCCGGCTCGCCGCCACGATTCCACCGATCGCCGCCATCGCGGAGCAGATGACGAAGACCGAGATCCGGATCCGGTCGACGTTGATGCCGGCCCGCCGGGCCGCCTCCTTGTTGCCGCCGACAGCGTAGATGTGCCGGCCGTACGCGGTGCGCTGGAGCACGAAAGTCCAGACGATCAGGAGTACGGCGATGATCGGCACCACGATCGGCACGCCCTTGAGCGAGGTGACCAGCACCCGGCTGCGTTCCTGGTTGAGGATGTAGACGGCGACGCCGAGGATCAGTGCCAGCCCGCCGATCCGGGCGGCGACCACGGCGAGCGGGTCGGTGACGAGTCCCCGGGCCGCCCGGTTGCGGTGCCGCAGCAACTGCACGGCGGCGTAGCCGGCGACCGCGACGCCGGCCAGCACCCAGCCGAGCACCGGCGGCATGTTCCGGTTGGCGATCGCCACGAGGACGCTGTCGCGCACCGACACGTTGTTGCCGCCCTTGATCAGCAACAGCACGATGCCCTGGAACGCCAGGAAGCCGGCCAGCGTCACCACGAACGACGGAATGCCGATCTTGGCGACCAGGAGCCCGAGCACCAGGCCGATCAGCACCCCGGTGCCGAGGGCCGCGAGCAGTGCCACGTACCAGGGCAGGCCCTGCTCGGTGACGAGCACCGCGAGCACGGCGGCGCAGACCCCGCTGGCGAAGCCGGCGGACAGGTCGATCTCGCCGAGCAGCAGGACGAAGACCAGCCCCATCGCGATCAGGGTGACCGCGGCGCCCTGGGTGAACAGGTTGGCGAAGTTGCCGGCCGACAGGAACGAGGGGCGCATGATCGAGAAGACCACGCAGAGCACGACCAGACCGAGTACGGCCGGCAGCGCCCCGATGTCGCCGCCGCGTACCCGGGCCAGGTAGCCCCGGACGTGGTCGCCGAGGGTCGGAGCCGGCGCCGGTGCCGACTCCTTCTGCACCGCAGCCGTCGTGGTGGTCATCGGTCCGCTCCCGTGCTGGTGGTCTTGCCGAGGTCGGCGGTGCTCTCCGTGCGACCGGCCGTGATGAGTTCGACCACCTGGGCGTGTGTCACGTCGGTGGTCCGTACCTGGGCGACCATCTGCCCGAGATAGAGCGCCGCGATGCGGTCGGAGACGGCGAAGACGTCGTTCATGTTGTGCGAGATGAGCACGACGGCCAGGCCGTTGTCGGCGAGCCGGCGGACCAGTTCGAGCACCTGCGCGGTCTGCGCGACGCCGAGCGCGGCGGTCGGCTCGTCGAGGATGACCAGCTTGCTGTTCCACAGCACGGCCTTGGCGATCGCCACCGTCTGCCGCTGCCCGCCGGACAGGCTGGAGACGTGCTGGCGCAGGGACTGGACCGTACGCACCGACAGCCCGGCGAGCGTGTCGGCGGCCATCTGCTCCATGGTCGCCTCGTCGAGCACCAGCCCGCTGCGCTTCTCCCGGCCGAGGAACATGTTCTGCACGATGTCGAGGTTGTCGCAGAGCGCGAGGTCCTGGTAGACGACCTCGATGCCCAGGCCGGCGGCGTCCCGGGGGCTGTTGATGCTGACCGGCGCGCCCTCGAAGAAGAACTCGCCCGCGTCGGTGGGATGGATGCCGCTGATGCACTTGACGAGGGTGGACTTGCCGGCGCCGTTGTCGCCGACGAGGGCGGTCACCTCGCCGGGCTGGACGGCGAAGGCGACGTCGCGCAGGACCTGTACGGGACCGAAGCTCTTGTCGATCCCGCGTAGCTCCAACAGGGGTGTCGCGGACACGGATGGTCTCCTTCTGAAGTGTCCGGTCGGGCGGTGTCCGGCAGGCCGCCGCCCGGCACCGGCGGGCGTGGGTACGCCCGCCGGTGGCCGCCGGGCGGCGGCCTGACGACCTTGGCGGGGACTAGCTGATGCCGACCTCGGCGCACCGGGCGGCGAACTCGCCGGCGCACAGTTCGGCCTGGGTGACGTAGCCGTCGTCGACGACGTCCTTGACGTTCTCCTTGAAGATCGCCTTCGGGGTGAGCAGCACCGACGGGACGTCCCGGCCGCTCTCCGGGTCCTTGACCGTCGTCTCGACGTTGCTGGTCTCGCCCTTGGCCAGCGCGATGGCCAGTTCGGCGGCGGCGTCCGCCTCCTGCTTGATCGCCTTGTAGACGGTCATGCACTGGTCGCCGGCGAGGATGTTCTGGAGCCCCTGCACGGTGGCGTCCTGGCCGGTGACCGGGACCTTGCCGTTGAGGTTGTTCTTCTTCAGCACCGAGATGACCGCGTTGCCGAGGCCGTCGTTGGCGGCGAGCACGCCGTCGATCTTGCCGCCGGTCGAGGTCAGCATCTGTTCGAAGATCGTGCCGGCCTGGGTGTTGTTCCACTCCGGGACGGACTGGTCCGGGCCCTTGGTGTATTCCTTCGAGGCGTACTTGGGGTCGAGGACCGAGTCGTAGCCGTTCTTGAACAGGGTCGCGTTGTTGTCGGTGGGGGAGCCGTTGAGTTCGGCCACCACCGGGTTCTGGGCGCCCTTGTCGGCGAGGCACTTCACCAGGCCCTCGCCCTGCTGCTTGCCGACCACCTCGTTGTCGAAGCTCACGTAGTACTGCGCGGAGCCGCCCAGGGTCAGCCGGTCGTAGTCGATCGTCGCGACGCCCTGCGACTTCGCCTTGTCCAGCACCGCCTTGCCGGTCCCGGAGTCCAGGTTGACGATCATCAGCACGGTCGCGCCGTTGGTGATCATCTGGTCGGCGATGGTCTGGAAGGCGGCCTTGTCGCCCTGGGCGTTCTGGATGTCGTGCGCGATTCCGGCCGCGTCGAACGCCGCTGCCAGGAACTTGCGGTCCGCGGTCTCCCAGCGGGCCGAGGAGGCGCTGTCCGGCAGGATCACGCCGATCTTCGGCGTCGCGCCGCCGGGGCCGGTGTCTTCGCCGTCGCCGCACGCGGCGACCCCGCCGACGGTCAGCAGGCCCACGGCGGTCAGGGAGAGGATCCCTCTGCGCATTGCACGGGTCCTTTCGGAGAGTGAGCCCCGGACGAGGGGCAGGGTGGGTTCGGACCGGGGGTGCGAAACCGGTCATAATGTTTTGTTGTGTCCGGCAACGTATTAGGTGCGGCGTGGGTCACACAAGAGCGCCGAGGTGGCGAGTTTGTTGTCGGCGATAACAATTCAGCAACGTCACCGAATTCGGCGGTCGCGGTCCTGGTCAGGCGGTTGCGATGGCGGCGAGGGTCGCGTCGGTCAGGCTGATCAGGTCACCCGGGGCGATCTCGATCTGCAGGCCTCGCCGGCCGCCGGAGACGAACACCGTCGACCACCGCGGCGCCGAGACGTCCAACACGATCGGTAGCCGGGTCCGCTGGCCGAGCGGGGAGATGCCGCCGGTGACGTAGCCGGTCGCGCGCTCGGCGGCCGCCGGCTCGGCCATCACGCCCCGCTTGCCGCCGGCCGCGGCCGCCAGCGCCTTGAGGTCCAGCGAACCGGTCACCGGCACCACGCCGACGGTGAGTCGGCCGTCCACAGTGGCCACCAGGGTCTTGAACACCCGCTCCGGCGCCACCCCGAGCGCCGCGGCGGCGGCCAGGCCGTACGACGGCGCGGCCGGATCGACCCGGTAGGGGTGCGCGGTGAACGGCACCTTCCGTCTGGCCAGCAGTGCCGTCGCCGGGGTGCCCTTGCCCGCCATGGTCGCGACCCTACCGCCGCCCCGGCCGATCGGCAGCGCGACGCCCGAGGGCCGGCTTCACCCCACTGTGGACGGCCGGCTCAGGCGACCGGCCGGCACAGGACGACGGTCGGTGCGCCGGCGACCCGGGTCAGCACGAGCGAGGTCGCCGCCGGGCCGGCGAGGCGCAGGTCACGGCGCAGCCGTTCCGGGTCGAGGGCCGAGCCCCGCTTGAGGATCTCGACCCGCCCGACGCCCCGGTCACGCAGCAGCGCCCGCAGTCTCTTGAGCGAGAACGGCAGCACGTCGGTGATCTCGAAGCAGCGGCCGTACGGCGTGACCCGGCCCTGGTCGGTGTAGACGTACGCGATCGACGGGTCGGCGAGCACACCGTCCACGGTGGCGGCGAACTCGGCCACCAGGTGGGCGCGTACCACGGCGCCGTCCGGGTCGTGGAGGTGGCCGCGCGGGGCACCGACCGGCGCGGCGAGGTCGCCCGGCCCGGTGAGTTCGGTCACGGCGGGAGCCGGGGACGCGCCGGCCGGAGCGGTGCGCAGCAGGGTGGCCCGGCGTGGCGTCGCCGCGAGCGGTCCACACCAGAACGCCGCCTCGACCACCTCACGGTCGACGCTGACCCACTCGGCCTCGGCGCCCTCGGGTACGAGCGCGTGGTCGACGCCGGGGGCGACCTTGACCACGGTTGCCGGGACCCGGCGGGTCAGTTCGACGACGAAGTCCCACGGCGGGGAGTAGGCGGTCGGGTCGAAGACCCGCCGGCCGGTGCCGGAGCGGCGGGCCGGGTCGCAGAACACGGCGTCGACGGTCGACACGTCGAACCGGGTGGCGTCGCCGCACGTGACGGTGAACCGGTCGGCCACGCCGGCGGCCACCGCGTTCGTGGCGGCCATCGCCGCGGTCAGCGGGTCGGCCTCGACGCCGTACACCCGGATGCCGGCCCGGGCGGCGGCGATCGCGTCGGCGCCGAGGCCGCACCCGAGGTCGGCCAGGGTCCGTACGCCGGCGGCGGCCAGTCGCGCGGCCCGCCGGTCGGCGACCACGGCGCGGGTGGCCTGCTCCAGGCCGGCCCGGGTGAAGAACATCCCGGCGGCGACCGGGCCGAACTTGGCGGCGGCCCGCCGCCGCAGGTCGGTCTGGGTGAGCGCGGCGGCGGCGAGGTCGGCGGGTACGCCCCGGGTCCGCAGCGCGGCGGCCGCGGCCAGCGGGTCGCCGCCGGGCAGTCCGGCGGCCGCGGCGAGTGCGGTCTCCCCGGCCGGGGTACGCAGGGCGTCGAGCACGGCGAGTTCCACCGGCCCATTGTGTCGGGCCGGTCGGCGCCGGTGCCGACTACGTCATCCGGCGGGTCGGGTTGGCACTCTCCTTGACGGAGTGCTAGCGGCGGCCTAATCTGCGATTAGCACTCTCGACAAGAGTGTGCCAGCGATCCGGCCCCGGCCGGTGGCTGGACAACGCCAGGCGGACCGGCACCCGCGACGACGGACCGCCCGGTGGCATGAGGCAGATTGACGCCGGTTGGGCGATCGACCGGCTACGAAACCAGATACCCCAGGAGGGTATGCCCGTGACTACCGCGACCAAGGTTGCGATCAAGCCGCTCGAGGACCGGATCCTGGTCCAGGCGAACGAGGCTGAGACCACCACCGCTTCCGGCCTCGTGATCCCCGACACCGCCAAGGAAAAGCCGCAGGAGGGCACCGTCCTCGCCGTCGGCCCCGGCCGCATCGACGAGAAGGGCAACCGGATCCCGGTTGACGTCCAGGTCGGTGACACCGTCGTCTACTCGAAGTACGGCGGCACCGAGATCAAGTACGCCGGCGAGGAGTACCTGGTGCTCTCCGCCCGCGACGTCCTCGCGGTCATCGAGAAGTAACCAACTGATCCGTGACGCAGCCCCGGACCGGCTCGCCGGGCCGGGGCTGCGTCGCTTCGAGAGGAACATAGATGGCGAAGATCCTGAGCTTCTCGGACGACGCCCGACACCTGCTCGAACACGGTGTCAACACCCTCGCGGACACGGTCCGGGTCACCCTCGGTCCGCGCGGGCGCAACGTCGTCCTGGACAAGAAATTCGGCGCTCCCACGATCACCAACGACGGTGTCACCATCGCCAAGGAGATCGAGCTCACCAACCCGTACGAGAACCTCGGCGCGCAGCTCGTCAAGGAGGTGGCGACGAAGACCAACGACGTCGCCGGTGACGGGACCACCACCGCGACCGTGCTCGCCCAGGCGATGGTGCGCGAGGGCCTGCGCAACGTGGCGGCCGGCGCCAACCCCTCCGGCCTCAAGCGGGGCATCGAGGCCGCGGTCGAGAAGATCTCCGCGGCGCTGCTCGAGAAGGCCGTCGAGGTCGACAGCCGGGCCGCGATCGCCCACGTGGCGACCATCTCGGCGCAGGACGCCACGATCGGCGACCTGATCGCCGAGGCGATGGAGAAGGTCGGCCGCGACGGTGTCATCACCGTCGAGGAAGGCTCCACCCTGGCCACCGAGCTGGAGGTCACCGAGGGCCTGCAGTTCGACAAGGGCTTCATCTCGCCGCACTTCGTCACCGACTCCGAGGCGCAGGAGGCGGTGCTCGACGACCCGTACATCCTGATCACCACGCAGAAGATCTCCGCGATCGAGGAGCTGCTGCCGCTGCTGGAGAAGGTCCTCCAGACCAGCAAGCCGCTGCTGATCATCGCCGAGGACGTCGACGGCCAGGCGCTGTCGACCCTGGTGGTCAACTCGATCCGCAAGACCGTCAAGGTCACCGCGGTGAAGGCACCCGGGTTCGGCGACCGCCGCAAGGCGATGCTCCAGGACATGTCGATCCTCACCGGTGCCGAACTGGTCGCGCCCGAGCTCGGCTACAAGCTCGACGCGGTCGGCCTGGAGTCGCTGGGCACCGCCCGGCGGGTCGTGGTCGACAAGGACAACACCACCGTCGTCGACGGTGGCGGACGGCCGAACGAGGTCGCCGACCGGGTCGCCCAGATCCGCAAGGAGATCGAGGCCTCCGACTCCGACTGGGACAAGGAGAAGCTGTCCGAGCGGCTGGCGAAGCTGTCCGGCGGCATCGCGGTCATCAAGGCCGGCGCGGCCACCGAGGTCGAGATGAAGGAGCGCAAGCACCGCATCGAAGACGCGATCGCCGCCACCCGCGCCGCCGTCGAGGAGGGCACCGTACCCGGTGGTGGCGCCGCGCTGGCGCAGATCACCTCGGTGCTCGACGGCGACCTCGGCCTCACCGGCGACGAGAAGGTCGGTGTCAGCATCGTCCGCAAGGCGCTGGTCGAGCCGCTGCGCTGGATCGCCCAGAACGCCGGCTTCGACGGCTACGTCG
This sequence comes from Polymorphospora sp. NPDC050346, assembly GCF_040655695.1. Classification (NCBI taxonomy): domain Bacteria; kingdom Bacillati; phylum Actinomycetota; class Actinomycetes; order Micromonosporales; family Micromonosporaceae; genus Polymorphospora; species Polymorphospora sp. NPDC050346. Next base: position 357,203 of record NZ_JBFAKM010000002.1, on the reverse strand, counting down.
TCGTGCAGAAGGTCGCCGAGAGCGGCTGGGGCACCGGCCTCAACGCCGCCAGCGGCGAGTACGTCGACCTGGCCAAGGCCGGCATCATCGACCCGGTGAAGGTGACCCGCAACGCGGTCGCCAACGCCGCCTCGATCGCCGCGCTGCTGCTCACCACGGAGAGCCTGGTCGTGGAGAAGCCGGCCGAGCCGGAGCCGGCCGCGGGCGGCCACGGCCACTCGCACGGCCACGGACACGGCCACCAGCACGGCCCGGGCTTCTGAGTCCCGGCGTCGACGCACGCGGATCGGGGCGCCCACCGTACGGTGGGCGCCCCGATTCCGTCAGATGGTCAGTGCGCGGCGGCGGGTACGGCCGCCGGGCGTTGGGCCGGCACCGTCGACCGGTGCGGGCGGCCCAGCCGGGCCTCCAGGCGGGCGATGTCGACCCGGGACAGCCGGCGGTCGGCGGCGTCCTCCCAGCCGACGGCGAGCAGCCGCAGCCGCTCCGCCTCGCTGAAGCCACCCCACACGCCGTACGGCTCGCGTACGGCCAGCGCGTGCGCGGCACACTCGGCCCGCACCGGGCAGCTCCCGCACACGGACTTGGCCTTGGCCTCGCGCCGGTTGCGTGACGATCCCCGCTCGCCGTCGGGGTGGAAGAACTGGGCGCTGTCGCGCCCACGGCAGGCACCGAGCCGCTGCCACTCCCACAGGTCGACGATGGGTCCGGGCAGTCTGTTCACGTTCGACATCAGCACCCCTCCTCCCGCGCGGCCCCGCGGTCAGCTCACCTCGACGATCTGGCGGTCGGTCCGGGCGACGGGCCGCGCAGGCGCACCGGATCCCGACCTGTCGATGGCGATACCCCGCTTGCGCGAACCTCACACGTCCCTGATCGATTCGTTGCCGGAGGCGTGTCGATTCGTTGTCGGTAGGGAAGTGGATGGGCCGGTGAAGTGTCCGGAACTTTCCCTTTCCTAAGCCGTTAAAGCTCGTAATGATCACATGCTTCCGTGGTCTTCTCCTTGAGGAAAGGGGGATCACTGTGCGTACCGTCCTCGTGTGCGTCCGGACGCCGCTCGCCGCTCGTAACGTGGCGTCCGCCGCCGCCCGGCTCGGGATGTCCGCCGCCGTCCGCACCGCGGTTTCCGAACCCGAGGTGCTGCTCCGGCTCGCCGAGGGCCCGGCGGAGGTGGTGCTCGCCGACACCGCGCTGACCCGCCCGGACAGTGCCGGGTTCACCCGCCGGGTGCTGGCCCGCGCACCCGGCGCCGTACTGGTGCTCTTCGGGCCGGAGGACCCGCGGGTCGCCGCCGCCGCGATCGCCGCCGGTGCCCGCGGGCTGATCCAGGGCGGCGACCACGACCTGGTCAGCGTGGTCGCCAAGGCGTTGCTGCTGCTCTGTGTGCCCGGCCGGGCCGGGGTCGGACTGGGCGCCGGGCGAGGTACGGCCGGCAACGGGGTGCCCGGGACGGGTGGATCGGCGCGGCTCGCCGACCGGCCCGGGGTGCCGCCGCTGCCCGGCCAGCCCACGATGGTGCCCGCCCAGCGCGGCGACGAGGGGCACGACGGTTTCTATCCGCCGCAGGTCGACCCCCGGGCCGGAAACAGCCCCGACGGCCGCTATACCGGCCCGCCGACCCGGCGCGACACCGGCCCGCCGGCCATGGCCGCGCCGGCCGGCCCACCCGGGCGGCGGATCACGCTCACCGAACGCGAACTGCAGGTGCTGCGGGGGATGTCCGACGGCAAGAGCAACGCGGAGATCGGACGCGAGCTCTTCGTCTCGGAGGACACCGTCAAGACCCACGCCCGCCGGCTCTTCCGCAAGCTCGGCGCCCGGGACCGGGCGCACGCCGTGGCGGCCGGTTTCCGGGCGGGCCTGGTGGCCTGACCCGGGCCGGGCGACGGGGCGGTACGGTGCCGGCGCACGGGGGGCCGGCACCGGCCGGCGGCACCTGCGCGCCGGTCAGTCCCCGGTGGTCTCGTCGTCCTCGACGTCGTCGGTGCCCTCGGTCAGTGTGTCGTGCACCCCGTCGGCGTAGCCACGGGCGTAGTCCCAGGTCACGTAGTGGTCGGGATCGGGGTCGAAGGCCGGCTCGTGCACCCGTGTGCGCCCGGAGTCGAGCAGGTGTCGCAGGTTGCCGCGCAGCAGGTCCCGGTCGAAGTAGTGCGGCTCCCGGCAGTCCTCGCACTCGATGACCAGTCCGCGCACCCCGATCGGGCTCAGCAACGCCTGGTAGATCTCCAGGTCGGCGATGTCCTCTAGCACGTCCTGCCGCTCGACCTCGGTCAGCGGGTCGTGCGGGTTGTCCTGCTCGGGATCGTCGAGCCCCGCTGCCGGATCGGCGGGGTCGCCGTTGAACGGGTCGATCGGCTCGTCGTGCACCCCTCCACCGTAGTGGTAGGCGTGGCCGCCGCGCCCGCCCCGCCGTACGGTCGACGCGTCCGACCGGCCCAGGTCGCCGGGCGCGGGGCCACCACAGGCGGATGGGTACGATGAAGCGACGCGCCGCTGAGGGGACAAATCGTGGATATTTCGCCCGTGAACGATCGTGCGTCGGACCGGGTCGACGCCAGCTCGACGGGTCCGGCACCCGAGCGGATCGTGCCGCTCGGTCTGACGTTCGACGACGTGCTGCTGCAACCCGGCGAATCCGACATCGTGCCGAGCCGGGTCAACACGATCACCCGGCTCACCCGCAACGTCGAGATCGCCATTCCACTCGCGTCCAGCGCGATGGACACCGTGACCGAGGCCCGGATGGCGATCGCCATGGCCCGCCAGGGTGGCATCGGGGTCCTGCACCGCAACCTCTCGGTGGAAGACCAGGCGCTGCAGGTCGACCTGGTCAAGCGGTCCGAGGCCGGCATGATCACCAATCCGGTGACCGCCAGCCCCGACGACACCCTGCGCGACGTCGACGCCCTCTGCGGGCGCTACCGGATCTCCGGCGTGCCGGTCGTCGACGCCGACGGCATCCTGGTCGGCATCGTCACCAACCGCGACATGCGGTTCGAGACCGACACCAACATCCCGGTCCGCCAGATCATGACGCCGATGCCGCTGATCACCGCCGAGGTCGGGGTCTCCAAGGACCAGGCCCTGGCCCTGCTGCGCCAGCACAAGGTGGAGAAGCTCCCGCTGGTCGACCGGACCGGGCGGCTGCGCGGGCTGATCACCGTCAAGGACTTCACCAAGAGCGAGCAGTTCCCCAACGCGACCAAGGACAGCGCCGGCCGGCTACGGGTCGCCGCCGCCGTCGGGGTGGGCGACGACGCGTACAAGCGGGCCCGGGCCCTGATCGACGCCGGCGTCGACGTGGTGATCGTCGACACCGCGCACGGCCACCAGCGCGCCGTGCTCGACATGGTGCGGCTGCTGAAGAAGGAGACCGCGGTCGACGTGGTCGGCGGCAACGTCGGCACGTACGCCGGGGCGAAGGCACTGGTCGACGCCGGTGCCGACGGGGTCAAGGTCGGCGTCGGCCCGGGCGCCATCTGCACCACCCGGATCGTGGCCGGGGTCGGCGTACCCCAGATCACCGCGATCATGGAGGCGGCCCGCGCCTGCCGACCGGCGGGCGTCCCGGTCATCGGCGACGGCGGCATCCAGTACTCCGGCGACATCGCCAAGGCGCTGGTCGCCGGCGCCGACTCGGTCATGCTCGGCAGCCTCCTCGCCGGCTGCGAGGAGAGCCCCGGCGAGCTGCTGTTCATCAACGGCAAGCAGTTCAAGTCCTACCGCGGCATGGGTTCGCTCGGCGCGATGCAGTCGCGCGGCCAGGCCCGCTCCTACTCCAAGGACCGCTACTTCCAGCACGACGTGCTCAGCGACGAGAAGCTGGTCCCCGAGGGCGTCGAGGGGCGGGTGCCCTACCGCGGCCCGCTCGCCGCGGTGGCCCACCAGCTCGTCGGCGGCCTGCGCCTGGCAATGGGCTACGTCGGTGCCGAGGGCATCCGCGACCTGCACGAGCGGGGCCAGCTCGTCCGGATCACCGCGGCCGGGCTCAAGGAGAGCCACCCGCACGACATCCAGATGACCGTCGAAGCCCCCAATTACCACACCCGATAGGAGCCTCCTGTGCGTGACGTGGTCGAAATCGGGTCGGGTAAGACCGCGCAGCGCGGCTACCACCTGGACGACATCGCGATCGTGCCGAGCCGACGTACCCGTGACGTCGACGACGTCTCGACCGCCTGGCAGCTCGACGCCTACCCGTTCCGGATTCCGTGCGTGGCGCACCCGTCCGACGCGACCATGAGCCCCGCCTCGGCGGTCGCGCTCGGTCAGCTCGGCGGCCTCGGCGTGCTCAACGTCGAAGGGCTGTGGACCCGCTACGAGGACCCGGAGAAGGTGCTCGAGGAGCTGTCGACCCTCGACGAGGACGCGCCGGCAACCAAGCGGTTGCAGGAGGCGTACGCCGAACCGATCCGGCCCGACCTCATCGCCGAGCGGGTCCGGCAGATGCGCGAGGGCGGCAGCACCGTCGCCGTACGGGTGTCGCCGCAGCACACCCTCGCCCTCGCCCCGGTCATCCTCGACGCCGGTGTCGACATCCTCGTCATCCAGGGCACCATCGTCTCCGCCGAGCACGTCTCGACCACCGACGAGCCGCTCAACCTCAAGGAGTTCATCGCCGACCTCGACCTGCCGGTCGTGGTCGGCGGCTGCACCGACTACAAGACGGCGCTGCACCTGATGCGCACCGGCGCGGCCGGCGTGATCGTCGGTGTCGGCGCCGACGAGTGGTCGACGACCGACACCGTGCTCGGCATCCGGGTGCCGATGGCGACCGCGATCGCCGATGCGGCCGCCGCCCGGCGCGACTACCTGGACGAGACCGGCGGGCGCTATGTCCACCTCATCGCCGACGGTGACGTCCAGACCTCGGGCGACATCGCGAAGGCGCTCGGCTGCGGCGCCGACGCCGTCATGCTCGGCGAGCCGCTGGCGATGTGTGACGAGGCGCCGGCCTCCGGCGCGTGGTGGCACTCGGCGGCGAGCCACCCGCAGCTCCCACGTGGGGCGTTCGGGGTCGCCGGGGAGTCGCTCGGGACGATGGAAAAGCTGCTCTACGGCCCCTCCGACGACCCGGACGGTCAGCTCAACCTCTTCGGCGGCCTGCGCCGCGCGATGGCCAAGTGCGGCTACCGCGACCTGAAGGAGTTCCAGAAGGTCGGCCTGGTCATCGACCGGTGACGATCAAAGCTGCCCGGTCGGCGGGCACCGCCGCGCTGGTGATGGTGCTCGCCACCACCGGGTGCACGGCGCTGCCCGGCGCCGACGAGCCACCGGTCACCTTCGAGGCTGGGGCCGACGGCATCGGCGACCCCTACTTCCCGACGTACGGCAACGGCGGGTACGACGTCCTCGGCTACGGGTTGAAGCTGCGCTACGACCCGGCCGGCGACCAGCTCGGCGGCACCGCCACCATCACCGCCACCGCGACCGCCAACCTGTCCCGCTTCAACCTCGACCTGGTCGGGCTCACCGTCTCCGAGGTCACCGTCGACGGGACGACGGCCCGGCACGCCCGCGAGGGCGACGAGCTGGTGATCACGCCGGAGTCCGGCCTGCGCCGCGACTCCCGGTTCGTGGTCGAGGTCGACTACAGCGGCACCCCGGTCACGGTGCGCAGTCCCGACCTGGGCGAGGGCGGCTTCATCAACACCGACGACGGGGCGATCGCGCTCGGTCAGCCCGAGTCGGCCAGCACCTGGTTCCCGGTCAACGACCACCCGCTCGACAAGGCGACGTACGACATCGAGATCACGGTCCCGGAGGGGCTGAGCGCCCTCAGCAACGGGGTGCCGGGCGGCACGTCGACCGCCGACGGCTGGACCACCTGGAAGTGGGCGGAGCGCGCGCCGATGGCGAGCTACCTGACCACCCTGGTCATCGGCGACTACCGGGTGAACAGCGGCACCCACGCCGGCAAGCCGATCGTCACCGCGGTCGCGGCCGAACTGCCGACGACGTACGCGGACGCGGCGATGGCGCGTACCGGTGAGATCGCCGACTATCTCGCGACCCTCTTCGGCCCCTACCCGTTCGACTCGTACGGCGGGATCGTCGTCGCCGAGAGCCGCATCGGCTACGCCCTGGAGACCCAGTCCCGCCCGGTCTACGGGCCGTCGTTCTTCCGCCGCGACACCGGGGAGTGGGTGGTCGCGCACGAGCTGGCCCACCAGTGGTTCGGCGACAGCGTCTCGATCCACCACTGGCGTGACATCTGGCTCAACGAGGGCTTCGCCAGCTATGCCGAGTGGCTGTGGGAGGAACACGACGGCGGCCGTTCCGCGCAGGCCAACTTCGCGGACGAGTACGCCCAGACCGACTGGAGCCAGCCGACCGGCGACCCCGGCCGGTCCGGGATCTTCAGCCGGGCGGTCTACAAGCGTGGGGCGCTGACCGTGCACGCGTTGCGCCGTACGGTGGGCGACGACGCGTTCTTTCGGCTGTTGAAGACCTGGACCGCCGAGAAGCGGGACGGCAACGCCACCACCGCCGAGTTCGTCGCCGTCGCCGAGCGGGTCACCGGCAAGTCACTGCGGCCGTTCTTCGACGACTGGCTCTACGGCACCACCGCACCGCCGGTGCCGTGACCCCGGCCGGCCCGCCGGCACCGCGCGCGACCTGAGCCGTCGGCCGGTCAGCCCTGCAGCACCAGCGACGGGTTGGCGGCGACGAACTCGTCCTCCCGGCCGGCCCGTAGCTCGACGAGGTAGCGCTGGCCGATCTCGTCGAGTTGCTCGCCGCGGTAGCCCGAGCCGGTGCCGACCCCGGAGCCGGGCAGGCCGACCAGGGTCAGGTTCTCCGGCCGCAGGTCGCTGAGCGCGAACGCGAAGTCGATCGGCCGCTGGCCGCGGCCGTCGAAGACCAGGGCGTCGCCGATCGCGGTCAGCACCTGGCCGACGGCCAGCGGATTGGTGGCCATCGAGCTGGTCAGCACCCCACGCAGCAGCGCTTTGATCAACTGCTGGTGGTGGCGCTGCCGGTCGTACGCGCCGTTCGGCAGGTCGTACCGCTGCCGGGCGTAGTCGAGCGCCTGCCAGCCGTTGAGGTGGCGCAGGCCGGGCTCGTAGACCATCTGCGGCCCGGTGTAGCCGCCCGACCTCGACGCGGTGCGCAGCTTGCCGTCCGGCCGCAGGTGGATCGAGGCGACCCGCTGGTCGATGTGCAGGTCGACGCCGCCGACCGCGTCGACGAGGTTGCGGAAGCCCCGGAAGTTCAGCACCGCGCCCGCGTCGAACTCGTCGATCCCGGTGTAGTCGCTCACCGTGCGGGCCAGCAGTTGGAAGCCGCGGGCGACGTCCGGCGTGCCGCCGTCACGCTGCCGGCTGCCGTACACCATCGCGGCATTGATCTTGTTTCGGCCGCCCCGGTAACCGGAGGCCGGGAAGGCGGGAATGTCCACCAGCAGGTCCCGGGGGAGGGCGACCAGGTGGCCGCTCTTCAGGTCGGCGTCCACCCGCAGGATCATGATCGCGTCGGCGTTCGGCTGCCAGTCCGGCACGCTCTCCCGGGTGTCGATGCCGACCAGCAGGATGTCGAGCGGACCCTTGAGGTCGGCCCCGGGCCGCGGCGTCGGGCTGGCGGTCGGGGTGCCGCCGCCGGCCGCGCTCGCCGGGCCCGACGGTCCGAACAGGTCGGCGGTCGAGATCGGATAGCGCTGCTCCAGATACCCCTCGACGACGACCGCGGCGCCGCCGAGCAGCCCGATCGCCGCGACGATCGCCACGCACCACAAGACGAGGCGCCGGCGCCTGCCCTGTCCAGTCATCGACTTTCCTCCTGCGCAGACCGCGCCGACCCGTGGCGTGAAAGGTACCCGGCCGAGAAAATGACCCGCATGCGGTACGACGTGGTCGTCATCGGTTCCGGGTTCGGCGGCAGCGTAGCCGCACTACGGCTGGTGGAGAAGGGCTATTCGGTCGCTGTTCTGGAAGCCGGTCGGCGGTTCGCCGACCGCGAACTGCCCCGTACGTCGTGGCGCCTCCACCGTTTTCTCTGGGCGCCACGCCTCGGCTGGTACGGCATCCAGCGGATCAGCCTCCTCCGCCCGGCCCGCCGCGGGCGGGGCGCCGGGGTGCTGGTGCTCTCCGGCGCCGGGGTCGGCGGCGGCTCCCTGGTCTACGCCAACACCCTCTACGAGCCGCTGCCCGACTTCTACGACGATCCACAGTGGCGCCACCTCGCCGACTGGCGTACCGAACTCGCCCCGCACTACGACCAGGCGCGACGGATGCTGGGCGGGACGACGTACCCGGTCCGGACGGCCGCCGACGACGCGATGCGGGCGGTCGCGGAGCGGATGGGGGTCGGGCACACGCACCGGCCGACGCCGGTCGGGGTCCATCTCGGCCGGCCCGGCGAGGTGCGCCGCGATCCGTACTTCGGCGGCGCCGGTCCGGACCGTACCGGCTGCCTGCACTGCGGCGCCTGCATGACCGGCTGCCGGCACGGCGCCAAGAACACCCTGGTGAAGAACTACCTGTGGCTGGCCGAACGGCTCGGGGCGCGGATCCACCCGCGCACCACGGTCACCGCCGTACGTCCCGCCCCGGCCGGCGGCTACCTCGTGACGACCGTACGCACCGGAAGCTGGACCGGCCGGCGCCGGACCGTCGAGGCGGACCAGGTCGTCTTCGCGGCCGGGGCGCTGGGCACCCAGCGGCTGCTGCACGCGATGCGGGACAGCGGCGCGCTGCCCGACCTGTCCCCCCGGATCGGCGCGCTGACCCGGACCAACTCCGAGGCGATCCTCGGCGCCTCGGTGCCCCGGCCGGCGGCCCGGCGGCGGAACCTCGACTTCAGCCACGGGGTGGCGATCACCAGTTCGTTCCACCCCGACCGGCAGACCCACGTCGAACCGGTCCGCTACGGGCCCGGCTCCAACCTGTTGGGGCTGCTCCAGTCAGCCCTGGTCGACGGCGGCCCCCGACGGTTCCGCCGCTGGCTCGGCACGCTGGCCCGCCACCCGCTCACGTCGCTGCGGCAGCTCTCGGTGCGGGACTGGTCCCGTCGTACGGTCATCGCGCTGGTGATGCAGTCGGCGGACAACTCGCTGACCACCCGGCTGCGGCGCACCTGGACCGGTGGCCGGCGGCTGGCGACCGGGCCGGGCCACGGCCCGCCCAGCCCGACCTGGATTCCGGCCGGCAACACGGCCGCGCGGCTGCTGGCCGAGGAGATCGGCGGAGTCCCCGGCGGTGCGGTCACCGAGGCGGTCGACATCCCGATGACCGCGCACATCCTCGGCGGCGCGGTGATCGGCGGCAGCGCCGCCGACGGCGTGGTCGACCCCTACCACCGGGTGTACGGCCACCCCGGCCTGCACGTGGTCGACGGGGCGGCGGTGTCGGCGAACCTCGGCGTCAACCCGGCCCTGACGATCACCGCGCAGGCGGAGCGGGCGCTGTCGTTCTGGCCCAACCGCGGCGATCCGGACCCCCGCCCGCCGCAGGGCGCGCCGTACGACCGGATCGGGCCGGTGCCGCCCCGGCGGCCAGCCGTACCCGCCGACGCCCCGGCGGCCCTGCGCCGCTGAAGCGACCGCCGCCGATCAGTCGTTGAGCTGCGGCGACGCCCTCGGGCCGGGGGTTGCCCGGCCAGGCTCCGGCCGGGCGGGCGGGACCGGGCGGCCTGTCGCGGCGGTGCCGGTGACGGTGGGTAGGCTCTGAGCACATGAGCACGCCCCGCCCGGTCCTCGTCGTCGACTTCGGCGCCCAGTACGCCCAGTTGATCGCCCGCCGCGTCCGTGAGGCGCGGGTCTATTCGGAGATCGTCCCGCACTCGATGCCGGTGGCCGAGATGCTGGCGAAGGATCCCGCCGCGATCATCCTCTCCGGCGGCCCGTCCAGCGTCTACGCGCCGGGTGCGCCGCAGGTCGACGGCGCCCTCTTCGACGCCGGTGTACCGGTCTTCGGCATCTGCTACGGATTCCAGGCCATGGCCCAGGTGCTCGGCGGCACCGTCGCCCGCACCGGTCGCAGCGAGTACGGCGGCACCCCGCTGACCGTACGGCCGCAGGCCGGCGTGCTGCTGCGTGAGCTGCCGGCCGAGCTGCCGGTGTGGATGAGCCACGGCGACTGCGTGACCGAGGCGCCGACCGGGTTCACCGTGACGGCCGAGTCGGCCGGGGCGCCGGTGGCCGCGTTCGAGGACGTCGCGGGCCGCCGGGCCGGCGTGCAGTTCCACCCCGAGGTGCTGCACACCGAGCACGGGCAGACGGTGCTGTCCCGCTTCCTCTACGACGTGGCGGGCATCGAGCCGACCTGGACGCCGGAGAACATCATCGACGAGCAGGTGGCCCGGATCCGGGCCCAGGTCGGTGACAAGGAGATCATCTGCGCGCTGTCCGGCGGGGTCGACTCCGCGGTGGCGGCGGCGCTGGTGCACAAGGCCGTCGGTGACCAGCTCACCTGCGTCTTCGTCGACCACGGTCTGCTGCGGGCCGGCGAGGCCGAGCAGGTGGAGAAGGACTACGTCGCGGCGACCGGCATCAAGCTGAAGGTCGTCGACGCGGCCGACCGGTTCCTCGGCGCGCTCGACGGGGTCACCGACCCGGAAGACAAGCGCAAGATCATCGGGCGGGAGTTCATCCGGGTCTTCGAGGCCGCCGCCCGCGAGGTCGCCGCCGCCGGTGACGTCGAGTTCCTGGTCCAGGGCACGCTCTACCCCGACGTGGTCGAGTCCGGCGGCGGCACCGGCACCGCCAACATCAAGTCGCACCACAACGTGGGCGGCCTTCCCGACGACCTCCAGTTCTCGCTGGTCGAGCCGTTGCGCACCCTCTTCAAGGACGAGGTACGCACGCTCGGCCTGCAACTGGGCCTGCCCGAGGTCATGGTCTGGCGGCACCCGTTCCCGGGCCCCGGACTGGCCATCCGGATCATCGGCGCGGTCTCCCGCGACCGGCTGGAGGTGCTCCGCGTCGCCGACCTGATCGCCCGCGAGGAACTCGCCGCCGCCGGTCTGGAGCGCGGCGTCTGGCAGTTCCCGGTGGTGCTGCTCGCCGACGTACGCAGCGTGGGTGTGCAGGGCGACGGCCGCACCTACGGGCACCCCGTGGTGCTGCGGCCGGTCTCCAGCGAGGACGCGATGACGGCCGACTGGTCGCGTCTGCCGTACGACGTCGTCGCCCGGATCTCCACCCGCATCACCAACGAGGTGCCCGAGGTCAACCGGGTGGTGCTCGACGTGACGAGCAAGCCGCCGGGCACCATCGAGTGGGAGTGACCGGTCACGCCGCCGGCGGCGGGTCGGCCACCTTCGACCAGTTCGGCGGGGTGGGCCCGGCGGGCGGGTAGCTGCCCGGCGTCGGGTCCGGCCCGCCCGGGTACGGACCGGCCGCCGGGTGCGGCCAGGCCGGGGCGTTCGCCGGCTCCTCGGGCATCAGGAACCAGACGACCGGGTACGCCAGCAGCAGAAGCCCGCCGGTCGCCAGGACGGCCACGGCGAAGAGCACCCGGACGAGTGTCGGGTCGACGTTGAAGTAGCGGCCGATGCCGGAGGCCACCCCGGCGACCATCCGGTCGGTGGTCGGCCGGCGCAGCTGCTTGTAGGGCGGGTGGGCGGTCGGCTGTCGGGGAGGTGATTGAGTCATGCCTCCAGACTCCCGCGCCGACGGGTCCGCCGACCTCGGTGACTCTCCTGAGCCGTACCCTGACTGTCCCCGGATGGGCGATAGCCTGTCAGGAATCTGACTCGCGTCATAGACGTGTCACATGATTCGGGAAGAATCGACCGCTGTGACCCCCGCGCTGGAGCCGCTTCGCAGGATCGCGGCGTATGCCCTCTGTGTCGATTCCGATGACCGTGTGTTGCTGGTCCGGGCCTCTCCCCGCTCGGGCACACCCGGTGTGTGGTCGCTGCCCGGCGGTGCGGTCGACCACGGTGAGGACCCCAACCACACGGTCGTGCGCGAGACGGCCGCCGAGACCGGACTCTCCATCGCCGTCACCGGGCTGAGCGACGTGCTCGCCGACATGCGGTCGCTGCCGCACCGGGGCGTGACCATCCACACCGACCGGCTGATCTACCAGGGATCGGTGCGGGGCGGAAACCTCTACGACCGGATCGGCCAGCCCACCGACCTGGCCCGCTGGGTCACCCTCGACGAGGCGAAGGGGATGCCGCTGCGCCCCTTCACGGCCACCGCCCTCGGGCTGCCCGCCGAGCCGATCGACCTGCGCCCCGACGAGGCGCCCGACTTCCCGTCGTTCTACGCCGTGCCCGGCCCGGACGGGCTACACCGCGCGCAGCGCTTCGCCGCGTACGCGGTCGCCACCGACCCCGCCGGCCAGGTGCTGCTCACCCGGGTCTCCGACGGCTATCCCGGAGCCGGCTGCTGGCACCTGCCCGGCGGCGGCACCGACTACGGCGAGCAGCCCGGCGCCGCGCTCATCCGCGAACTGGTCGAGGAGACCGGCCAGCGCGGCCGGCTGGTCGAGCTGCTCGGGGTGGCGAGCCACCGCGACGCGGCGTCGCTCGGCCCGGAGGGCTATCCGATCGACTGGCACGGGGTGCGGGCCTTCTACCGGGTGGCCGTCGACACCCCGGCCCCGCCGACCGTCGGCGACGTCGGCGGCTCGACCTGCGAGGCACGCTGGTTCGGGCCGCAGGAGATCGCCGAGCTGCCCGCCGAACGGATGACCGAGGTCACCGCCGAGGCGATGCGGGCCGTCCAGCTCGTCTGAACCCGGACCGTACGATCGACCCGTCGGAGCCGCCAGTGGCGACGGGGGGTGCGGGTGGATCGTCGGCGAAGGATCGCGGCGTACGGGGTCTGTGTGGCTGCCGACGGTCGACTGCTGCTGGTCAGAGCTTCGGCCGCCACCGGACGCCCCGGCGTCTGGCAGGTGCCCGGCGGTGGCATCGAGCACGGCGAGCACCCGGCCGACGCGGTCGTCCGCGAGTTCGCCGAGGAGACCGGTCTCGCCGTCGGCGTACGCGGCCTGCGGGCCGTGGTCGCCGACGTGCAGGCCGGTCCGGACGGTGCCGTGCACACCGACCGGGTCATCTACGACGTCACCCCGCTGGGCGCGCCGCTACGCGCCGAACCGACTGGCAGGACGCTACGCGCCGAACCGACTGGCAGGACGCTACGCGCCGAACCGACTGGCAGGACGCTACGCGCCGAACCGACCGGCACCAGCGACCGTGCCGAGTGGGTCGAGCCTGGGCGGCTGGCCGCGCTGCCGCTGATGCCGTTCACCGCCGAACTGCTCGGCCGCCCGGTCGAGCCGGTGCCGGCCGACCGCGCGGTGCCGTCCGCCGACGTCGCACCGGCGGCCGCCGGGACCGGGCACGGGCAGGTGACCCCGGCCGGTGACGAACTGCCGGCGCGAGGCCAGCGTTTCGCCGCGTACGGGCTGGTCACCGACCCCGCCGGCCGGGTGCTGCTGACGCTGATCGCCCCCGGATACCCGGGCGCCGGATCCTGGCACCTGCCCGGTGGCGGCACCGACCACGGCGAGCAACCCGTCGCCGCGCTGCTGCGCGAACTCGCCGAGGAAGCCGACCAGGTCGGCCGGATCACGGCGCTGCTCGACGTCTCGCACCGGCGCAACCCGGCCGCGGTCGGGCCGGAGGGCTATCCGATCGACTGGCACGCGGTCCGGGCGATCTTCCGCGTCGTCGTCGACACACCCACCCCGGCCCAGGTCACCGAGGCGGCCGGCGGATCGACGGCCGACGCGGCCTGGTTCCCCGTGGCGCGGGCCGCCAGTCTGCCCCTCACCGATGTCGCCGCCGCCGCGCTGCCGCTCCTCGTCGACCAGTCGACCACGGAGCGTGACCGGTAGCGAAAGTACCGGTATGGCGGCTTCCGGTAAGATCCGTGGTGGAAGGGCGTCGACCGGGCGGTCCATCGGCCGGTGCGGCGGCGACCTGCGCGACAGCGGTCACGACCGGGAACGAAAGCCCGGCCACGATCGTCTGAACGCCGTACGGTGCACCCAAAACAAGATCCGCAGACACCTATCGCGAATCTTCGCTCACTGTGCGATGGTGTAGGCCGCAAAATCGGGTGGCCGCCGAGGCGGCGGATCGACCATCCCGTGTTGGAGGGATACGTGCCGAGAACCCCTTGGCGACGTCGTCGTACGACCGACAGCCCGCGCCCCGCGGGCCGCCGCTGGGCAGGGCGTCTGCGTCGGGGCGGCACAATCGCTCGCCAGGCGCTTCTCGTACGGGTCGGTCGGCGCGGCGACTCCTCCGCCCGTGCCGCGATGATGCGTTCCGACCACGTGCCGAGCGCCCCGGCCCCGTTCGGGCCGACCTCGCCGACCGCCGCCGAGATCACGGCCGCCGTCCCGGTCAGTCCCGCCGTCGGGCCGTCCAGCGCGGTCGACGCCGACGCCCAGGGCATGACCATCCCGCTGCTGCCGGGGGAGCGGACGACAGCCCGCCAGGTCAAGTTCCTCGTCGTCAACGCCTGCACGCTGGCCAGCCTGACCCTCGGCCTGATGGCGATCTTCCTGGCGATGCAGGGCGAGATCCAGAATGCCGCGTTCTGCCTGATCGCCTGCGTCGGGTTCGACGGTCTCGACGGTGCGCTGGCCCGCCGGTTCGGCGTGTCGAGCCCGTTCGGCGCCCAGATGGACTCGCTCGCCGACATGTGCTCGTTCGGGCTGGCCGCGCCCGTGGTCGTCTACGCGTCCCTGGCCGGCACCGTCTCGACCACTGCCGCCGCCGTGGCCTGCGCGCTGGTCGCCGCCTGCGCGGCGATCCGGCTGGCCCGCTTCAACGTCTCGCCGAAGGACGGCCGGTTCTTCTGCGGCGTGCCGACCACGATGGCCGCCGCCGTGCTCGCCGTCACGGTGCTGATCGGCCTGCCGGCGCCCGGATGGGTGCAGGTGACCGGGGTCGCGGTGCTGGCCGTCGCGATGGTGTCCAGCTTCCCGTACGCCAAGCTGGCCCGCCTGATCAAGCTTCCGCCGTGGCTCTGGCTCGCCCCGATCATCGGCGCCCTGGTCAACCCCCGGCTGACGTTCGCGCTCGTCGTCGCCGGATACCTGATCAGCGGTCCGCTGCTCTGGCTGCGCGAGCGCCGCGCCGCGCAGGGCATCTCGCGCGCCGCCTGACCCACGTACGAAACGGCCGCCACCCCGAACGGGATGGCGGCCGTCGACGTCGTACGGGTCAGCGCCAGCGGGCGATGACCGACGAACCGCCCAGCACCCGGTCGCCGGGGGCCACGTGCGGGTCGGCGGCGTCGGCCGGCAGGTAGACGTCGGTCCGCGAACCGAACCGGATCAGGCCGAACCGCTCACCGCGGGCCAGCAACGACCCGACCGGCGCCCGCTGCACGATCCGGCGGGCGATCAGGCCGGTCCGCTGCGCCACCACCACCGTGCCCCGGCTGGTATCGAGCACCGTGTAGGCGGCGACGTTGTGCTCGGCGTCCGGCTTCATCGCGGCGGCGAACCCGCCGTCGGCGACGAAGTAGTCGACCACCTTGCCGGCGACCGGGGCCCGGTTGACGTGCACGTCGAGCACCGACAGGAACACCGCGACCCGCAGGAACTCCTGGTCGCCGAAGCGCTCGTCACGCAGCCGTTCGACCGACAGCACCTTGCCGTCGCTGGCCGCCACGACCGCCGACGCGTCGTCGGGCACATCCCGCTCCGGGTCCCGGAAGAACGCCGCGACCGGCACGGTGGCCAGCGCCGGCACCAGCCACAGCTTCGACTTCGGCCGGCTCACCCGGGACAGGGCCGCCAGACCCAGCGCGATCCCGGCCGCGGCGACCCCGTTGGAGTCGATGTGCATGCTCCGGGTCAGCGGCACGCTCGACGGCCGGTAGGCCGGCGTCAGCTTGTCGGCGGTCGCCGGGTCGGCCGCGGTGAACCGGAGCCGGTACACCCGTACCGGCGGTTGGTTGCGCAGCACCAGGTCGGTGCCGACCCCGAAGAGCGCGCCCTGCCGGTCGAGTTCGGCGGCGGCGCCCGGCGTCGCGCCGGGCAGCGCCGGTACGGCGACCGACAGCACCGCGCCGTCGGTCAGGTGCTTGGTCAGCGCGTCCAGCGCGGTCCGGGTCTCCTCGGCGGTGCCGGCGAGGGGCTCGGCGACCATCACCACGTCGGCCGGGTCGGCCTCGGCGAGCGAGTCGACCACGCGTACCCGGTCGGCGACCCACCGGCCCTGCTCCGTGACGTGCTCCCGCAGCGCGGCGGCCTGACCTGCCTCGGCGGGCACCAGGGTGAGCGCGTCACCGGGCAGCAGCGCGTCGATCGCCGCGGCCAGGGTGGCGGAGTCGGGCGACGCGTCGACCAGCAGCGCGGTCTTCGGCGCCTGATGCCGGGCGAGTTCGGTGGTCAGGGTCCGGGCGGCGCGCTCGCCGATGCGGGCCGGGCCGCGCAGGCCGGTCGCGCGTACGGCGGGGGACTCGGTCATGTCGGGCGGGCTCCTCGCAGATCAGGATCGGACGCGTGCCGCTCGGGCCGCGTGACGGGCTGTGCCGCATCCGGTCAGCGGGGCCGCGGACCGGCCGATGGCGGCGGTACCTCCATCGGCCAGCATAGGCGGCCCCGCCGTGATCACGTCACAGCCGGCGGGCGTCCCCGGAGTCGGCCGGCGGCCCGGTGACCGGCTCGTACGGCGCGCCGCTCACCGGATCGGGGGCACCGCCGCTGGTCGGGGCGACCGGGCCGGGCCCGTCGCCGGCCGGCGCGGAGCGGCCCGACCGCAGCGCGCCGATCAGACCGAACACGCCGAGCAGGATCAGCCCGCTGGCCAGGAACCAGCCCACCGTCGGCAGCGCGAGGTGGAAGATCTGGGCGAGCAGCCACCAGCCGGCCAGACCGAGAAAGATCAGTGCGAAGGTCAGTGAGACCCCGTCGGTACGGTGTGCCTTCATCGCCGAACCTCCACATCGCCGGCTTTGACGTTCAGGTACAGGCGCAGGTCGCCGCCGCCGGTGCCGTCGGCGCCGAGATCGCGTACCTCGCGGTTGTTGCTGTCGATACCGCTCCAGCGCTGGCCGAAGACCCGCGCGTCGCCGGCGCCGATGTTGGTCACGGCCACCACGTCGACCTGGGGCGGCACGAGTACGGTGACCGTTCCGAGGGCGACGTCGACGGTGATCCGGGTGTCCTGTCCGCTGAAGTCCACCGAGCGCAGGTCGAGGGTGGCGTCCCCGAAGGTGTTCGAGTAGCGGGTGGCCAGTTCGTCGTGCGAGGTCGGACTCCAGACGACGACGGCCTGGTCCGGCCGGCCGTCGTTGTACGACTCGACCATCGTGGTGAAGCCGAGTGCGGCGGCGGCGACCAGTCCGAGAGCGATCAGCCACCGGGCCCGTCCGAACCAGGCACCGACCAGCAGGCCGACCGCGATCGTGGCCAGCACCACCGCGAAGTACGCGGACGGGCCGGGCGAGACCACACCGGCCACCTGCAGCAGCGCCAGCAGGCCGAGCAGTACGAAGATCATCGAGAAGGTGGCGGCGCCGAGCGGCGACCGCTCCTTGGGCGGCTTCGGTGGTTTCACCGGCTTGGGCGGCACCGGCGGAAGCGGGCCGGCTCCGGCGTACGGGCCGTGCGGGGCGAACGGCGGCCGGTACCCGCCCCCGGGTCCCAACGGCGGCGGGGGCACCGACACCGGCGGCCCGGCGGGCCAGAGCGGCGGCAGTACGGCGGTCATCGCCGTGCGGTCGGTCCCGGCCGGCGACGGGGCCGTCTCCGAGACGTACGGCGACGGGGAGCCGACCGTGGGCGGGTGCGCCGGCGGCGCCGTCCGGGATTTCGTGAGGTCGGGCGAACCGGCCGCGACCGGCGACTTCGTGAGGTCCGGCGGTGCCGCCGCGCCCGGCGGGGTGTGGTGGCCCGCCGGCTGGTACGCGGCATGCACGCCGCCGGTGGCCGGTGCCGGCGGCACCGGACCCGGCGGGAACACCGGTGCCGGGCCGGGGTACGGCGCCGCGGCCGGGCCGGGGTACGGCGGTACGCCCGGACCCGGGCCACCCCCGGGTGGGGCGGCCGGCGGTGGTGCCCCACCGCCGCCCGGGCCGTTCGGCGGCGGTCCGGCGCTGTTGCGGTTGAGCAGCAGCGCACCCCCGATGAGGACCGCCGTGCCGAGCATGACGGCGCGGAACGAGTCGGTGACGATGAAGCCGAACATCACCGCGACGAGGACACCGAGCACGATCACCGTCACCGGCGACATGCTCGACCGGCCGCGGCCGAGCATCGACTCGACCGGGGACGTGCTGTCACCCTCGGCCGGGGTGAGCAGCCAGACGGCGACGTACACCAGGATGCCGATACCGCCGAAGAACCCGAGTACGGCCAGCAGCACCCGCCACAGGATCGGGTCGGTGTTCGTGGCCCGGCCGATCGCGGCGCACACGCCGGCCAGGTAGCGGCCGTCGCGCGGGCGCACCAGGCCGTACCGCGAGGCGAAGGCGCCGCGCGTCGGCCCCGCCCCCCACGGGGGAAACCCACCGGGTCCACCGGGCGGTGGGCCGCCGGTGCCACCCGGGGGAGGGCCGCCGGTGCCACCGGGAGGCCCACCGGGTCCGCCGGGCGGTGGTCCGGACGGTGGTGGCCCGGCCGGCGCCGGCGGCGGGTCCGTGGGCCGTGACGGCTCGGCGGCCGGCGTCTCGGCCGTCGGGCCGGCGGCGGGCGTGCCAGCGGCCGGCCCGGCGGCGGGCGGCGGTCCGGCCGGTGGTGTGCCGGCCGGCATCGACGGCGGGGCGGGCATCGGTGCCGGTGCCGGCATGGCCTTCGGCGCCGGCATGGCCGGCGGTGGTGGCGCGGCCGGTGTTTCCGCACCGGCCGGCGCGGCGGCGGGGCGAGTGTCGGCGGCGACGGGCGGGCTGTCGGCGGCGGAAGGTGCCGAGCCGGGCAGCGGGTGCTGCGACTGGCCGGCGGGCTCCGCCGTTGCCGGTCTGCGGGACTCGGCAGCTTCATCGGTCATACGAGAATCCTTTCCCCCGACCGACCCGACCGTCGTCAGGATCGGACCCTGAACGCACCCTGAGATCCGGGGGCCGAATGTCCGGGGCGTCCCCGTGGCCGGAGGACACCACGGCGTGTGACGATCGAAGAGCCCCCGGACAGCCGGTCCGGGGCCGGCCGACCAGCAGTTCGGCGGCCGACGTCCCGCCGGCACCGCCCGCCGGCACCGAGCAGGGAGCCGACGATCACCACCGCGATCCAGCCGCCCCGCCTCTACCGCTCCCGCGACCAACGCATGGTCGCCGGAGTGGCCTCGGGGGTGGCCCAGCACCTCGCCATCCCGGTCACCGCGGTCCGGATCGCCTTCGTCGTGCTGCTCAGCCTGAGCGGGCTCGGCCTGCTGCTGTACGCCGCGTTCTGGGCGGTCGTGCCGGTACGCCCCGACGGCGCGCAGGCGCCGCCGCGCCGCGACCTCATGCAGATGCTCCCGTTCGTCGCCATCGGCATCGGCGTGATGATCATCCAGCTCATGGTCTTCGGGTCCACCGGCGTCGCCGGCACCGCCGGCTGGCTGGTGGCGATCGTCGCCGTGGGGGCCGGCGTGATCTGGCACCAGTCCGCCCCGGAGCGCCGCCGGCAGTGGAGCGAGGGCATGCCGGTGCCGTGGCTCGGCGCGGTCGTCGAGGAGAGCGACCGGCGCGCCTTCGTGCTGCGCTTCATCGGCGGCGGCCTGCTGGTGGCGGTCGGCATCATCGGCGTCGTCGCGGTCTACTCGCCGCAGGAGAGCTTCGACGCCGTACTCAACGGAATCATCTTCGCCCTGGTCGGCCTGGCCGGCGTCACCGTGGTGGCGGCACCGGTCCTGTGGCGGATCTTCAACCAGTTGCGCGCCGAGCGCGAGGGCCGCATCCGCGAGCAGGAACAGGCCGAACTCGCCGCCATGATCCACGACCAGGTGTTGCACACCCTGGCCCTGATCCAGCGCAACGCCGGCGACGTCAAGACGGTCCAGCGGCTGGCCCGGGGCCAGGAGCGGTCGTTGCGCAACTGGCTCTACAAGCCGACCGGTTCGCCGACCGAACGGTTCGCCGCCGCGCTGGAGCAGGCGGCGGCCGAGGTCGAGGACACCTACGCGATCACCGTCGAAGCGGTGGTGGTCGGTGACCGGGAAACCGACGAACACGTCGCGGCCCTGGTCGCCGCGGCCCGCGAGGCGCTGGTCAACGCGGCCCGGCACGCGAAGGTGCAGACCGTGTCGCTCTACGCTGAGGTGGAGCCCGAACAGGTGAGCGTGTTCGTCCGCGACCGTGGCGCCGGCTTCGACCTGTCGACGGTGGAAGATCATCGGCACGGGGTACGCGGCTCGATCATCGGGCGGATGAAGCGGCACGGCGGGCGGGCCGAGATCCGCAGCGAGCCGGGTGAGGGCACCGAGGTAAGGCTGATCATGCCGACGGCACGGGACAGCTCGTCGTCAGGGAAGGACAGGTAGCGCAGATGACCGACCAGCAGGCGGAGGCCGGGGCGGGCGCCGGCGGCGACACCCAGCGGCGGCTGCGCGTGTTCCTCGTCGACGACCACGCGATGTTCCGGGCCGGCGTACGCGCCGAACTCGGCGCGCACGTCGACGTGATCGGCGAGGCGAGCACGGTGGCCGAGGCGCTCAGCCGGATCGCCGCCACCGAGCCGGACGTGGTGCTGCTCGACGTACACATGCCGGACGGGGGCGGCCGGGCGGTGCTGGAGGCGCTGCGGCGTACGCATCCGCAGGTGCGGTTCCTGGCCCTGAGTGTCTCCGATGCCGCCGAGGACGTGATCGGGCTGATCCGGGCCGGTGCCCGGGGATACGTCACCAAGACCATCTCGCCGGACGACCTGGCCGCGGCGATCCGCCGGGTGGCCGACGGCGACGCGGTGTTCAGCCCGCGGCTGGCCGGTTTCGTGCTCGACGCCTTCGCCGCCCGGCCCGACACGCCGGTCGCCGACCCGGAGCTGGACCAGCTCACCAACCGTGAGCGGGAGGTGCTGCGGCTGCTGGCCCGTGGGTACGCCTACAAGGAGATCGCCAAGGAGCTGTTCATCTCGATCAAGACGGTGGAGACGCACGTGTCGAACGTGCTGCGCAAGCTGCAAATGTCCAACCGTTACGAGCTGTCCCGCTGGGCCGCCGACCGTCGACTTGTCTGACGACCGCCGGCTGGGCTGACCGCCGGGGTCACTCCGTACGCAACACCGTGAACGCCTCGGCCAGCCGCCCGGCGGGGAGCCCGGCGTTCTCGGCCACGGTCGTCAGCACGTCGCGCAACCAGGTTTCCAGGTCCATGTGCGCGGTCTGGGTGGCGTGCGCCCGCATCGCGGCGAGCTTGCGCGGATACATGTCGGTGATGTCGACGACGTGATCGGGCGCCGGCCCGCCGGCGTACCAGACCTCCCGCACCACCCAGGGCTCCAGTCCCCGCTCCAGCAGTTCGGGAAAGGCGAAGCGGTTGCGGGCGTCGGGGTAGATGGCGCAGGTGGTCGCCTCGCCGACGGCGAGGTGGTCGGGGTGGCTGGGGCCGGCGAGCCGTTCCCAGCGGCGCAGCGGTGAGCTGGTGAGCACCCGGTCGGGACGGAAGCGGCGGATCGCGGCGGTGATGTCGCGGCGCAGGTCCAGGGTCGGGGTCAGCGTCCCGTCGGCGTACCCGTCGAGGAAGTCGACCTGCCGGACGCCGACCGCGGCGGCCGCCGCCCGTTGTTCCTGTTCACGGATCTCACGCATCCGCTGGCGGGGTGTGTCGTCGTATCCGCCGGCATCTCCGCGCGTGATCAACAAATAACTGACGTCGATACCCTGGTCGATCCAGGAGGCGACCGTGCCGGCAGAACCGAAGTCGACATCGTCCGGATGGGCGAATACGGCAAGTGCCCGACTTACGTCGGAAAGTGATGGCGCCGACGCCGGAAAGCCCATGGAACGATCATACGAGCCATATGGGTGCGCCCGAAACCTGCCTGTCCGGTAGGGTATGTGCCCGTCGACTGGTTAACGACTGACTGTTACAACTGGACCGCCGTCCAGTGATTGACCTGTTATCTGAACGATGCATTGGGCTATTCCGAAAGTCGCTGTCAGCGGGCTAGCTTTTGCCGAACAGACGAAGCGATCCTTCGTCGGCAAAGGAGGCCCCGGTCCATGAGTAGCACCACCTCTCCGCCCGGCATGCAGCCCGTCGGTGACGGGATGACAGGCTCGGCGATGGAGGTCGGTTCCCCGACCGACGCGCCCAAGACCACCGCCGAAGAGCGGAGGATCGTGGGTCGGTCGCCGGGGCAGCTCGCCTGGCTGCGGCTCAAGCGCGACAAGACGGCCCTCTTCAGCTTCTCGCTCGTCGTCTTCTTCGCGGTTGTCGCGCTTACCGCGCCGCTCATCGAGATGTTCTACGGGGTGAGCCCGACCCAGAACCACAGCGACAAGCTCAACCGGCAGGGCTTCCCGCTCGGCTACGCCGGCGGCATGTCCAGCGAGCACTGGCTGGGCCTCCAGGGCGGCAGCGGGCGTGACGTCTTCATGCAGCTCGTCTACGGCCTGCGCACCTCGCTGCTCATCGCCTCGGTGGCAGCGGTCATCACCGTCGTGGTCGGCATCGTGATGGGCATCGTCGCCGGCTACTTCGGTGGCTGGATCGACCAGGCGATCACCTGGCTCGTCGACTTCATGCTCGCCTTCCCGTTCCTGATCTTCGCGCTCGCGGTCATCCCGATCGTCAACCTCTACTTCTACGAGCCGGGCGAAGAAGTGCCGGGGTGGTTCCGGATCGCGGTGATTATCGGGGTCTTCTCGCTCTTCGGGTGGATGTCGACGGCCCGGCTGGTCCGCGGCCAGGTGCTCTCGCTGCGCGAGCGGGAGTACGTCGACGCGGCCCGCGCCGCCGGCGCGCGCACCCCACACATCCTCTTCCGGCAGTTGCTCCCCAACATCTGGGCGCCGATCCTGGTGACCTTCTCACTGGCGCTGCCCGCCTTCATCACCGCCGAGGCCGCCCTGTCGTTCCTCAACATCGGCGTGATCGAGCCGACGCCCGACCTGGGCCGGCTGGTCTACGCGGCGCGTGAATACCTGGAGCCGATGCCGACCTACTTCCTGTGGCCGGCGCTGACGGTGTTCCTCCTCGTGCTCGCCTTCAACCTGTTCGGCGACTCGTTGCGTGACGCGCTCGACCCCAAGTCGGACAAGTAGGTCCGAGCGGTCCCCCATAGAAGATTAAAAATATGCTTCCGTTCCCGCCGTGGCGGGCCGAGTGGCCCAGGTGCGGAACGGCAGGAGGGAAGGAGAAAGACGTGCGACGGAAGCTTGGAGCGCTCTCTGCCGGCGTTCTGGCGGTCGCTCTGGTTGCCACGGGTTGCTCGGAGACCACCGATTCCGAGGACGGCAACGGAGAGGCTGTAGTTCAGACCGGCACCATCGCGACCGACCCCGCCGAGTCGCAGGGCCCGGCGAAGGAGGTTCAAGGCGCCACCAAGGGTGGCATCGTCAAGATCCTCCACGAGTCCGAATTCGCGCACCTGGACCCGCAGAAGATCTACGTGTCCGACGCGCTGTCCTTCGCGACCCAGTTCGCCCGGACGCTGACCGGCTACAAGGAGGACGGCACCGGCAAGCTGCGGCTGGTCGGCGACCTCGCCACCAACGCCGGTGAGGACGTCAACAGCGACTGCAAGACCTGGAAGTACACGCTGAAGGACGGCCTCAAGTTCGAGGACGGCTCGCCGATCACCGCGCAGGACGTGGTCTACGGCATCTCGCGCTCGTTCGACCCGGACTGGGGCGACGGCCCGCTCTACCTCCAGCAGTGGCTGGCCGACAGCACCGAGTACAACACCACCTACAAGGGCCCGTTCCAGTCGGCCGGCGCGCAGGTTCCGGGCGTCACGGTCGAGGGCAACACCATCACCTTCACCTTCGCCAAGGCGCGGTGCGAGGTCCCGTACGCGGTGGCCATGCCGACGACCGCTCCGGTCCCGGCGGCGAAGGACACCAAGGGCGACTACGACCTCAAGCCGGTCTCCTCGGGTCCGTACATGATCCAGGAGCACCAGTACGACCAGTTCATCAACATGGTCCGCAACCCGCACTGGGACCCGGCCACCGACCCGATCCGTAACGCCTACCCGGACGGCATCCGGGTCGAGTTCGGCACCAACGCCGAGACCGCGTCCAACCGGATCATCGCGAACGCGCCGGACGACCAGTCGGCGATCATGTGGGCGAACGTCCCGGCGGCCAACCTGCCGAAGACCCAGTCCGGTGAGGTTGCCGAGCGGGTCGCCAAGGGCCCGTCGCAGTACGTCGAGTACCTCTACATCAACAACCTGCGGGTGACCGACCTCAAGGTCCGCCAGGCGCTGAACTACGCGATGGACCGGGACGCGCTCATCAAGCAGACCGGTGGCATCCACTCCTTCGGCGCCACCCTGATGTCGCCGACCCTGTCCGGCTACAAGGACTACAACGCCTACGACGGTGGCCAGACCGGTGACGTCGAGAAGGCCAAGGAACTGCTCGGCGGCCAGACCGTCAAGCTGACCTACGCCTTCCCGAACACCGCCGTCCACCAGAACCGGGCCGCGCTGTACAAGGAGATGCTGGCCAAGGCGGGCTTCGACATCGTGCTGAACCCGCTGGACTCGGCGACCTACTACGCCACGGTCGGCACCAAGAGCAACCAGTTCGACCTGATCCGTGGCGGCTGGGGTGCTGACTGGCCGAGCGCCTCGACGGTCTTCCCGGCCCTGTTCGACGGCCGTTCGATCCGCGACACCGGTAACAACAACCTGGCGTACTTCAACGCCGAGGACGTCAACACCGAGATCGACCGGATCCAGACGCTGCCCGTCGCCGAGGCGGAGGGTGCCTGGCAGGCTCTCGACGAGAAGATCATGCGGGAGCACGCCCCGGTCGTGCCGCTCTGGTACATCGGCAACTACGAGCTGTTCGGCTCGAAGATCGGCGGGACGTTCCTCAGTGACTCGTTCGGTCACCTGACGCTCAACACCATCTTCGTCAAGCCGTAAGTAAGTAACAGCGACGGCGGGATGGCCGGACCCCGGCCATCCCGCCGCTCGTCACCGATGACCCGGTGACCGGCCGAAAGTGCTGATTAAATGCTCCGTTTCCTGATAAAGCGTCTGCTCCTGGGAGCGATGACGTTGATCCTGGTCTCGATCGTCGGCTTCGCGCTCTTCTTCATGGTGCCGTCGAGCCCGGCGTACGTCATGTGCGGCAAGAACTGCTCCCCGGAGCGGATCGCGCAGGTCAACGAGAGCCTCGGGCTCGACCGTCCGGCCCACCAGCAGTACGCGGACTTCGTCAAGGGCGTCTTCGTCGGCCGTACCATCGTCGACGCCACCACCGTCCGCGAGTGTCCCGCACCGTGCCTCGGCTACTCGTTCCGTGGTCGCGAGCCGGTCACCGACATGATGAAGCGCGCCTTCCCGGTGACGGCGAGCGTCGTCGGTGGAGCGATGGTCATCTACCTGACCGTCGGCGTCGGACTGGGGATGATCTCCGCGCTGCGAAAAGGCACCTTGTTCGACCGGGGCGCCATCGCACTCTCGCTCGGCTTCGCCTCGACCCAGGTCTACACCCTCGGGTTCCTGTTGTTGCTGGTCCTGGTCTACACCCTGGGCTGGCTACCGAACCCGTCATATACCCCGATAACCCAGGATCCAATAGCCTGGGCGAGTGGTCTGCTGCTGCCGTGGATCACCCTGGGCCTGATCAACTCGGCAGGCTACGCCCGGTTCTCCCGGGCCCAGATGGTGGAGACGCTGTCGGAGGACTTCGTCCGTACCGCCCGGGCCAAGGGGCTGCCGAACCGCACCGTCAACGGCCGGCACGCGCTGCGCGCCGCCATCACCCCGATCGTGACGATCGCCGGCCTGGACCTCGGTGTCCAGCTCGGCGGTGTGCTCATCACCGAGTCGGTCTTCAGCCTGAACGGCATCGGCCGGGCGGCGGTCGAGGCGGTCGGCGAGCTCAACCTTCCGGTGGTGATGGCCACGGTGCTCATCGCGGCCTTCTTCATCGTGACGATGAACATCATCGTCGACGTGCTGTACGCCGTCATCGACCCGCGTGTCCGGCTCGGCTGAGGCCAGGGGGAGCAGCTATGAGTACTTTGGCCTCCGGTAACACCGCCGCGACCGAGGCGGCGAAGGGCCCGTACCTCCAGGTCAAGGACCTGAAGGTGCAGTTCAACACCGAGGACGGCGTGGTCCGCGCGGTCGACGGTGTCTCGTTCTCGGTGGAGCGCGGCCGCACCCTCGGCATCGTCGGGGAGTCCGGCTCCGGCAAGTCGGTCACCAGCCTGTCCATTCTCGGCCTGCACAACGCCAAGCGCACCAGGATCTCGGGCGAGATCGAGGTGGGCGGCCGCAACGTCGTCGGGATGGCCGAGGAGCAGGTGCGGCGGCTGCGTGGCCGGGACATGGCCATGATCTTCCAGGATCCGCTGTCGGCTCTGCATCCCTATTACAAGGTGGGGCGGCAGATCGCCGAGGCGTACAAGGTGCACCACCCGTCGGCGTC
This sequence comes from Polymorphospora sp. NPDC050346, assembly GCF_040655695.1. NCBI lineage: Bacteria > Bacillati > Actinomycetota > Actinomycetes > Micromonosporales > Micromonosporaceae > Polymorphospora > Polymorphospora sp. NPDC050346. The sequence continues at coordinate 330,749 of NZ_JBFAKM010000002.1, read as the reverse complement.
GAAGTCCGAGGCCAACAAGCGGGCCGTCGAGATGCTCGACCGGGTCGGCATCCCGCAGCCACAGAAGCGGGCCAACTCCTACCCGCACGAGTTCTCCGGCGGCATGCGCCAGCGGGCGATGATCGCGATGGCCCTGGTCAACGACCCCGACCTGCTGATCGCCGACGAGCCGACCACCGCGCTCGACGTGACCGTGCAGGCGCAGATCCTCGACCTGCTCGAGGACCTGCAGAAGGAGTTCAACTCCGCGATCATCATGATCACTCATGACCTCGGTGTGGTCGCCCAGGTCGCCGACGACGTCCTCGTGATGTACGGCGGCCGGGCGGTCGAGTTCGGGAGCACCGAGCAGGTCCTCCGCCGGCCGCAGCACCCGTACACCTGGGGTCTGCTCGCCAGCGTGCCGTCCCTGCACGGCGACGCCGACGCGGAACTGGTGCCGATCAAGGGCAACCCGCCGTCGTTGATCAACCTGCCGTCCGGGTGCGCGTTCAACCCCCGGTGCCGGTACGCCGGACGCAACGGCGACCGCTCCTTCACCGAGGTGCCGGAGCTGCGCCAGGTTCAGGAGCGCGGTCACCTGGTGGCCTGCCACCTGTCCGAAGCCGACCGGAAGCGGTACTACGCCGAAGACATCGCACCGTCCGCGGGGGTGGCGCAGTGAGCGACACGACACTGGTCAAGAAGCCGGCCGACGAGCCAGCCGGGGAGAAGCAGTCCGACCGCGAGCCACTGCTCGTGGTCAAGGACCTCACCAAACACTTCCCGGTGCGCGGCGGGCTCATCAGCCGCAAGGAGTACGTACGCGCCGTCGACGGGGTGAGCTTCTCGGTCGCCCCCGGCGAGACCCTCGGGCTCGTCGGCGAGTCCGGCTGTGGCAAGACCACCACCGGCCGCATGCTCGTACGCCTGCTGGAGCCGACCTCGGGCAGCATCGTCTTCGAGGGCAAGGACATCACCCACGCCAAGCGCGGCGGTCTTCGGGCCCTGCGCCAGGACATGCAGATCATCTTCCAGGACCCGTACGCCTCGCTGAACCCGCGGCACACGGTCGGCAACATCATCTCGATGCCCCTCGAGGTCAACGGGATCAACCCGCCGGGCGGGGTGAAGAAGCGGGTCCAGGAGCTGCTCGAACTGGTGGGTCTGAACCCCGAGCACTTCAACCGCTACCCGCACGAGTTCTCCGGCGGCCAGCGCCAGCGGATCGGTATCGCCCGGGCGCTTGCCCTCAAGCCGAAGATCATCATCGCCGACGAGCCGGTGTCCGCGCTCGACGTGTCGATCCAGGCCCAGGTCATCAACCTGCTGCGTGAACTCCAGCGCGAACTCGGGCTGGCGTTCGTGTTCATCGCGCACGACCTGGCCGTGGTCCGGCACTTCAGCCAGCGGATCGGGGTCATGTACCTCGGCAAGCTGGTCGAACTCGGCGACCGTGAGCAGATCTACGAGCGGCCGTCGCACCCGTACACCCGGGCCCTGCTGTCCGCGGTGCCGGACGTGACGAAGTTCGGCACCGGGGGCCGTATCCGGCTGGAGGGCGACGTGCCGACGCCGCTCAACCCGCCGTCCGGCTGCCGGTTCCGCACCCGGTGCTGGAAGGCGCAGGACATCTGTGCCACCGAAGAGCCGCCGCTGAGCGTGAAGCCGAGCGGGTCGCTGGCGGCCTGCCACTTCCCGGAGTCCGGCGAGCTGACCTGACGGGAACGCGCGTATCCGGGGGAGTCGGCCACTGGCCGGCTCCCCCGAGCGGTTTCCGTCGGCCGTACCCGGCGTCTGACCGGCCGGCGGCTGGCCGCGGATCGCCCGGCGGCCCGTTCGGAACGGGGCGAGGGACCGCTCAGAGCCGGCCGCGACCGGCGCGCAGGATCAGCAGGGCGAGCTGGGTGCCGTCCTCGCCCAGCGCCTCCCGGAACCGTTCCAGGATCTCCCGCTCGCGCGACAGCACCAGGCGGGTGCCGCCCGACGCCATCCGGGTCGCGCCGATCTGTTGGGACAGGGCAGCCCGTTCCTGCCACAGCGCGATGAACTCGGCGTCGATCTCGTTGATCCGGTCGCGCAGTTCTCTGATCTGGTCGGCGGCGGCGGGGGAGTTGGTGCCGGTCTGGTCGCCGCCCGGCTTCTCGGGCTGCGTGGCGAGGTTCGTCGTCATCGGGTGCTCCCTGAGCGGTGAGGTCCCGGGTGTCGTAATCCCGAAGCGAAACGCCCCGGGACTCCGCGAGCCCGGGGCGTTTCGTAGGTCTTCGATCAGGCGTGACCCACGGCTGCCGGACTCCCGGAGCCGTAGTAAAAGTAGAAGCCAGCCTGCTGGATCACGCTGAGAAGTATGCCCACCTCAGCGCGGAGTACGCAACCCAAACCGACCATCTGGTGGGACCGCGGCGGCGGGTGCCGGACGGTCCTCGCCGGGGCCCACGGCGGACGCCGGATTCCGGAAGTGACAGGTTTCGTTTCGTCGGCGTGCACGGGGCAGGGATGTCGGACCGCGGGCATAGACTCGCTCTGCGATGCATGCTCTCTTCGAAATCCCGCCGGCCCAGAACTCTCAATCGGCCCAGAACTCCCCATCGGGCCAGAACTCCCCATCGGCCCAGGACACGCCACCGGCCCCAGGCACGCCGTCGGCCCAGGGCCGGTCCGCGGCCCACCGGCAGCGTCCGGGGCACGACCCGGAGGCGCTGCTGGCCGGCCTCAACGGGCCCCAGCGTGACGCGGTGACCCATTCGGGTGCACCGCTGCTCATCGTGGCCGGAGCCGGGTCCGGCAAGACCCGCGTGCTGACCAACCGGATCGCCTACCTGCTCGCCGCCCGCGACGTGCACCCCGGCGAGATCATCGCGATCACCTTCACCAACAAGGCCGCCGGCGAGATGAAGGAGCGGGTCGCCGCCCTGGTCGGCGGCCGCGCCCGGTTGATGTGGGTGTCGACGTTCCACTCGGCCTGCGTCCGGATCCTGCGTGCCGAGCACGAGCACGCCGGGCTGAAGTCGACCTTCTCCATCTACGACGCCGACGACTCGCGCCGGCTGATGCAGATGGTGGCCCGCGAACTCGACCTGGACCCCAAGCGCTACCCGGCGCGCGGGCTGGCGACGCAGGTGTCCAACCTCAAGAACGAGCTGATCGACCCCGACGAGTTCGCCGGACGGGCCAAGGGCCCCAACGAGCGGGCCCTGGCCGAGGCATACACGCTCTACCAGCGGCGGCTCAAGGAAGCCCACGCGCTCGACTTCGACGACCTGATCATGACCACGGTGCACCTGCTCCAGTCGCACCCGCACGTCGCCGAGACCTACCGTCGTCGCTTCCGCCACGTGCTCGTCGACGAATACCAGGACACCAACCATGCCCAGTACACCCTGGTCAAGGAGCTGGTGTCGGGCACCGAGGGGGTGCCACCCGCGGAGCTGTGCGTGGTCGGTGACGCCGACCAGTCGATCTACGCGTTCCGGGGTGCGACGATCCGCAACATCCTGGAGTTCGAGCGGGACTTCACCGACGCGCGCACCATCCTGCTGGAGCAGAACTACCGCTCGACCCAGACGATCCTCAACGCGGCCAACGCGGTCATCGACAACAACTCGTCCCGTAAGCCCAAGCGGCTGTGGAGCGACGAGGGGCCGGGCGAGCGGATCGTCGGCTACGTCGCCGACACCGAGCACGCCGAGGCCGACTGGGTGGCCCGCGAGATCGACCGGCTGTGCGACGACGGTAAGGCCCGCCCGGGCGACGTCGCCGTCTTCTACCGCACCAACGCCCAGTCCCGGGTCTTCGAAGAGGTGTTCATCCGGGTCGGCCTGCCCTACAAGGTGGTCGGCGGCGTCCGGTTCTACGAGCGCAAGGAGGTCCGCGACGCGCTGGCCTACCTGCGGGCGGTGGTCAACGACGACGACACGGTCAGCATCCGGCGCATCCTCAACACCCCGCGCCGGGGGATCGGTGACCGCGCCGAGGCGTGCGTCGAGGCGCTCTCGGCGCGCGACCGCGTCTCCTTCGGCGCCGCGCTGCGCCGGGCCGGCGACGCGCCCGGGATCTCCACCCGGGCCGCCAACTCCATCGCCGACTTCGTACGGCTGCTCGACGACATGCGCGAGCTGGCCACGACCGCCCCGCCCGAAGAGGTGCTGGAGGCGGTGCTGCTCCGCTCGGGCTATCTGACCGAGCTGGAGGAGAGCCTCGACCCGCAGGACGCCGGCCGGGTGGAGAACCTCCAGGAGTTGGTCAGCGTTGCCCGCGAGTTCACCGAGCGGGTCGAGGCACAGACCGAGGACGGGCCGGGTGCCACCCTCGCCGGTTTCCTGGAGCAGGTGGCGCTGGTCGCCGACGCCGACCAGGTGCCGTCGGACGATCCCGAGCACCAGGGCGTCGTCACGCTGATGACCCTGCACACCGCGAAGGGCCTGGAGTTTCCGGTGGTCTTCCTCAGCGGGCTGGAAGACGGGGTCTTCCCACACCTGCGGGCCCTCGGCGACACCCGGGAGCTGGAGGAGGAGCGCCGGCTCGCCTACGTGGGCATCACCCGGGCCCGGCAACGCCTCTACCTGTCGCGGGCGGTCACCCGGTCGGCGTGGGGGCAGCCGGCCTACAACCCGGCGTCGCGTTTCCTGGAGGAGTTGCCGGCCGAGCTGGTGCGCTGGGAGCGCACCGAGGGGTCGTACACCTCGTGGTCCGGCACGGGCGGCGGCGTGGGTGGGCGGTCCGGCGGCGCGGACCGCGGCGGCGCCGCGCGCGGTGGCGGCTTCGCCGGCGGTACGCCGCGGGCGGCGCAGCTCGCCGCCCGGCTCGGGATCGACGGCAGCCGGCTGGCGACCGCGAGCGAGCTGCCGAGCGCGCCGAAGGTGGCGGCCGGTGACCGGGTCAACCATCAGCGGTACGGGCTGGGCCGGGTGCTCGCGGTGGAGGGGCACGGGCCGGGCGCCCGGGCCCAGATCGACTTCGGTGACCAGAAGATGTGGCTGGTCCTGCGGCACGCGCCGATCGAGAAGCTCTGACTGGTGCCGGGCGGGATCGCACCCGGCCGGCGTGCAGGATGGGTCGGACCCGGTCCGGTGATCACCGGACCGGGCCCTTCGTCGTGGCCGGCCGCGCCGCGCCGTGGCCCGGCGGGTGGCTCGCGGCTCAGCAGCCGAGGTCGACGCCGCGCTGCCGCATCCACGGGCCCGGGTCCACCTGGTTCCACATGCCCAGGTGCACCTCGAAGTGCAGGTGCGGGCCGGTCGAGTCGCCGGTCGATCCCTCGTAGCCGATGACCTGACCGGCGCTGACCCGTTGGCCGACCTCGACCGCGGTGCGGTTCTGGTGGGCGTAGTGCGTGAATACGTTGTCGCCGTGGTCGATGACCACCGAGATGCCGTAGCCGGCGTAGGCCCAGCCGACGATGGTGACGGTGCCGGCCCCGGCGGCGCGGATCGGGGTGTTCGCCGGCTCGGCGAGGTCGATGCCGGCGTGCAGGGCGCCCCACCGCTGCCCGTAGCAGGAGGTGGTGGCGGCGCCCGGCATCGGGTTGACCCAGTCGGCCTTCGGCGCCGCCGGGGTGGTGGGAGCCGGCGCCGCGGCCCGCTCCGGGGTCGCCGTCGTCCGCTCCGGCGCCGGCGCCGAACTGCTCGGTTCCGGCTGTTCCTCGGCTGGCGTGGCCTGCGGCTTCGGGGCCTCCGCCGGCGGGCTGCCGGCCTGCGCCGGCGCCGTCGTCGGGGCGGGCGCCTCGCGCGCGGACCGGTCGGCCCGCTCGGCGGCACGTTCGCGGTCGCCGGCGTCGGTGGCGACCGGCGTGGCGGCCGGGGTGTCCGTACCGCCGGTGGCGGCCGCGGCGACCCCGGCGAGGCCGATGCCGAGGACGGCGGTGGCGGCGAGGGCGACGACCGGGCGCCGGCCCTTCAGCAGGTTGCGACCGCTGTCGAGCAGGTCACCGGCGCCGGGCAGCCGGCGGCCGTTCCGGCGGCGGTGGCGAGCCCCCCGGGAGGCGGGGCGGTCGCCGGCGTTGCTGTCTGGGGGGGTGCTCTCCGACACGGCGGGAACCTCCGTGGTCTTGTGGTGCGGACCCGGAAATGTTGGTTTGGCCGGCGGGCGGGCTGGGCAGGGGGTAGGGCGGGGATCGGGCAGCGGGGCCGTCGGTGGGCATCCGGAGCGGCAGGCTATGCCCGTTTATGCGGTATTACTTCCTGGTACGTGCGGCTCCTCGATGCGTGACGTCCGTCACTCGAGCCTGTGTGGCGTAGGGAACTTTCACGCAGAGTGATCATGAAAAAACCGCCCATCCTTGTCGGAGTGGGCGGTTAATCGGACAGTGCGTAGGGTCAGGAGGCGACTACGCCGGTATAGATTGCTTCGACTTGTAGCTTGATGTCCACTCCGCGATCCCGCAGATAGGGGATCGGGTCTTTCGGCGTCCCGTTGACATGCACCTCGAGATGTAGGTGCGATCCGAACGAGTGGCCCGTGCTGCCGACCAGCCCGAGCTTGTCGCCGGCCTTCACCTGCTGCCCCTCCTGGACCAGCAGTTGCGACGAGTGCGCGTAGATCGACTCGGTGCCGTCGCCGTGGTCGAGGATGACCGCGTTCCCGTAGCCGCCGTAGTAGCGGGCCAGCTTGACCTTGCCGTCCCGGATCGCGTGGTAGGGCGTGCCCTCTTCGGCGGCGAGGTCGACGCCGGCGTGCAGCTTGTCCCACCGCATCCCGTACGGGGTGGTGAAGGTGTAGCCGTGCAGCGGCAGCCGCCAGACCTCGGCCTGGTCCTCCATCGAGGTCTCCAGGCCGCCCCGGTCGTCACGGGAGGCGCGCTCGGCGTCCTCGGCCCGTTCGGCGGCCTGCTCGCTGGTGAGAGAGGCTGCCTCCAGGTCTGCGAGGACGGTCGGGCTGACCGACTTCGCGTCCGGCAGGCTCGCCCCGGCGCCGAGGGCGACGACGCCGGCCCCGACGAAGGCGGTGGCGACGACCGCCGCGTAGCGGCTGCGAGGGGGGGTGGGTACGCGTCGACGACCGCGATATCGGTCCGGCTCAGACGACAGGCGCTGGCGCACGCACACCCTCCGTGGTCGGGCAACAAAGGCGGCCGTCACCGGCATCGGTGAACCGGGGGTGAAAGCTTGGTGGCCGCGTCGTCGGCCGGCGAGAACCGGATGACAACCGTGGGACACGGTAACCAACCCCTAGGCACCTCACAAGCCGCACCGCCAAATTGGCGACGCGAAACTGTCACCGTGCGCCATGGAATGCCTGAATTCGTAACCTTTTGTAGGCCCGCTCGTTAGTAGCGTTCGGTGTTATTGATGATTACGTATCGTATATGTGAGCGATTCAACTCCAATAATGAATTGCCGCCCCCGTAGGGGGTTTCCAGGAGCGTGGCCGCGCTCCGGTCGGCGGGGCGCGGCCGGTCTGTCGGACCCGGTTCCCCGGTCGGGGCCGTGGGGGTTACCGTTCGTTCAGGTGGTTTTCCGGTGCCCTGGAGAGGTGTTGCGCTGATGAGCTCTCGAACTCGGGTCGTCGTCGCCAAGCCGGGCCTGGACGGCCACGACCGTGGCGCCAAGGTGGTCGCCCGTGCCCTGCGCGACGCGGGCATGGAGGTCATCTACACCGGGCTGCACCAGACGCCCGAGCAGATCGTCGAGACCGCGATCCAGGAGGACGCCGACGCGATCGGCCTCTCCGTCCTGTCCGGCGCGCACATGACTCTCTTCCGGCGGGTCCTCGAACTTCTCGCCGAGCGCGAGGTCACCGACATGGTGGTGTTCGGCGGCGGCATCATCCCCGAGGCCGACATACCGGAACTCGAACAGCTGGGCGTCGCGAAGATCTTCACGCCCGGGGCGACCACCGGGTCGATCGTCGACTGGGTACGCGACAACGTGACCGAACCCGTCGGCTGATCCCTACCGCGACAGCTCCGCGAGGCCGGGGCGCGAGGCCCGGTGCGCAAATGGAGGGAGGGGCCGGACGCACCCCTCACACGTCCGGCCCCTCTATGCGCGATGCCCCGCCGCCACCCCTCGACCGACAGGGCATCGGCCGTATCCGCCGGGCCGCTCCAGCGCGCTCCGACATCAGACTCAACGACGCCCGGTCGGCGGGGTTACGCGCGTCACGGAGAACTTTTCCGGCGATGGCATGATGGGGCCTCGTCATGATCGGTCCGCCGAGCCTGACGCCCCCGAAGACCAAGGTCTGGAGTCGCCGTGACCATGCCGCCGCAGCAGCCTCCGGTGCCGCCCGCCGGCTGGCAGCCCGCCCCGGCCGGGCCCCCGCCCGGGGGGTGGCCGCCGCCCCCGCCCGTGCCGGTCACCAAGCGGATCCCGGAGGACCAGCCGTTCATCGTCCGGGCCAGCGCGGGCAAGCGGATTCTCCAGTTCGGCCTGCTCACCCTCTTCGTGCTGGCCGCACCGGCGTGCTCGCTCGGGCTGGTGGCGTCCACCAACGGGGAGAGCGTGCTGCCGATCCTCGGCGTCCTCGGGGCGCTGGCGGTGTTCATGGGGCTGCTCTTCGGGCTACAGGTCTACCTGCTGGTCTCCGGCGGACCGGTGCTCGCGGTCGGTCCGGCCGGCCTGTGGATCAAGACCCGACCCACGCGGGGACAGGCGGTGTGGCTGCCGTGGGAGGCGATCGAGCAGATCTACACCCGCCGGTGGGCCTTCGACAAGAACGTCTGCGTCAAGCCACGCGATCCGCGTACGGGCGGCAACCTCGGCGCCTTCACCGCGGTGGACTCCAGCATGCAGCAGTTGGTGTTCGGTACGGGCCTCACGGCGCCGCTGGCCTTCGCCGACCGTCCCGAGCGGGAGATCATGGGCGCCATCGTCCACTTCTCGGCCGGTCGTACGTTCATCCGCTGATCTTCCGGTCGCCGTACGCCCGATCCGCCCGCGACGGGTGGTACCCGCGGCAGGGCGTGTGCATTTGAGCACACCGCGCGCCCGCTCGGTTGCCAGCAGTGTGCCCGTCGTTAGGCTGCCCCAAATGGCCTGTCGATGCGGGACCGGCAGGCGTCAACCAATTTCACGCTGGCGACGGCGCGACGGCGCGCCGCGCGGACTAGGACGGGACGCGTAAACGTGGACCTGTACGAGTACCAGGGGCGCGAACTGTTCGACCGGCACGGGCTGCCCGTGCTGGCCGGCGGCGTCGCGACGACCCCGGACGAGGCTCGGGCGATCGCCGAGCGCCTCGGTGGCCGGGTGGTCGTCAAGGCCCAGGTTAAGGTCGGTGGCCGAGGCAAGGCCGGGGGCGTCAAGCTCGCCGACGACGCCGGGGACGCGGTGGCCCGGGCCACCGACATCCTCGGCATGGACATCAAGGGCCACACGGTCCACAAGGTCATGCTGACCGTGACGGCGGACATCGAGCAGGAGTTCTACCTCTCCTACCTGCTCGACCGGTCGAACCGTACGTTCCTGTGCATCGCCAGCGTCGCTGGCGGCATGGACATCGAGCAGGTCGCCGAGGAGACCCCGGAGCGGGTGGCCAAGGTCGCCATCGACGCCAACCGTGGTGTCGACGAGGCGCTGGCCCGCGAGATCGTCGCCAAGGGTGGGTTCCCGGCCGAGGTCGCCGACCAGGTGACCGACATCGCGGTCAAGCTGTGGCAGGCGTTCGTCGCCGAGGACGCCACGCTGGTGGAGGTCAACCCGCTGGCCCGTACGTCCGAGGGCAACGTGCTCTGCCTCGACGCGAAGGTGACGCTCGACGAGAACGCCGCCTTCCGCCACCCCGACCACGAGGCACTGGTCGACCAGGGCAGCGTCGACCCGCTGGAGCAGCGGGCCAAGGAGAAGGACCTCAACTACGTCAAGCTCGACGGCGAGGTCGGCATCATCGGCAACGGCGCGGGCCTGGTCATGTCCACGCTCGACGTGGTCGCGTACGCCGGGGAGAAGCACGGCGGGGTCAAGCCGGCCAACTTCCTCGACATCGGCGGCGGCGCCAGCGCCGCGGTCATGGCCAACGGGCTCGAGATCGTGCTGTCCGACCCGGCGGTCAAGAGCGTCTTCGTGAACGTCTTCGGCGGCATCACCGCCTGCGACGAGGTCGCCAACGGCATCATCCAGGCGCTCGCCCTGCTGGAGCAGCGCGGCGAGAGCGTGACCAAGCCGCTGGTCGTACGGCTCGACGGCAACAACGCCGAGGCGGGCCGGGCGATCCTCGACGCCGCCGCCAACCCGCTCGTGCAGCGGGTGGACACCATGGATGGAGCGGCCGAGCGCGCCGCCGAGCTCGCCGGTGCGGGGGTCTGAGATGGCAATCTGGCTGACCAAGGACTCGAAGGTCATCGTCCAGGGGATGACCGGCTCCGAGGGGTCGAAGCACACCCGTCGGATGCTGGCCGCCGGCACCAACATCGTCGGTGGCGTCAACCCGCGCAAGGCGGGCCAGTCGGTCGACTTCGACGGCACGTCCCTGCCGGTCTTCGCCGGGGTCGCCGACGCGATCAAGGAGACCGGGGCCGACGTCACCGTCATCTTCGTGCCGCCGCAGTTCACCAAGGCGGCCGTGGTCGAGGCGATCGACGCCGAGATCCCGCTCGCCGTGGTCATCACCGAGGGCGTGCCGGTGCACGACACCGCCGCGTTCTGGGCGCACAACGTGGCGTCCGGCAACAAGACCCGCATCATCGGCCCGAACTGCCCCGGCATCGCCTCGCCGGGCCAGTCCAACGCCGGCATCATCCCGGCCGACATCACCCCGGCCGGCCGGATCGGCCTGGTCAGCAAGAGCGGCACGCTGACCTACCAGCTCATGTACGAGCTGCGGGACATCGGCTTCTCCACCAGCGTCGGCATCGGCGGTGACCCGATCATCGGCACCACCCACATCGACGCGCTCGCCGCCTTCCAGGACGACCCGGACACCGACGCCATCGTGATGATCGGTGAGATCGGTGGCGACGCCGAGGAGCGGGCGGCCGACTTCATCAAGGCCAACGTGACCAAGCCGGTGGTCGGCTACATCGCCGGCTTCACCGCGCCGCCCGGAAAGACGATGGGCCACGCCGGCGCCATCATCTCCGGCTCGTCCGGCACCGCCGACGCCAAGAAGGCGGCACTGGAGGCGGCCGGGGTGCGGGTCGGCAAGACGCCGAGCGAGACCGCGCGACTGATGCGCGAGATCATCACCGGCGCCTGAGTGACGTACGGTAACGGGGCCGGCCGTGTGACACGGTCGGCCCCGTTCGTCGTTCGTGGAGTGACCTGGGCGTAGAGAGATTTGCGCTTAATGTCCACCGCTACAGGGAACTGACGCGTCGGCGACGGTGGTGTCGCGAACCACCACACCCTTTCGCGTGTTTAAGTGGGGCCTTGATGGCAGCCAGCACCCCTGACCAGCCTTCTCGCGCCGACGGGGCCGAGGAGCCGTTTCCCGCCGACCTGGGCAGCCGCCAGACCGAGCCGATCGACGTCGGCAACCGCCGCACCGAGCCGATCGACGTCGGCAACCGGCCGACCGTACGCCTGCCCACGCAGCGGTCCGGTGGCGTGCGTCGCGGCGGCCGGGCACCCATCGCCGTCGCCGCAGCCGTCGCCACGCTCTGGGCGGCGCTGGTCTCCTACCTGCCGGTCGCCGTCGTCATGGGCCTCGCCCAGCTCGCCGAGGACGCCGCCACGTTCGGCGGCGCCGCCCGGGTCGGACTCGCCGCCTGGCTGCTCGGCCACGGGGTGCCACTGGAGACCGGCGCCGGACCGCTCGGCCTCGCGCCGATGGCGCTCGCCGCCCTGGCCGCGTGGCGGGTCAGCCGCGCCGGCGTACACGTCAGCCGGGCGATCGGCGCCCGGCACCACGGCTCACCGCGGCAGGCCTTCCTCGTCGCGGTCGTCATCGGTTGCGCGTACGGACTGATCGGGGCGCTCGCCGCGCTCGCCGTCGGCACCGACGGACTGCACGTCTCACCGCTGCGGGCCGCCGCCAACCTCGCCGTCTTCGGGGCGCTCGCCGCCCTGGTCGGCGCCCTGCGCACCACCGGGGCGCTGCGCGTCGTCGCCCGGCGCCTGCCCGGCCCCCTGCGACACGGCATCCGCACCGGGGTCGTCGCGGCGCTGCTGCTGATCGGCGCCGGGGCCGGTACGGCCGGACTGGCGGTGGCGACCGGTGGCGGCGACGCCAGCAGCATGATCCAGGCCTACCGGGCCGGAGTGACCGGCCAGGCCGGCATCACCCTCGTCAGCGTCGCGTACGCCCCCAACGCGGCGATCTGGGCCAGCGCCTACCTGCTCGGTCCCGGCTTCGCGGTCGGCACCGACACGGTCGTGCGGACCACCGAGGTCACCGTCGGGGCGCTGCCCGCCATCCCGCTGATCGCCGGCCTGCCGCACGGGCCGGTCGGCGGGTTCGGCGCGGCGATGCTCACCGTGCCGGTGTTCGCCGGGATGGCCGCCGGCTGGCTGCTCGCCCGCCGGCGGCTGCGGTCGGCCGCCCGGGACCGTACGCCGCTGTCCTGGAAGGGGCTGCTGGGCGCGGCGGCGATCGGCGGCCCGGTCGCCGGACTGGTGCTCGGTGTCGCCGCCACCGTCTCCGGCGGCCCGGCGGGCGGCGGCCGGCTCGCCGAGGTCGGGCCGGTCGGGTGGCAGGTCGCCGTGGTCGCGACCGTGGTCGTCGCGGTCGGCACCGTCGTCGGTGCGGCCGCCACCCGGGTTTTCACCGGGAACTGAGCGGCGCCGGCCCGCAACGGCGAAGGGCGCCCCGGCCATGGTGGCCGGAACGCCCTCGACGTGCTGCGACGATCAGGTGAAGCTCGGACCCAGATCGATCATCTGACCGACGATGACCATGATGATCGCCAGGACGATGCTCGACGCACCGCAGATCAGAGCGGCCATGGCCTGGCCACGGTTGCTGGCCTGCCCCTGGTCGGCCTTGTTCTTGCCGAGGAAGCCGAGCACGATCGCGCCGACGCCGAGCGGCAGGCTGAACAGGCCGCAGCAGAACGCCAGCGGCAACGCCACGATGCCGACGATCATGCCGATCAGGCCGAGCGTGTTGTTCTGCGAGGACGCGGGCGCGCCGTAGGAGGCCGCCGGGTAGCCCGGTGCGGTACCGTACGGCTGGCCCGAGGTCGGCTGCTGCTGCTGGGCGTACGGGTCCTGGTACGACGGCTGGCCGTAGGGGCTGCCGGACACCGGCTGGCCGTACGGGTCACCGGACACCGGCTGGCCGTAGGCCGGCTGCCCCGAGGTCGGCTGGCCGTAGGGCTGGCCGGAGGTGGGCTGGCCGTACGGCTGCTGCGGCTGCGCGTACGGGTCCTGGTACTGCGGCGCATTCGGGTCCTGCGGCTGCTTGCCGTACGGATCCTGGCCGGGATAGCCGGGCTGCATGGGCACTCCTTGTTCGGCGGACTATTTCTCAGACTGTGCTAGAGGCTATCGAGCCCGCCATCACCACGAAGTAGATGACGCAGCAGATGATGCTGATCACGTACCACGAGATGCCGACGATCAGGGCGAGTTTCGACCACTTCCGGGACTCCGCGGCCGCCGCCTGGGCGCCCATGAAGTCGCCCTGCTGAAGCAGTTGGTTGACCTTGGAGGCGTTGATGATGGCCGGAATGGCCAGCGGCCAGAACAGGAAGATCGAGACGATGGACATCGTCATGTTGTTGTCCACCTGGTGCGGTGGGTGCGAGGGGTAGCCCACGGAACCTGCTCCTTGACGATTCACTGTCGAGTCGGACATCGATGCCCGAGCGTCCGGCAGCGTACCCGGTCGTGGCGACAATTCGGCACCAACTATCAGGCGACATGCAGCTCCGTGCATCGCCTCGCATCAGCCGTCCGGCAGCCCGGCTCCGCCGGTGCGGTGCCCGCCGGCCGGGCGCGCGGGGCGCGAAAAGGTCGTCGTGACCTGGCCGGTAGGGTGCTCTGCGTGACCGACCGCGCGCCAGCCGCCCGCCTCGTCGTCCTCGTCTCCGGATCCGGAAGCAACCTCCAGGCCCTGCTCGACGCGTGCGCCGATCCCGCGTACGGGGCCCGGGTCGTGGCCGTCGGCGCGGACCGGGACGGGATCGCCGGGCTCGACCGGGCGGCCGCCGCCGGGGTCCCGACCTTCGTCGAGCGGGTCCGCGACCACGCCGACCGCGCCGACTGGGACCGGGCGCTCACCGCACAGGTCGCCGAGCACAAGCCCGACCTGGTGATCTCGGCGGGCTTCCTGAAGCTGGTCGGCACCGATTTCCTCGCCTCCTTCGGCGACCGCTACCTCAACACCCACAACTCGCTGCTGCCCGCGTTCCCGGGCATCCACGGCCCCCGCGACGCGCTCGCCTACGGCGTGAAGCTGGCCGGCGCGACGCTGTTCTTCGTCGACGCCGGGGTCGACACCGGGCCGATCATCGCCCAGGTCGCGGTGCCGGTGCTGCCCGACGACGTCGAGGAAACCCTCACCGAACGGATCAAGGAAGCCGAGCGGCGGCAGCTCGTCGACAGCGTCGGCCGGCTGGTCCGCGAGGGCTGGACCATCACCGGAAGAAAGGTCACGATTCCATGAACGCCGCGCCGGACGGCCGCCGCCCGATCAAGCGGGCGCTGGTCAGCGTGTACGACAAGACCGGGCTGACCGAGCTGGCCCAGGCGCTGCACGCGGCCGGGGTCGAGATCGTCTCCACCGGTTCGACCGCGTCGACCATCGAGGGCGCCGGTGTCCCGGTGACCCGGGTGGAGGAGCTGACCGGCTTCCCGGAGTGCCTCGACGGGCGGGTCAAGACCCTGCACCCGCGGGTGCACGCCGGCCTGCTCGCCGACCTGCGGCTGGAGTCGCACGCCGATCAGCTCGCCGAGCTGGGGATCGCGCCGTTCGACCTGCTGGTCTCCAACCTCTACCCGTTCCAGGAGACGGTGGCGTCCGGCGCCGACGTCGACGGCTGCGTCGAGCAGATCGACATCGGTGGGCCGGCGATGGTCCGGGCCGCCGCCAAGAATCACCCGTCCGTGGCGGTCGTGACGTCGGTGACGGCGTACCCGATGCTCTTCGCCGCCCTGTCCGACGGTGGTTTCACCCTCGCCCAGCGCCGGCTGCTCGCCGCACGGGCCTTCGCCGACATCGCGGAATACGACGTCGCCGTCGCCGCCTGGTGCGCCCGGGTGCTGGCCCCCGACGAGGAGTGGGCGCCGCGCTTCGCCGGCCTGGCACTGCGCCGCTCGGCCACGCTGCGGTACGGCGAGAACCCGCACCAGCAGGCCGCGCTCTACCTCGACCCGGACGCCCCCGCCGGACTCGCCCAGGCCGAGCAGTTGCACGGCAAGGAGATGTCCTACAACAACTACGTCGACGCCGACGCGGCGTGGCGGGCCGCCCACGACTTCACCGAGCCCACGGTGGCGATCATCAAGCACGCCAACCCGTGCGGGATCGCGGTCGGTGCCGATGTCGCCGAGGCGCACCGAAAGGCGCACGCCTGTGACCCGGTGTCGGCGTTCGGCGGCGTCATCGCGGTCAACGCGCCGGTCACCGTCGAGCTGGCCAAGCAGGTCGCCGAGATCTTCACCGAGGTCGTGGTGGCCCCGGCCTACGAGGACGGCGCGGTCGAGGTGCTGTCCGGCAAGAAGAACATCCGCCTGCTGAAGGCGCCCGCCTGGCGGCCGGCGCCGGTCGAGTGGCGGCAGGTCAGCGGGGGAGTGCTGACCCAGACGGCCGACCGGGTGGACGCTCCCGGCGACGACCCGGCCACCTGGCGGCTGGTCGCGGGCGAGGCCGCCGCCGACGACGTACTGCGGGACCTGGCGTTCGCCTGGCGGGCGGTGCGCGCGGTCAAGTCCAACGCGATCCTGCTGGCCGCCGACGGGGCGACCGTCGGGGTCGGGATGGGCCAGGTCAACCGGGTCGACGCCGCGCACCTGGCGGTGTCGCGCGCCGGTGCCGAGCGGGCGCGCGGGGCGGTCGCCGCCTCCGACGCGTTCTTCCCGTTCCCCGACGGCCTGCAGGTGCTGCTCGACGCCGGGGTCCGCGCGGTCGTGCAGCCCGGCGGATCGCTACGCGACGAGGAGGTGATCGCGGCGGCGCAGGCGGCCGGCGTGACCCTCTACCTGACCGGCACCCGCCACTTCTTCCACTGACTGTGAGCATGGCGGGGTCGGTTCATCAGTGGTGAGCTGATGCGGGTGGTAGTGGGCGGTGACTTTGGGGTCCTTCCTCGGCAAACCGTCAGGGCACCCGTGATCGTCTGCTGCCCAGCAGTTCGACACGCCGTACGGACAACCGCGGAACAACTAACGATCACCACACACACCGCCACGTCACGAGAAGCGTGGGGTAGCGGCCGGTTGACGCACCATCGGAGCGTCCGGAGGCCGGTGGGCCGCCCCGCAACCGCCGGGGCGGCCCACCGACGCCCGCCGTGGGCTGCTCGATCGCGTTGTATCACCTTGATCAGTGCGCCGCCCGCGCCGTCCGCGCCGGCGTGGCTTCCTGGTGGGCGGGATCTTGGGGGGTTCGCCGGGTCGGCGCCGGCCGCGTGAGACGATCCGGACGTGACGGCGAACCTTCTGGACGGCAAGGCCACCGCGGCGGCGATCAAGGACGAGTTGCGGGGGCGGGTCAAGGCCCTCGCCGAGCGGGGCATCGTCCCCGGGCTCGGCACGGTGCTGGTCGGGGAGGACCCCGGCTCGCAGGCGTACGTCAACGGCAAGCACCGCGACTGCGCCGAGGTCGGCATCGCCTCGATCCGGCGCGAGCTGCCCGCCGACGCCACCCAGGACCAGGTCGACGAGGTGGTGGCCGAGCTCAACGCCGACCCGGCGTGCCACGGCTACATCGTGCAGCTGCCGCTGCCCGGGCAGATCGACACCCAGCGGGTGCTCGAGTCGATCGCCCCGGACAAGGACGCCGACGGGCTGCACCCGGTCAACCTCGGCCGGCTGGTGCTCGGCTACGACGCCCCGCTGCCGTGCACCCCGCGCGGAATCGTCGAGCTGCTGCGCCGGTACGACGTACCGCTGCGGGGCGCCGAGGTGGCGGTCGTCGGGCGGGGCAACACCGTCGGCCGGCCGCTCGGGCTGCTGCTGACCCGGCGCAGCGAGAACGCGACCGTGACCCTGTGCCACACCGGCACCCTCGACCTGGCCGCGCACACCCGGGCGGCCGACATCGTGATCGTCGCGGCCGGCGTACCCGGTCTGCTCACCGCCGAGATGGTCCGGCCGGGGGCGGTGGTCATCGACGTCGGGATCACCCGGGTCGTCGGCGCCGACGGCAAGGGGCACTACACCGGCGACGTCGACGCCGAGGTGCGCGAGGTGGCCGGCGCGATCGCGCCGATGCCCGGCGGGGTCGGCCCGATGACCCGGGCGATGCTGCTGACGAACGTCGTGGAGCGCGCCGAACGCTCCTGACCCTTCTCGCCCTGGTCCCGCGATCTTGCACTTGTCTCCTCCCTTTGCCCTGTTTGGGAGGTGATATGGGCAAGATCGCGGCGTGGCGACCCGGGACGCGTGTCTGATTTGGTAACTATGAGGGGATGCGAACCCCTATCGCGTCTTTTGTAGTCATCGTGCTGGTCGCCGGCATCCCGGCGCCCGTGCACGCCGCAGCGCCCGCCGACCTCGCCGACGCGGTCGCCGCCCACCTGCGCGACGGGCAACTCCGCACCCAGCAGTCGCGGGCCGAGCAGCGGCAGGGCGGACCCGTCCCGTCCGTCGCCGACCCGGACCCCGACGTCGTCGTCGCGCGGAGCACCGACGAGCACGGGTTCGGCAGCGTGGTGGTACGGGCACCCGCGGCCGCCGGGGCGTACCCGGTGGGGTGGCTCTTCGTGGCCCGGCGGGCGGGCGGTGAGTGGCGGGTCGCGGTCGAGGGCGAGCCGGCGTTCGCCGAACTCAGCGCCGGTTCGACGATCCTGCGCGAGGACGAACGCCGGATTCTCGGCCGGGCCGGCGGGCGGTCCGAGGCCGGCCCGCTGTCGGTGAACCCCGCCGACCGGCGCACCGGGATGCGGCTGCCGTACGCGGTCGGCCAGTCGTGGCGCTACACCGGCGGTCCGCACCCGATGAACGGCGGCGTACGCAGCTCGGTCGACTTCGCCGGCGGCGACGGCCGGGTGCTGGCCGCCCGCGGCGGGCTGGCGTACACCATGTGCGGCTCCGGCAAGGGCTGGATCCGGGTGGTGCACGACCGGGGCTTCGCCACCGACTACTACCACCTCGCCGGCAACATCCAGGCCGACGGCCGGGCGGTCAAGGAGGGCGACTTCCTCGGCAACATCGGCAACGACGTCTCCTGCGGCGGCTCGTCCACCGGCGCGCACGTGCACTTCTCGCTGCGCCGGAACAACGCGTACGTGCCGATCGACCGTTACAACTTCGGCAAGTGGGTGATCTCGGCCTCCGGCGCCGACTACAGCGGCTCGGCCTGGCACGGCTCCCGCCGGGTCGACGTGGGCGGGACGCTACACAACCACGGTGTGCTCGGATTCACACAGGGGGTCGTCGACACCGACGGCGGCACCGTCCTCAACCGCCGCTCCGGAGCCGGCGCCAACCATCCCGTGGCGGGTACGGTCGCCGACGGCGCGACCGTCACCATCGAGTGTTCCGCCCGGGGTACGCGTCACGTGGGCCGGAACGGGTACAGCAGCGACCTGTGGAACAAACTGACCGACGGAACCTGGGTCAGCGACGTGTTTCTATGGACCGGCACGGGTGACCCAGTCAACGGCCTGTGCCCCTAGCCCGGCGGGGCCCCGCCCTGACTGGTACGGTCCGCCCAAACCAGCCTTCCGGTATCAGAGAGTGAGACGACCATGGGCAAGAAGGTCACCGTCGTCGGCGCCGGCTTCTACGGCTCGACGACCGCGCAGCGCCTCGCCGAGTACGACGTCTTCGACACGGTCGTGCTCACCGACATCGTCGAGGGCAAGCCCGAGGGCCTCGCCCTCGACCTCAACCAGTCCCGGTCGATCGAGGGCTTCGAGACCAAGATCGTCGGCGCGACCACCGGCCCGAACGGCGAGGGCTACGAGGCCATCGAGGGCTCCGACGTCGTCGTCATCACCGCCGGCCTGCCCCGCAAGCCCGGCATGAGCCGGATGGACCTGCTCGAGGTCAACGCCAAGATCGTCCGGAGCGTGGCGGAGAACGTCGCCAAGTACGCCCCGAACGCCGTCGTCATCGTCGTCTCCAACCCGCTCGACGAGATGACCGCGCTGGCCCAGCTCGCCACCCAGTTCCCGAAGAACCGGGTCCTCGGCCAGGCCGGCATGCTCGACACCGCCCGCTTCACCAACTTCGTCGCCGAGACGCTCGCCGTGCCGGTCAACACGGTGAAGACGCTGACCCTCGGCTCGCACGGCGACACCATGGTGCCGGTGCCGTCGCAGAGCAGCGTCAACGGCAAGCCGCTGGCCGACGTGCTCCCGGCCGACAAGATCGAAGAGCTGGTCGTCCGGACCCGCAACGGCGGCGCCGAGGTGGTGGCCCTGCTCAAGACGGGCTCCGCCTACTACGCCCCGTCCGCCGCCGCCGCCCGGATGGCGAAGGCCGTCGCGGAGGACTCCGGCGCGGTCATGCCGGTCTGCGCCTGGGTCGACGGCGAGTTCGGCATCTCCGGCGTCTACCTCGGCGTCGAGGCCGAGATCGGTGCCGAGGGTGTCAAGAAGGTCGTCGAGACCAAGCTGACCGACAACGAGCTGGCCGACCTCAAGGCCGCCGCCGAGGCCGTACGCGCCAAGCAGCAGGACGTCGCGGGCATGTGATCCCGCCCACCGGACCGCCGTACCCCGCCCGGGGTGCGGCGGTCCGTCGTTTCACCCGGGAGGTTCGGCCGGGGCGCCGAAGGTGATGAACGGATCGGTCAGATGCGGGGTCGCCAGGACCGCCGCCGGTCGGGCGGCGAGGTCGCGTAGCAGCGCCTCCCGTGACAACCGGGCGGTCGCCGGATCGACCTCGTGCGCGTACGGCTGCGCCGGGTCGATCAACTGCACCGGGTGCACGAGCAGATCACCGGTGAGCAGCACGACTTCCGTGCCGACCTCGAGCAGCACCGACTGGTGGCCGGGCGTGTGCCCGGGCGTCGCGACGACCCGTACCTCGGGGGTGAGTCGTCGGTCACCCTCGACCATGTGCAGTTGGCCAGTCGCCGTCAGCGGATCCAGCAGGTACGCCGCCAGTTCCGGGTTCGCGGCCCGGACCGCCGCCAACTCCGCACCCTGCACGACGTAGCGGGCGTTGGCGAAGTACGGCGCGCCGCCGGTCACCGCCCACCCCACATGGTCGGTGTGCAGGTGGGTCAGTACGACAGTGTCCACCTCCGCCGGGTCGATGCCCGCCGTCGCCAACTCGTCGGGCAGTCTCCCGGGCACCGGGGCCCAGGCCCGGGCCGGTGCCTCGGCCGGGCCGATACCGGCGTCGACCATGATCACCCGATCGTCGTCGAGCCTGATCGCGAAGCACCGGAACCGCAGCCACCACTGCCCGTCGGCGGTCACCGTGCCCGGGTCGTACCCGTCCGCCCGGCGCCACAACGCTGGCGTGACCTGCGGGAACGCGGTTGATCGGGGTTCGAAGAACGGCCCTTCGCCGTCCGGCAGGGCGATCACGGTGACTGACCCGAAGCGGCGACTGACCGGCACCGCGCCATCCTGTCATCCGCGGTTCGTGGTGGGTGCTTGCCGGACCTGCCTGAGCGCCCTCACGTGCATCCAGTACGCTCGTACTGCTAGTACTGAGGTTCCCGAGAGGAGCGCCGGCCGATGGCGAAGATCAAGGTAGCGAACCCGGTCGTCGAACTCGACGGCGACGAGATGACCCGGATCATCTGGAAGCAGATCCGGGAGCAGTTGATCCTGCCCTACCTCGACGTCGAACTCGACTACTACGACCTGTCGATCCAGTACCGTGACCAGACCGACGACCAGGTGACCATCGACTCCGCGAACGCCATCAAGCGGCACGGCGTCGGCGTCAAGTGCGCCACCATCACCCCCGACGAGGCCCGCGTCGAGGAGTTCGGGCTCAAGAAGATGTGGCGGTCGCCGAACGGCACCATCCGCAACATCCTCGGCGGCGTCGTCTTCCGCGAGCCGATCATCATGTCCAACGTGCCGCGGCTCGTCCCGGGCTGGACCAAGCCGATCATCATCGGCCGGCACGCCCACGGCGACCAGTACAAGGCCACCGACTTCGTCGTACCCGGCCCCGGCTCGGTCACCGTCACCTACACCCCGGCCGACGGTGGCGCCCCGATCGAGATGGAGGTCGCCAACTTCTCCGGCGGCGGCGTCGCGATGGGCATGTACAACTTCGACGAGTCGATCCGCGACTTCGCCCGCGCCTCGATGCGCTACGGCCTCGACCGCGGCTACCCGGTCTACCTGTCGACGAAGAACACCATCCTCAAGGCGTACGACGGCCGCTTCAAGGACATCTTCGCCGAGGTCTTCGAGGCCGAGTTCAAGGCCGAGTTCGACGCCGCCGGCATCACCTACGAGCACCGGCTGATCGACGACATGGTCGCCGCCGCGCTGAAGTGGGAGGGCGGCTTCGTCTGGGCCTGCAAGAACTACGACGGTGACGTCCAGTCCGACACCGTCGCCCAGGGCTTCGGCTCGCTCGGCCTGATGACGTCGGTCCTGATGACCCCGGACGGCCGTACGGTCGAGGCCGAGGCCGCCCACGGCACCGTCACCCGGCACTACCGGCAGTGGCAGAAGGGCGAGAAGACCTCGACCAACCCGATCGCCTCGATCTTCGCCTGGACCCGGGGCCTCGCCCACCGCGGCAAGCTCGACAACACCCCGGCGGTCACCGACTTCGCCAACACGCTGGAGCAGGTCTGCATCGAGACCGTCGAAGGCGGCCAGATGACCAAGGACCTCGCGCTGCTGATCTCCCGCGACGCGCCGTGGCTGACCACCGACGAGTTCATGAACGCTCTCGACGAGAACCTGGCGCGCAAGCTCGGCGCCTGACCAGCACCTCGGAAAATGCCCGCCAGCGGTTCGCCGGCGGGCATTTTCGTGCTTCCGGCCGCTCTGTCCGTGGTCGCCGTTCCGGCATCAGGGGCGACGTCGGACGCCGCCAGCGATCGACACCGAGCGTTACCGCGGATGCGCCGCCGTCGTTGTACGGGGTGGACGCGATGCCAGTCGCGTCCGGGGGAGCGAAGCCGGTCGAGGACGCCCGACCGGGACGCCGGCCCGGCCAGCTCCCCGGCTGTGCCGCACAGCCTGCCGTCCCTTCCCATTGCGGGGGGCCCTGTCCCGAGCCCCCCGCAGCCCTGACCGCTCGCTCAGCAGAGGTGGCTTCCGCAGTACCGGTTGATCGTGGCGTAGGCGGTCTGCGTGCGACTCTGCCCGTTCTGCGTGTAGGTGACGGTGGCGACGATCATCGCGTCGGAATTGGCCACCCACACCGAGCAGGAGGACGAGGTCGCGGTGCAGCCGGTGTTGATCGACTGGTAGGGGCCGCTGACGCTCCAGGAGAAGGTGTAGCTTCCGGACGTGTTCAGTACGGCGAAACCGGCGTTGTAGGTGCTGGCCGGCGCGCTGTTGGTGCAATACGTGTTCCAGGTCAGCACGACGCCCGGCGCGATGCGGCAGCCGAACGTCTCCTGACCGATGGCGGCGGCCGGTGCGGCGCCGGCGAACGCGAGGGTCGTCGCCGCGACCAGGCCGGCGACGACACCGGCGATGATGGACCGGATGCGGGTGTGCTTCATGGGTCGCTCCGTTCTTCGGCGGGGGTGAGTCGACCCTAGTTACCGCTATTCTTTTCCGGCAATGACGAAAATAAATGTCTATTGGTAATGCCGTCCAGGTGCTGACAAGTCGTGAATTGCGTCGATGTCGTTGGTGACGACGTCCGGCCGCGCGCTAGCCGGCCCGGCGGCTGGACACCTGGCGCAGCATGGCCGCCGCCTGTTCGGGGCGGATGTCGTTGATGAAGACGCCCATCGCCGACTCGGAGCCGGCGAGATACTTCAGTTTGTCGGCGGCGCGGCGGACGCTGAACAGCTGCAGGTGCAGGTAGCCGAGGTCGCGGTCGACGCGTACCGGGGCCTGGTGCCAGGCCGAGATGTACGGCATCGGCTTGTCGAAGAGCTGGTCGAAGCGGCGCAGGACGTCGAGGTAGAGCGGCCCGAAGGCGGCGCGCTCGGCGTCGTCGAGCGCGGGCAGGTCGGGCATCTGCCGGTGCGGTGCGATGTGCACCTCGAACGGCCAGCGGGCGGCGGCGGGGACGTACGCGGTCCAGTGCGCGTTCGACGCCACGACCCGTTCGCCAGCGTCCCGTTCGGCGGCGAGTACGTCGGCGAACAGGTTGCGTCCGCCGGTGCGCTCGGCGTGCCGCCGGGCCGCGGCCATCATCGCCCGGGTGCGCGGGGTGAGGAACGGGTACGCGTAGATCTGGCCGTGCGGGTGGTGCAGGGTGACGCCGATCTCGACGCCGCGGTTCTCGAAGCAGAAGATCTGCTCGACGCCGGGTAGCTCGGACAGTTCGCCGGTCCGGTCGGCGAGCGCGTCGAGCACGGTGCGGACCCGGGCCGGGGGCAGGGTGGCGAACGACGCGTGGTGGTCGGCGGTGAAGCAGACGACCTCGCACCGCCCGAGGCCGGGCCGGGTCGGGGTGTAGGGCGTCGGCTCCTCGCCGGGCTCGCCGGTGCGGGCGCTCAGGGACGGGAACCGGTTCTCGAACACGGCGACGTCGTAGTCGTACGCCGGGATCTCCGACGACTGGTCCGGTGTGGACGGACACAGCGGGCACTGGTCGGTCGGTGGCAGGAAGATGCGGGTCTGCCGGTGGGCGGCGATCGCCACCCACTCGTCGAGCAGCGGGTCGTAGCGCAGCTCCGAGGCGGGTGGTGGTGGCGGCAGGTCGCGCCGGTCGGGTCCCTCGCGTACGGCGTCGTCGCGTTCGTCGTAGTAGATGAGGTCGCGGCCGTCGGCGAGCCGGACCATCGTGCGCTTCATCGTCGACTCCCGGATTCGAACATCCGCTGGCCCCCAGATCCAAACGTAATCCAACAGATACGCACACTAGCGGCCATCGTGCTGGCGCGGAACGCCGGGCTGCCCCAGCGGTCGGTTCAGATCCCGCGGCCGCGCCGGTGCAGGGTGGCGAGCACGTTCTCCACCCGTACCGCGCCGGTGATCGCGGCGAGGGCGATCGCCGCCCGCGGCTCCCGCCAGTTGGACCGCACCGCCTCCCGGGTCCACCGCCACGCCTCCGCCCGGTTGCCGGTCGCCGCCGACCAGCAGGCCAGCTGCCCGTAGACCCGGGCCGCGCCGGGGCGGCAGCCGCTGATCTCCGGATGCCGGGCCATCATCCAGCGCAACGACGAGATCTTGGTGGCGTACTCGTAGGCGTAGTGCGACGTACGCCCCCAGAGCACGCGTACCAGCGGCTCGTCGACGTGGACGACGGGTGACCGGCGGGCGGCCCGCAACAGCAGGTCCCAGTCCTCGTTCTGGCTGCCCGGCGCGTCCTCCGCGACCAGGCCGATCCGGTCGGGGTCGGTCAGCGCGGCGCGTTCGACGAGGAAACTCGATGAGTGCAGCATCGCCATCCGGGAGCGGGCCAGGTGGTCGACGGTGACCCGGTCGACACCGGCGAGCCGGGGGGTGCGGTGGCCGTCGTACTCGACCTCGATCGCGCACGACGCGAACTCGGCGCCGGACCCGGCGGCGGCCAGGGCGGCCACCTGCCGGCGCAGCTTGTCCGGCGCCCACCGGTCGTCGTCGTCGCAGAACGCGACCAGGTCGGTGTCCAGCGCCACGATCGCGGTGTTCCGGGCGCCGGCGAGGCCCGGGGTGCGGCAGTTGCCGAGCACCATCACCGGCACCCCGTCGGTGGTGGCCAGCAGGTAGTCCGGGGCGCTGTGGTCGAAGACGACGACCACCCGCAGCCGGCCGGGGTAGTCCTGGGCGCGCACGCTCGCCAGCGTCCGGCGTAGCAGTTCGGGGCGGTCGCGGGTCGGGACGACCACGCCGACCGACGGCCACGCGATCACCGCTGGTCACCCGGGGTGGCGGCGACCCCGGTACGCGCCGTGCCGGTCCCGCGCAGCGGATAGCCGTACGCGCGCAGCAGCGGTGCGCAGACCGCGCCGACCAGCCGCCGCTGCCCCGGTGGCAGGGCGGCCATCCAGGTGTCGTCGTGCCGCAGCGGGATCCGGCCGACCTGGAACCGCATCGGGTTGCCCGCCGCGCTGTGCCCGACCCGCAGGTCGGCGTGCGTGCCGGTGACGAAGCCGAGATCGGTGCCGGAGAGGTCGACGCCGGTGAAGGCGGCCAGCCGGCGCAGCTCGTCGACCGGCCCGCCGACCAGTTGTTCGTACCGGACCCGCAGGACGGGCACGCCGCGCCGGGCGAGCAGCCCGAAGGCGGCGTTGTGCGCGTTCCAGAGCAGGGCGGAGCGGCCGGGCGCGTACCGGGTCATGGTGTCGGCGCCGTCGGTCTCCGGCCGCCCGACGGTCTTGGTCCAGGAGTACGCGACCCCGCGCGCGTCGCGTACGACGTGGGCGACCCGCAGGTCGATGCCGGGTGCCCAGCGCAGGCAGTGGGCGAGCGCGCTGTGCTTGGAGGAGTCGACGACGACGGTGGCGCCGGAGACGTCGGCGGCGGCGGCGTAGACGGCGCGGTAGTAGCCGGCGTACTCCTCGACGAGGCCGCGCAGGTCGTCGGGGAGGCGGCTGCCGGCGAGCCGGGGGATGTGCCGGGTCCGTTCGACGGCCTCCTTCAGCGCCAGCACCCGGTAGACGTCGACCTGCTGCCAGCCGCCGAAGGCGCGTTCGCCGACGAGTTGCCAGAACCGGCAGGCCGAGAAGCGGGCCCCGCAGCCGCATCGTTCGTCGTCGCGGACGTCGCGTTGCCAGAGGTGTACGACCTCGCCCAGAGCGCACACGCCGGGCAGTTCACCCATCAGGCGCTCGACCAGTGTTGTGCCACTTCGCCCTAATCCACCGACAAAGAGAACTACTGCCACTTTTAACCGCCTTCGCTCGTTTCATAGGTATAACGAGCGATCGACCGGTGAGGAGCTTGGTTTGGGGCTGTACGCGACGTTTCGTCGGATAAACGTCGGAGGTACCGACTTCGACGCACTCACCGAGGACCGGGTGGTCGCGATGGTCCGCGACGCGCTGCGCCGGGGAGCCGGCGGCCGGATCATCACCCCCAACGTCGACATCCTCCGGCAGGCCCGGACCGACCCCGGCGTACGCGCCCACCTCGCCGACGCCACCCTCGTCGTCGCCGACGGCATGCCCCTGGTGTGGGCCAGCCAACTCGCCGGCAGCCCCCTGCCGGAGCGGGTCGCCGGTTCCAGCCTGCTCTGGTCGCTGTCGTACGGCCTCGGGCTGGACGGCCGTTCGGTCTTCGTCCTCGGCGGCGACCCGCCGGCCGCCGGGACCGCCGCCGGTGCCGTCCGCGCCGCCCGGCGGATCACCGCCGGCTGCCCCGGCCTGCGCGTGGCCGGCACGCTGAGCCCCCGCTACGGCTTCGACCGCGACCCCGCGCACCTCGACCGGGTCTGCGCCGAGGTGGTGGCCGCCCGGCCCGACCTGGTCCTGGTGGGGCTCGGCTTCCCGAAGCAGGAGCGGATCATCGACCGGCTGCGGGCCCGGATGCCGGCCGCCTGGTTCCTCGGCTGCGGAGCGGCGGTCAACTTCGCGGCCGGCGACCAGCTCCGCGCTCCACTGTGGATGCAGCGGTCCGGTCTGGAGTGGGCGCACCGGCTCGGCACCGAACCCCGCCGCCTCGCCGGCCGCTACCTGTGCCACGACGCCCCGTACGCGCTGCGGCTGCTCGCCACGACGGCGGCGGCCCGGCACGCGGTGTCCCGCCGTACGTCACCCGGCCGGGCGCTGCCGCGCCGGCCGGCGTCGAGGCGGGCGGTGCCGCTACCGGCGCGCTGACCGGGTGCCGCCCGCGCGGCACCCGGGATGCTCAGCCGCCCGGGTTGAAGTACGGATCGCGGGCCAGTTCGGTGAACGCGGCGAAGGCCGGCGGGTCGTCCGAGAGCTGGAACTGCCCCTTGGGCGGATTGCCGTCCGGATCCGACTCGAAGTACGCCACCGCCTTGATCTGCGGGTTCGCCTTGAAGAGCACGGCGGCGTCACGCAGCCACGCCGCCCGGCCCGCCGAACCCCACTCCCGGGCCACCCCGAACTCGCCCACGATGATCGGCTTCGGCCGCTGCGCCGCCCAGCGCAGGAACGGGTCCATCAACTCCGCCAGCGGCCGGAACCGCTGGCCGGCGTACACGTCGACGCACGTCCAGTCGACGGCGTCGTCACCGGGGTAGAAGTCCGGCGCGTCGCCCCGGACGAAGCCCTCGGCCGTCGGGCACCACACCCAGGAGGCGTTGGTGACCCGTTCCTCGTCGAAGATCCGGCGGGTGTGCCGCCAGGCCGCGACGAAGTCCGGCCCCGACCACATGGTGGCGCGCAGGTTCGGCCGGTCCATCTCCCACCGGTAGCGCAGCAGCACCGGGCGCTGTGCGGCGCGTACCCGGCGGGCCTGGGCCCGGATCAGCTCGTCGTGATGTCCGTCCACGATGGATCTGGTGTCGCCGGACGCCCAACTGAGCATGACGGTCACGCCACGGGCCATGAACTCCCGGTCGGTCAGGGTGAGGAACTCCTCGTCGAACCGCCGGTAGGTGTTGACGATGTCGAGCGGGCGGTCGAGAGACTCCTCGTAGCCGGTGATGGCTGCCCGCCGCCCGTCCTGGCCCCAGACCCGGGGCTTGACCCAGGCGCCGAGCCGGGCGCCGGCGGTGGGGGCGGCGACCGGGCCGCTGTCGTACGGGCCGGGGTTGGTGGCGACACCGGCCGGCGGTGCGGCGGTGGGTTCCGGCGGGGCGGGTGCCGCCGTACAGCCGGCCAGCACGGCGGCGAGCACCACGACCGCGCTCCTGGTCCACCTGCTCATCGGGACTCCTCGTTCTCTGGCCCACGAAGACCCGCGTGATCAGGGACGACGCGCCGGCGACGCGCGCGACCTACTCCCTGATCACGCGGATCATGGGGGAGTTACCAGGTGGTGGCGTCGGGGTGGGGCGGCGGCTGGACCCGCGGCGGGGCCACCTGGGGGACGGTGCGGCGGGCCGCGTAGAGCACGTTCACGCAGTAGCGGCTCAGGGCCGGGACACGGGTCGCCACGTTGTCGACGACCGTCGCCACGGGGCGCAGCCAGCGCCGGTCGTACCAGCCCCGGGTCAGCACCGAGAAACCGCGCCGCTCCACGATGCTGAAGCCGTACCGGGCCAGCAGCGTCGTCACCTCCTCGTGGGAAAGCTCGGCGAACCACGGCTCACCCACGTGCCGGCGGTGCCGCAGGTGCCGGGCCGAACCCCGGTTGCCGTGGTTCTCCACCACCAGCAGCCCGGCCTCCTGATGCGGCAGCACCCGGGCCGCGAACGCGATCGCCCGTTCCCGTACCTCGTCACCGGCGTTGAGCAGCAGCCGGAACACGGTGACGATCGCCGGCGAGTCGGTCGCCACCGGCGACGGCACCGGCCCGGTCGCCTCGACCCGGTGCAGTTCGGCCAGGGCGCCCAGCTCGTCGGCCTTGGCCAGCATCGCCGGCGACGAGTCGTAGCCGTGCGCGCCGCGCACCATGCCGTGCAGCGCCCGCAGTGCCCGCCCGGTCCCGCAGGCGAAGTCGTGCTGCACCGGCCGGCGGGTCTCGAACGACCGCCCGACCAGGTCGCGCAGGTACGCGCGCTGCCGCCGGTTGATCGCCGCCGCGTACCCGTCCGGGGCGTACTCGACGGACTCGTACCGCTCGACGGCGGCGGTGTCCTGGAAGACGTCGGCGTAGTCGTTGCGCAACTTGCTGCTCCTCGGTTCGGTGTCGGGCTGGTCAGTTCGGTGTGGGGCGGACGGTCCTGCCCGGGCTGGTCAGTTCGGTGTCGGGTGGCCGGGTCCCGGTCGGTCGGGGCTTGCCGGCGGCGGGCTCCTCCGCCCGGCCGGCGGCCGGCGCCGGGCCGGGCCGTGGAGCTGGGCCGGGTCGTGGCGCCGGGCCGGGCCGTGGCGCCGGACGGGGGCCGACGGCGCGGGCGGCCGTCCGTGGGCGCCGGAAGGCGTCCAGCGCGAGCGGGCCGCGCAGCAGCCGTACGCC
The DNA here is from genome assembly GCF_040655695.1 of Polymorphospora sp. NPDC050346. Taxonomy (NCBI): domain Bacteria; kingdom Bacillati; phylum Actinomycetota; class Actinomycetes; order Micromonosporales; family Micromonosporaceae; genus Polymorphospora; species Polymorphospora sp. NPDC050346. The sequence goes on along the minus strand of NZ_JBFAKM010000002.1, from coordinate 301,723 downwards.
GGCCAGGTATGCGACGCCGGCCACGGCCACCGCCGTGAGCGCGGCCGCCGGGTCGGTGCCGGCCGCCGCCACGAAGATCCGGGGCAGTACGCCGAAACAGCCGACGGCGAGCGCGGCGGCGGTCAGCGTGCCGGGCCCGAACGGGTGCAGCCCCAGCGCCACGCCGACCTGGGCCAGCGGCAGGACGTTGTTGACGGCGACGGCGGCGGCGAGCCCGATCGCGGCCCCGAGCGCCCCGAGGCTGGGGATGAGGGCGAGGTCCAGCACGACGGTTACGCCCAGCGCGAGCGCGATGTTGGCCAGGTTCCAGCTCGTGCGGCCGGCCATCGCGAGCACCATGTCGACCATGCCGCAGCCGGTGGACAGCAGCATGGCACCGGCGAGTACGGCGACGATCGGGCCGCCGTCGCGGTAGGCGTCGCCGAAGAAGCCGAGGTAGAGCGGGGCGTACGTGAGCAGCAGCAGGTAGAGCGGCCAGGTGGCGAGCACCAGCCAGCCGGTGGCCGCCTGGTAGAGCCGCTTGGCGGTGGCCCGGTCGCCGGTGGCCAGCGCCTCGGCGAGCCGGGGCTGTACGGACTGCGAGATCCCCTGGTTGGCGAGCTGACCGAGTACGACGAACCGACCGGCGACGGCGTACAGCGCGGCCGCCCCGAGCCCACCGAGCCCCGCCACGAGCAGCAGGTCGACCCGCTGGAGGGCGAGCTGCCCGACACTCCCGACCGCCCGCGGCCAGTTGAACCCCCAGAACGCCCGCCAGACGCCCTTCTCCACCCGCCGCCGCCCCCCAAGATCCGTGTGATCAGGGGGCGCGCCGCCGACACGCGCGATTTGATCCCTGATCACCCGGATCTTGGGGGGACCGGGCTGACCGGGACGGCGGGGGCGCGGGGCGGTGGTGGTGTGGGTGCGGTACAGGGCGTACCCGGCCAGGACGGCGACCGGCAGGTACGGCAGCACCCAGGCCAGCGCGTACGCGGTGAGCGGCATGGCCAGCCACCCGGCGGCGACGGTGACCGCCGCGATCCCGGCGAGTTGCAGCAGCGGCCGGGCCGCCCGTTCGAGCACCAGCGTCGGTCCCAACCGCCGGTAGCCCCGGGTCGCCGCGAGCGCGGCGTCGGTGAAGGCGGCCAGCGGTACGAACCCGGCCAGCACCCGCAGCCCGGCGGTGTGCTGGGCGACGGTGTCCGGGCCGGCGTCGCCGGCGGTGATCCGGGCCAGGAACGGTGCCGCGACCAGCAGCCCGGCCCCGAGGACGACGGCGGCCCCGGCGACCGGGGCGAGGCCGGCCCGCAGGCAGATGCCGAGCAGGTGCCCCTGGCCCCGGGCCCGCAGCCGGGCCGGCCAGTAGACCAGCCCGGTCTGGGTGCCGAGCTTGGCGACCGCGCCGATCAGCACGAAGAGGGCGGTGGCGGCGAAGAACGCGCCGGCCTGTTCGGGGCCGAGGCCGCGGGTCACCAGCCAGGTGACGCCGATCCCGGCGACGGCGGCGAAGCCGGCCCCGGCGATGCCGGCCACCCCGCCCCGGGCCACCGCCCGCACCCCGCCCGTCGGCGTCGGCTCCGGCCGTACCGCAGGGGTCGGCGCGGCCGACGGAACCCCGCCGACGCTCACCGGTGCCACGACGGCGGGCGGCCGAGCCACGAGGTGAGCTGTTCGTCGTACGGGGCGTAGTGGGCGGTCAGGTCACGCCGTACCCGGTCCTCCATCGCGGTGCCGCGCGGCCGGGCGTTGTGCCGCTCGAACGCGGGGTAGCCGAGGTTCGGCAGGCCGAGGAAGTCCAGCACCTCGTCGTAGACGTCTTCCGGGGTGGCGAAGAACCGTTCGCTCTCCACCACGTGGATCCGGTCCCGGCCGACCCGGGCGGCCAGTTCGGCGAGGTGGGTCGCGTACTTGCCGCGGGCCCGGTAGGCGTGGTGCTGGTGGGCGAAGCTGTGGTACGTCGGATCGCCAGCGAGTCGCCGCTGCTCGCCGCGCAGCCGGGCCGGCTCCAGCGCCAGTGCCCGGCTGAACGAGGTCTCCGACTCGAAGCCGCGGGCCAGCTCGTGGGCGTGGTGCGAGTAGGCCCGCTCGACCGGATCGCGGACCAGCACGACCAGCTTCACGCCGGGCAGGTCGCGGGCGATCCGGGCCGGCGCGTGCGGGTGGTACATGTAGTACGGGCTGGATTCGAAGGTCTGCACCGGCACCCCGTGCCGCTCGGCCAGCCGGTCGGCGGTGCGGCGCAGCGGGAAGTGCGCCCGATACCAGGACAGGCCCCGGTGGTAGGACGTGTCGAAGTAGTGCACGCCCTTGTGCAGCACGGCCTTGAGGACCGCCGGGTGGGCGGCCATCGCCCGGTAGAGCGAGGTCGTGCCGCACCGTTGCCCGCCGCAGATCAGGAACGACGGCAGCATCCGGGCCGGCGCGGTGAGCCGGCCGTACGAGCGGGAGCCGAGGTGCGCGACCCGTTTGACCGGCTCGGGCACCCGGGAGGACCGGATCACTGGTAGCCCTCCACCCGGCGGACCAGGACCGGCAGCAGCCAGGTGCCGAGGACCCCGAGCCGGGCGCCGGCCTCGGCCTGCCGGTCGGCGAGATAGCGGGCGGCGAGGTCGATCAGGTAGAGCAGCGCGGTCAGTTCGGCGGTGCCGGGCGGGGTGTCGAAGGGGCGGAGCAGCAGCGGGGCCTGCCGTACGATGGCCTCGACCGCGGCCGGCGCGTCGCCGTTGGCCATGATGCGCTGTTGCAGGTCGTGGTGCAGGGCGTCGAACCCCAGCGGTACGCCGGTCGCGAACCGCTCCCAGTCCCAGACCAGCAGCCGGTCGCCGAGCGACGCCATGTTCCACGGCGCCCAGTCGCCGTGCCACGCGCCGTACCGCAGGTCGGTGTCGCCGGCACGGGCGGCGAGCGACCGGGCGGCCCCGGCGAGCGCGGCGCCCTCCGGCCGGTCGGCGACGGCGGTGAGCCGGTCGCGCATCTCGGCCCAGTACGGGCTGGTGGCCAGCCAGCCCCGGGAGATGCCGCAGCAGCCGGCGATCTCGCGCATCGCGTCGGTGAGCCGGTGCGGCTGCAACGGCTGGCGTGGCTCCCAGACCGGCAGCGCCGACTGCACCAGCACTTGGTGGCCGTGCCACTGGCCGGCGTGCCGCACCGCGGGCACCATCAGGTGCCGCAGATCCACGTGGGACAGCGCGGTCAGGGCGGCGGTCTCGGCGCGGACCAGGCGCCGGGTCAGCGGGCCGACGCCGAGCTTGGCGAATCCGGCGGTCTCGCCGGCCGGCGAGATGAGTTGCAGCACGGGTTTCCGGTTGGCCCGGGCGGGTCCGATGTGGACGCTGATGGCGAGGTCGGTGTCGAGTTGCCGGCGCAGGTAGCCGTCGATACCGCTCCCGGCCGGGCCGGTGACCCGGATCCGGTCCCGGAGCATCACCTTCGACGCCCCGCTGCGCAGCGCCAGCACGACGGCGTCGCGCTTGAGCCGGGCCGACCGGGACTGCGGTTCGGCGTAGTGGCGGACGGCGGCGGCGGCGACCCGCCGCGACCGGGTCGGGACCAGCAGCCGCGGCCGGCGGGCGTCGGGCACCACGAGATAGCCGGCGACCGGGCCGGCGCCGTCCCGCGGCCCGCCGTCGACGGCGCACGGCGGCGGGTAGAGCACGCCGAGCACTTCCTCCAGGTATCGCGCGCGCAACGCCGCGTCACCGTCGGTCAGGTGTGCCGGTGCGGTGGTGACCGGACTCATCTGCCTGCCTCCCCTCGTTGCGCCACAGCAGCGCGTAGGCCAAGAACATGAACGCCAGGGGGGTGACCAGCGCGTTGTACCAGAGCATGGCGGCGAACGAGCCGAGGATCGCGCAACTCCCGGCGATCCCGACCGGACTTCGGTCCCGCCGGAATCGCCACACTCCGTAACCGAGAAAGCCGAGGTACGCGAACGTGCCGGTCAGCCCGTGCGCGATGAGCAACTGCCAGAGTTGGCCGTTGCCGCCGATCGTGAAGTTGCCGCACCGTTCGCAGTCGGCGCTCTCGCCGACGGTGATCGAGTGGCGGCCGCCGATCGTGGTCCGGGTCGAGCCGTAGCCGATCACCGGTGACTCGGCGACGCCGGCGACCGCCCGCCCGATCAGGTAGGACCGCACGCCGTTGGACTTGCCGTTGTCGAGCCGGGCGGTGACCACGTTGCCGAGCGGGGTGACGACCAGCGCCGCCGCCAGCGCCACGGCCGCCGCCGCGAGCGCGCCGATCACCCAGACCCGACCGGCGAGGGCCAGCCGCAGTGCGACGTACCCGGCGGCCAGGCCGAGCCCGATCCACAGGCCCCGGTTCAGCGAGATCACCACCGGTACCACCGAGACGGCGAGGCAGGCCAGCGCGAGCAGCCGGGTACGCCGCCGGGTCACCTGCCCCCACGCCGCGACCACGAACCAGACCACCAGCAGGCAGAAGTTGTTGCCCCAGGTGTTGGTGTAGCCCCACGGGGCGGCCGGCCGGGGGCGCTGGTCGCCGATGATGTCGTGGATCTGTGCCGCGTACGGGTGCACCAGCGACTGCACGAACCCCCGGCCGCGGATCTCCGGCGGGAGCAGCATCTCGACCGGGGAGGTGAACTCGAACGTGCCGGCGAACACCCCGAGCAGCCCGCCGGCGACGGTGACCACGAACAGCCAGCCGAGCAGCCGGACCAGCCGCCGGACCGGCAGCTCGCGTTCGGTGAGGTTGCCGGCGTGGATCAGCAGCACGGTCATCGCCAGGTACTCGACGAGGCGGAAGAGCACGCCGACCATCCGGCCGGACGCCGGCCCGGGTACCGCGCCGGTCGGCTCGGAGCCGAGGGCGGCCATGCTCACGACCAGGACGGCGAGGAAGACGGCCCACAGCCAGAAGCCGGGCGGCAGCCGTACCGGGCGGCCACCGAGGTGCGCGCGCAGCAGCGCGTACGCCATCGGCACCGCCAGGATCGGGAAGATCAGTACGCCGAGCCCGAGCGCCCACCACAGTGGATAGAGCAGGAGCAGCCCGGTCACCGGCCAGGCGGGCAGGACCGGCGGCGGGCCGGCCGCCCGGTGCTTGCCACCGGCCACCGGCCCGACGGCGTACCCGGCCATGGGCGGGTGGCCCGGAGCGTCGCCCGGCGGCGCCTCCCGGTCGGGGGGCCGACCCGGGCCGGCGGCCGGTGCGACGACGGTCACCGGCCGGGCCCGTCGCGGCCGTCGTCGCCGGTACGCGCCGACGGCAGCCCGCCGTCGCCGGTGGTCGGCCAGCCGTCGGCCGTGGCACGGTCCATCTCGGCCAGCGTGAGCCGGTCGAGCCGGTGCAGTACGGCGGTCTCGACGCCACCGTCGCCCTCACCGGCGTCGGTGCCCGGCCCGGTGGCCGTCCGGGTACGGATCAGCGCGGTGCCGGCGGTGAGGTCGAGCCGCGCGACCCGGGCCTCGTCGGCCGTCCTGCCGCTCCGACCGGCGCCGTCGCGGGTCGTGCTGGCACGCGAGAGGGCGTCGCGCGAAACGGTGTCGCGGGCGGCGGCATCGGGTGCGGCGGCGATCCGGGGTGCCGCGTCGCGGGTGGTGCCGTCGTGCGACACGCCGCCGCGGGTGGCCGCCTCGCGCGCGGTGCCGCTTCGCTTCCCGGTACGGCCGCGCGGGGCCGCCCCGGACTCGCCGTCCCGCTGCGGGGTGAGGCGCGGCAGGACGACCGCGCCGAGCAGCGGGGTGCCGATCCGGCGCAGTTGGTCGGCCGCGTCGGTGACCTCGTCCCGGCGGGTCCGGCGCAACTCCACCGCGATGAGCGCGGCGTCGGCGAAGGAGGCGAGGCTCTGCGCGTCGGCGCTGGTCGCCGTCGACGGGGCCTCGATGACGACGTACGCGGTGCCGCCGCTGAGCCGGTCGAGCACCTCGCCGAGGTAGGGCGAACGCAGCAGGCCGGCGGCCGTCGCGGTGCCACCGGTGGTCAGCACCCGCAGCCAGGGGTTGCGGGGCGCGCGCTGGGCGGCGGTGTCGAGGTCGACCTTGCCGGCGAGTACCTCGGACAGGCCGGGCGTGGATGCCACACCGAAGAGCTGGGCGAGCGGTGTCGTCTCGGCGATGCTCCCCGCCGGGTTCGCGCCGACGAGCACGACCTCGGAGCCGGTGTGCGCCAGGGTGGCGGCGAGATTGGCGGCGACCAGGGTCGACGCGGTGCCCCGGCTGGCGCCGGTGACCACCACGATCCGGTCGTCGGGCCCGAGGCTGGCCAGCACCTCGTTGCGCAGCCGGTAGAACGTGTGCCCGCCGGGCCCGTACGGCTGGTGCAGGTCGTCGACGCGCGGCGCGGTCCGGTCGCTCAGCTCGGCGAGGACCGGTACGCCGGTCCGGCGCCCGACGTCGGAACCGGCGCGGATCCGGCGGTCGAGGCGTTCCCGGGCGGCGGCCACGCCCAGCCCGAGCAGCAGGCCGAGCATGGCGCCGCTGGCGAGGTTGAGCAGGGTGTCGGGCCGGCTCGGCCGGGTCGGCAGCCGGGCGTCGCTGATGATCCGTCCGGCGCTGACGGTGGCGGTGGTCAGTTCGTTGAGCTTGCCGGTCAGCGAGTTGAGCTGGGCCTGGGTGGTGGCGCGCTGGCTCTCCAGATTGGCCCGTTGCGGGCTGCCCGCGGACAGTCCGGCGAGCCGGCCGATGACCTGGACCAGCGCCGCGTCCAGCTCCTTGATCTTGCTGTTCAGGGCGGCGATCTGGGTGTCCAGGTCGGCGCGGGCGCTGGCCTCCCGGTTGCGCAGGTAGGCCTCCGCGAAGGCGTGCGAGCCGGCGCGGGCCGCCTCGGGCTCGCCGGCCGCGAAGGTGATGACCAGGACCGAGGTGTTGGCCGGCACCTTGACCGAGACGTCGTGCGCGAGGTCGTCGGCGGCGGTGTCGACGCGCAGGAGTTCGGCGGCGCCGGTCGCCACCGCGGTGGAGCGGACCAGTTGGGCCTCGGTGTCGAGGTTGATGTCGCCCCTGGTCCGGCCGCCGACCACGTTGGTGTCCTGGCCGGCGGGCTGGACCAGCACCGACGTCGAGGACTCGTAGACCCTGGCCTGGGTGCTGGTCACCACGCCCGCGCCGGCCAGCCCGGTGACCAGCAGCGCGAGCACGACCCACCACTGGCGGCGGAGCAGGCCGAGGTGGTCGGACAGGTCTGGAGACACCGGACGAGACACGTCCATCAGATTCGGGGGCCCTTTCCACAGATGGCGGCGCCGCCCGACCGGCTTGTCGGACGACGACATGTTCTGGGGGGTTTGTCACTTCGGCGGCGTATCTCCCCCTGAGGGGTAAACGGGCGGTCGGGCCGTACGTAACTCTTGATGCGGAGACCGGCCCAGGATGCCAGGAAGATAACGATTGAGGGGTAAACGAGGCTTTAGCTGATTTACGCGGCTCTAGAGGTTAAATGTGTTTTAAGCAACATGTGTCAGGAAAGTGGGAGGCAACGGACGGGCGAGCCGCCGAGGAGGACTTGCCCCAGGCACGGAAGGACCTCCGGCCATGGTCAGAAGGGACACCCTCGCCGCGACCGGCACCGCGGTCGCCGCCATCGCCCTGGCGGTCCTGCTCGGACATCTCGGCGGACAGGTCGGGGCCGCCCCCGACCAGCGGATCCCGGTCAGCGACGACACCTACACCGCGACCGACGTACCCACGACCGTCTCCGGCGGCCGCTCCGAACTGGTGGCCGGCGGCACCGGCGGGGCGGCCCGGATCACATACCTCAAGTTCACCGTCGGCCCGCTGCGCGGCGGCCGCGAACCGGCCCGCGCCGAGATCCGCCTGACCAGTCGGGGCACCGAACTGCCCGGCCACATCGAGCTGACCCGGGTCCCGGCCAACACCTGGCGGGAGTCGTCGGTCACCGACCGGTCCGCACCCCGGCTCGGCTCCGTGGTGGCCACCGCGGCACCGCGCCCGGCCGACCCCGGCGTCACCTTCGACGTCACCGACGAGGTACGCGGACCCGGTACGTACTCGTTCGCGGTGACCGTGCCGGGCGGCGACACGATGGCCCGGTTCGCCGCGAAGGAAGGCGTACGGCCCGCCGAGGCACTGTCGCAGCCGACCCTGTGGCTGTCCTGGCTCGGCGCCCGTGGCGGCCGGGCACCGGGCGTGCCGGCCGCCGGGGCACCGGGGGCACCGACCGCCGGAGCACCCGGCGTGCCGGCCGCCGCCGCACCCGGCATACCGGGTGCCCCGACCGCGACGAGCACCCCGACAGCGACACCGTCCGGCACCCCGTCGCCGTCCGGCACCCCAGACCCGACACCGACCGGCACCCCGACCGCCAGTCCGACGCCCACCGGGCCGGGCAGCCCGACGCCCACCGGGCCGGGCAGTCCGACGGCCACCCCCGGTCCCACCGCTCCCACCACCGGCCCGCCCGGTGACCCCGACTGCGCGGTCGGCGCGAAACTCGTACCCACCTGCGGTGTGCTGTGGGGGGTCGCACCGGGCGCGCACACCGGCACCCCGCGTACGACGGCCCTGCGCGAGTTCGAGCTGAAGACCGGCCGGCCGCAGGCGATCTACCACGCCTACCACCGGGGCACCGAGATCTTCCCGACCGCCGAGGAGATCGCCATCGCCCGCGACCCCCGCAACCCGCGCCTGCTCTTCCTGAACTGGAAACCGCAGGGCGCCTCCTGGGCGCGGATCGCGGCGGGCGATCCGGAGGTCGACGCCCACCTGGACCGGCTGGCCGCGCACCTGCGGACCAACTTCCCGGAACAGTTCTTCTTCACCGTCCACCACGAGCCGGAGGACGACGTACGCCCGGAGCCCGGGTCCGGCTACACCGCCGACGACTACGCCGCCATGTTCCGGTACGTCGTCACCCGGCTGCGCGACGCCGGCGCCACCGGCATCGTCTCCACCCTGGTGCACATGGCGTACGTGCCGTGGAACGTCCAGCCGTGGTTCCCTGATCTCTACCCCGGCGACGACGTCGTCGACTGGATCGCCTGGGACGCCTACGCCTACAGCGATCCCGGCTACGGGTACGGCGACTTCGCCGAGATGATGAACCGGCGGTCGGACCGGCACCCGTCGTGGCCCGGGTTCTACAACTGGGCGGCGGCCCGCTATCCCGACAAGCCGCTGATGCTCAGCGAGTGGGGTGTCTGGCACTCCGACCGCAACCCGAACCACAAGGCCGGGTTCTACCGCTCGGTCGGCGACCAGATGCGGCTCTTCCCACGGGTGAAGGCGATGGTCTACTTCGACACGCCCCGCAACCAGCAGGGCTACGACTCGCGGGTGGACAGCAGCCCGTTCGCGCTGATCGCCTACCGCGCCCTCGGCCGGCAGGCACAGTTCCAGGTCGACGTACGTCGTCGCTAGCACCACCGGACGCCGAAGGCCGGCTGCCGACAGGGCGGCCGGCCTTCGTGCCGGATCAGTCGTCGTCGCGGTCGTCGTCCTGCTCGAACTTGACGATCTCGCCGGTCTCCCGGTCGACGTCGACCTCGTATTCGACCCGGTCCTTGTAGATCTCGACCTCCCAGACCGGGCGGCCGTGCTCCCGGTCCCGGTCGACCTCCTCGACGGTGCCGCCGCCGACCCGGGCGAGCGCGATCTCCTTCGCGCGTTCCGCCGAGACCGGGTCGGTCGCCGGGCCGGTGCCGGCGTCGCCGGTCCGCGCGGCCGCCACGGCCGGCCGGCGGTCCTGGCCGGTGTCCGCCGCCACGGCGGCGATCGCCGTACCGGTGATCGCCAGGGCGGCGACGCCGCCGACGGCCAGGGCGACGATCGTTTTGCGGGTCATGGTGGGCCTCCTTCGGTTGCCTGTGGACCAAAGGTTCGCCCGGGACGGGATAGCGCCGCGCTGTGCCGGCGCTAAGGCCCGGTTAAGGCCTCCGTCGGGGGGAGATGGGGCTCCACCCAGCCGGTCTCGATCAGATAGTGCAGGACCGCCTCGACACCCGCCTCGATGCTCGAGTTGCTGGTGTCCACGACCAGTTCGGCGTCGGTCGGCACCTCGTACGGGTCGTCGATGCCGGTCATCCCGGTCAGTTGGCCGGCGCGGGCCCGCGCGTAGAGGCCCTTGCGGTCGCGCCGCTCGCACACCTCCAGCGGGGTGGCGACGTGTACCAGCACGAAACCCGCCCCGGCGGCGTGCGCCATCGCCCGCGCGGTCGCCCGGGCCCGCTCGTACGGGGCGATCGGGCAGCAGATCGCCAGCCCGTGGTGGCGTGCCACCTCCGCCGCGACCCAACCGATCCGGCGCACGTTGAGATCCCGGTCGGCCTTGCTGAATCCGAGCCCGGCGGACAGTTCCCGGCGTACGACGTCACCGTCGAGCAGGGTGACCGTCCGCTCGCCGCTCTCCCGCAGCGCGTCGGCGACTCCACGGGCGATCGTCGACTTGCCCGACCCGGACAGCCCGGTGAAGAACAGCACCAGTCCACGGAAGCGGCGCGGCGGCCGGGCCCGGGCGAGTTCCTTGGCGACCGCCGGCGGCGTGTGCCATTCCGGCAGCGGGAAACCGCGGTCGAGGAGGTCCTCGACCTCGGCCGGGCTCAGCGCCAGCCGCCGGTTGCGCGGCGGGATGTCGTCGCGCCAGCGCCACTGGCCGTCACGGCTGTCGTAGGCGAGTTCGCGGGGCACCAGCACCCGCAACCCGCCGCCGGAAAGCGTGTCACCGGTCGACAGCAGATGGGTCACGCCGTACGCGGCGGCGACCCGGGCCCGCAGCAGCGCGTCGCGGATCTCGTCGCCGCGTCGGGCCATCGGAACCACGACCAGGGTGGCCGGCGGCATCCGGTCGCGGGCCGCGAAGACGCTGCGGACCAGCACCTCGGGCGCGAGCCCGTCGATCCCGTGCTCGGTCAACGGGATCAGGATCAGCACATGGGCGGCGAGGGTACGGGCCGCGTGCGCGATCTGGGCCAGTTGCGGCCGGTGCAGCGGCCGGTCGGCGAGCACCCCCAGCACCCGGCCGGGCGGCAGTAGCCCGCGGATCTCGGCCGGTGCCCGGCGCAGCCGCTGGAACGGGCCGTTGGCGCCGTCGCCGAGCCGGCGGACCGTGCCCCCGACGCCGGCCCAGCCGTCGCGGGTCGACCAGAGGTCGGTGACGTCGACCGCCGCCAGCGGGGCACCCTCCGGATCGGTCAGCACCAGCACCCGCTGCAACGGGTTGTCCAGGTCGAAGTTGGTGACCAGCTGGACCGGCACCTCCAGCGTCACCGGCACCGGCCACGGCGTGCCGTCGGCGAGCCGGGCCCGGTGGTGCAGCGCGGACAGGTCGACGCGACCGAGGAACCCGGTCAGCGGGGCGTACGCGCCGGAGAGCAGCAGCTCCAGGTCGGCCAGTTCGTGCGGGCGCGGCGTGTAAGCCGGCGCGTCCCGCAGCACCCCATCGGGCAGCACCCACCCGTTGCTCATCGCACCCCCAACTGCTGACCGGCACACAGTTTCGCAGCCCCGGCGGGCATCGGTCGAGAGTGCCACGGCGCGGTTGCCGCGGCACCGCCTCCGTCCCAGCCGTTACCGTCCCGGAACCTGCCCCATCATCGCGCACCGATGGCGGGCGCCGCGCCGCTGCCCCGGGTCCGCCCCTAGGGTCGCCGGACGGGGGCGTCAGGGCAAGCTCAGGGAAAAGGGTCGACTTCGGTCGGTCCCACGACGGCCCGCCGATCCCTACGCTGGGCGGCGTGACACTTATCGCGACCCAGTCGCTCACCAAGACGTACGGCGGGCGGGTGACCGCCCTGTCCGACCTGACGGTGACGGTCGAGCCGGGCATCGTCGGCCTGGTCGGCGCCAACGGCGCGGGCAAGTCGACCTTCATCAAGATCATGCTCGGTCTGCTCGAACCGAGCAGCGGCCAGCTCCGGGTCCTCGATCTCGACCCGACGACGCAGGCCGAGCAGGTCCGGGCCCGGGTCGGCTACATGCCCGAACACGAGAGCCTGCCGCCCGACCTGTCGGCGGCCGAATTCGTCACCCATCTCGGCCGGATCAGCGGGCTGCCGCGCACCATCGCCCGGGAGCGGGCTTCGGAGGCGCTGCGCCACGTCGGCCTCTACGAGGAGCGCTACCGGCAGATCGGTGGCTACTCCACCGGCATGAAGCAGCGGGTCAAGCTCGCCCAGGCGCTCGTGCACGACCCCGACCTGCTGCTGCTCGACGAGCCCACCAACGGGCTCGACCCGGCCGGCCGCGACGCGATGCTCAACCTCATCCAGCGCATCGGCACCGAGTTCGGCATCTCCGTACTCGTCTGCTCGCACCTGCTCGGCGAGGTCGAGCGGATCTGCGACTCGCTGATCGCGATCGACGGCGGCCGACTGCTGCGCGCCGACAACATCTCGGCCATGACCGGCGCCACCGACGTGCTCACCATCGAGGTCAGCGAGGGCGTCGACGAACTCGCCGCCCGCCTCACCGCGGACCGGCTGCCGGTGCGCCGCGAGGGCCGGCTGCTGCTCGTACCGGTCGAGAGCGACCAGACGTACGACCTGATCATGACCGCGGTGGCCGAACTCGAACTGCCGCTGCACCGTCTCGACCAGCGGCGGCACCGGGTGGCCGAGCTGTTCGCCCAGAGGGAGACCACCAGTGCCCACGCCTGAGACCCACGCCCCGACGGGCGTCATCCACGACATCGGATACCAGCGCTACACCGGGCCCCGGCTCGGCCGGCGGTACGTCGTCGGCTCGCTCTACGTGCACGCGCTGCGTACGGCGTTCGGCCTCGGCCGCAGCGCCAAGGCGAAGATCTTCCCCTGGCTGATCGTCGGCGTCGTCACCCTCGTCGCGGTCATCGGGACCGCCGTACGGGCCCAGATCGGCGAGGTCCTGTTCACCTATGCCCAGTTCGCCGACGCGCTGAGCTGGCTGGTCATCTTCTTCGTCGCCATCGTCGCGCCCGAACTGGTCTCCCGCGACCTGCGCAGCGGCGTCCTGCCGCTCTACTTCTCCCGGCCGTTGCGCCGCGGCGACTACGCCCTGACGAAGCTGGTCGCCCTCGTCACCGCGGTCTGGCTGCTGCTCGGCGGACCGCAGCTACTGATGTTCATCGGGGCCGCGTTCACGCTCGACGGCGGCGCCGGCGCGGTCTGGGACGAGGTCCTCGACCTGGTGCCCGGGCTGCTCTACGCCGGCATGTGGGCGGTCCTCTTCGGCGTCGTCGGGTTGCTCGTCGCCTCCCTGACCGGCAAGCGGGCGTTCGCCGCCGGTGGCATCGTCGCCGTCTTCCTGATGACCACCCCGGTCGCCGGCGTGCTGTCGGTCATGCCGTCGCAGGCCGTCAACGAACTGGCCGGGATCGCCGCCCCGTCCACCCTCGTGCAGGGCATCGGCATCTGGCTGTTCCGCGACCAGCTGATCACCTTCGACGGCGGTGTCGCGGGAATGCCCGGCGACTTCGGACCCGTGTACGGCCTGTTCGCCGTCGCCTTCGTCGCCGCCTGCGTCCTGCTGCTGCTCGCCCGATACCGGAAGGTCGCCGCCTCATGAGCAACGTCGAGTTGGCGGGCGTCTCCCGCTGGTACGGCAACGTCGTCGCGGTCAACGACGTCACGATGACCCTCGGCCCGGGCGTCACCGGGCTGCTCGGCCCGAACGGCGCCGGCAAGACCACCCTGCTGCACATGATGGCCGGCTTCCTCGCCCCGTCCCGGGGAACCCTCACCGTCGACGGCGCGCCCACCTGGCGCAACCCGTCGATCTACCGGCGGCTCGGGCTGGTCAGCGAACGTGAGGCGGCCTACCCGTTCCTCAGCGCGTACGAGTTCGTGCTGGCCAGTGCGCGGCTGCACGGGCTGCCCGATCCGGTCGCCGCCGCCAAGTCGGCGATCGACATGGTCGAGATGGCCGACGCGCAACACCGGCGGATCGGCACGTACTCCAAGGGCATGCGGCAGCGGGCCCGGGTCGCCGCCGCTCTCGTCCACGACCCGCAGGTGCTGCTGCTCGACGAGCCGTTCAACGGCATGGACCCGCGGCAGCGGATGCACATGATGGACCTGCTGCACCGGCTCGGGGACGCCGGCCGGACCATCCTGTTCAGCTCGCACATCCTCGAAGAGGTCGAGCAGCTGTCCGGCACGGTGCAGGTGATCGTCGCCGGCCGGCTCGCCGCGTCCGGCGACTTCCGCTCCATCCGGCGGCTGATGACCAACCGGCCGCACGTCTTCGCCGTCCAGTCGACCGACGACCGGCGGCTGGCCACCGCGCTCATCGCCGAGCCGTCGGTCGCCGGCGTCGAACTCGACCGCGTCGGCCTGACCGTCCGCGCCAGCGACTACGGCACCTTCACCCGGGTGCTGCCCCGGGTCGCGCTCACCACCGGCATCCGGGTCCGCCGCCTGCTGCCGTCCGACGAGTCGCTGGAGAGCGTGTTCTCGTACCTGGTGGAGGCGTGACCGTGCCCGGCACCGCGCCCGCCGATCGTCCATAGAGGAGTCTTCTTGTCCACCGTCACCTGGATCACCGCCCGCGGCCTGTTCGGTCGCCGCCGGTTCCTGCTGCTGGTCCCACTACCGCTGCTGGTGGTCGCGCTCGCCGTCGCGTCCCGGGTCGTCGGCATCGACCCCGACGCCTGGGGGCAGGCGGTCGTGCTCGGCCTCGGGCTGGCCGTCGTACTGCCCGTCGTCGCGCTCATCGTCGGCACCGGCGTACTCGGCTCCGAGATCGACGACGGAACCGTCGTCCACATCCTGACCACCCCGTTGCCCCGCTGGCAGATCATCCTGCCCAAGCTGTTCGTGGCGACCGCGGTCACCACGGTCACCGCCGCGATCCCGCTCTACATCGCCGGGGTGCTCGCCCACTCGGTACGGTTCGGGCTGGCCCTGGTCGCGGTCAGCGCGATCGGTGCGCTGGCGTACTCGGCGTTCTTCCTGGCGCTGAGCCTGCTCACCCGGCGGCCGGTGCTGCTCGGCCTGGTCTACGTGCTGATCTGGGAGGGGCTGCTCGGCAACTTCGTCAGCGGCACCCGGGTGCTGTCCATCCAGCAGTACGTGGTGACGCTGGCCGACAAGATCGCCCCGACCGAGATCCTGACCGCCACGGTCGGCGTCCCGCTGGCCGTGGTGATGAGCGTCCTGATCACGGTGGCCGGCACGGTGCTCGCCGTCGACCGGCTGCGCTCCTTCAGCGTCGCCGGCGAAACGAGCTGACCCCTCAAGATCCCCGTGATCAGGGACCGAATCCCGCGTGGCGTCGGCGTGCCGCGCGACGTACTCCCTGATCACGCGGATCTTGCGGGCGAGCGGCCGGGCGGGGGCCGGGACGGTGGGGCGGCGGCGCAGCTTAGCCGCGCCGCCGCGTGGGGCCAGGGTCAGCCGGTGTTGCGCATCCCGGCGGCGATGCCGTTGACCGTGGTCAGCAGGGCCCGTTCCAGCGCGGTGCCGTCGTCGGGGCCACGCCGGGCGCCGGGAGCGGTCGCCACCGCCCGGCCGGCCGCACCCGAGTCCCGGTACTGCCGCAGCAGCGCCACCTGCAGGTGGTGCAGCGGCTCCAGGTAGGTGTCGCGGACGGCCAGCGTGCGCTGGAGCACCGGCGAGTTCTCCAGCAGGTCGGGTGCGCCGGTGATGGCGAGCACCTCACGCCTGGTCTGCTCGTACTCCTGCTCGATCGTGGCGAAGATCGGCTGTAGCGGCTCGGGCACCAGCGTCTCCACGTACCGCCGGGCGATGCTGAGATCGGTCTTGGTCAGCATCATCTCGACGTTCGACACGAACGTACGGAAGAAGTGCCAGCTGTCGTGCATCTCGGTCAGGACATCCGACAGCCCCGCCGCCCGCGCCGCCGCCAGCCCCGACCCGACCCCGAACCAGCCGGGCACGATCTGCCGCGACTGGGTCCAGCCGAAGACCCACGGGATGGCCCGCAGGCCGCCCAACCCGGCACCGGTGTTCGGTCGCTTCGACGGCCGGGAACCGATGTTGAGGGCACCGAGCAGCTCGGTCGGCGTCGACGCCCAGAAGTATTCCGGCAGGTCCGGGTTCTCGACCAGGGCCCGGTAGACGCGGAACGCCGCGTCGGAGACGACGTCCATCGCCGCGTCCCACCGCTCCAACTGCTCCTCCGGCTGCCGCGGCGTGGTGTGCAGCAACGTCGCCTGGAGCACCGCGGCGACGGTCAGTTCGAGGTTCTCCCGGGCCAGCGCCGGCAGCGTGTACTTGTCGGAGATGACCTCACCCTGCTCGGTGACCTTGATCGCGCCGTCGAGGGTGCCGTACGGCTGGGCCAGGATCGCCTCGTGGGTCGGCCCGCCGCCCCGGCCGACGGTGCCGCCCCGGCCGTGGAAGAGCCGCAGCCGTACGCCGTGCCGGGCCGCCACGTCACGCAGCGACCGCTGGGCCCGGTGGATCGACCACTGCGACGTGGTGATGCCGGCCTCCTTGTTGGAGTCGGAGTAGCCGAGCATCACCTCCTGCACGTCGCCCCGGGCCGCGACGATTGCCCGGTAGGCGGGCAGCGACAGCATCTCGTCGAGCAGTTCGCCGCCGGCGTTCAACTCGGCGGGCGTCTCCAGCAGCGGCACGAACCCGATCCGGGCCCGGCCGTTGTGCACGTCGACCAACCCGGCCTCGCGGGCCAGCACGGCCGCGGCGAGCACGTCGTCGACCCCGAGCGTCATCGAGATGATGTACGACTCGACCACCTCGGCCCCGAACCGCTCCTGCGCGTCGCGGATCGTGCCGAACACGTCGAACGTCTTTCGCGCGCTCTCGGTCAACGGGGTGTCGATGCTGGTCAGCGGCCGCCGGCCGGTGAGTTCCTCGGCCAGCAGCTTGGTCCGGTCGGCCCGCGACAGCCGGTTGTAGTCGGTCACCTCGCCGACCCGCCCGTAGAGCTGGGCCAGCACCGCGTGGTGCGCCTCGGCGTGCTCGCGTACGTCCATCGTGGCCAGGTGCAGCCCGAACGACGACACCGTACGGATCACCGAGGCGAGCTTGCCGACGGCGGTGAGCTGCCCGGCGTTGCGGGCCAGCGACGCCCGCATCACCTCCAGGTCGGCGAGCAGTTCGCCGGAGCCCCGGTAGTCGCGGCCCGGCACGTGCGCGGTGCCCCGGGCCAGCCGCTGCCGGGTGTTGTCGAGCTTGGCCTTCACGCAGCGCGCCTTGAGCCGGTAGGGCTCCTCGGCGTTCGTGCGCCGGAACCGGGGCGCGACCTCGGGCAGCGCGTCGAGGTCCTTGGCGAGACTGGCGGACAGGTCCAGCGAGACCCCGCGCAGCCGGCGGGACACCGACACCTCGTCGATGAGGGCGTCCATCGCCTTCTCGGTCGCCTGGATGCCGTGCTCGTGCTGGATGAGCAGCACGTCGCGGGTCACGGTCGGGGTGACGAACGGGTTGCCGTCGCGGTCGCCGCCGATCCAGGTGCCGAAGGTCAGCGGCCGGCTGGTCGGCGACGTCTCCACGCCGAGCGTCCGCAGCGTGTCGGCGAGGTCGTCGAGCACCTGCGGGGCGGCGTCGCCGTAGAGGTCACGCAGGTAGTAGACGGCGTTGCGGGCCTCGTCGGTCGGGTCGGGCCGGTCCAGCCGCAGCTCGTCGGTCTGCCACAGCAGGTCGAGCAGTTCGGCGAGGCGCCGGCTGGTCGGGCCCTCGTCGGTGGCGCCGTACAGCACCGAGTTGGCGGCCTCGGCGTCGAGTTCGTCGGCGACGGCACGCAGCTTCGACAGGATCGACCGCCGGGCGGCCTCGGTCGGGTGCGCGGTGAAGACCGGCCGTACGGCGAGCCGGCGGGCGGCGGCGGCGATCTCGTCGGCCGGCACGCCGCGTTCGGCGATCAGCTTGGCGGCCTGGTCCAGCCAGCCGCCCTGGGTGGCCCGGCGGCGGCGCAGGTCGCGGGAGCGGTGCACCTGCTCGGTGATGTTGGCGAGATGGAAGTAGGTGGAAAAGGCGCGGGCCAGCTTGGTGCCCGTGGTGACGTCCATCGCGGCGAGCCGCAGCGCGGCGGCCTCGGCGTCGGACCGGACCAGGGCGCGGATCTCCTCGACCAGGTCGAGCAGGGGACGCCCCTCCTGGCGGGCCAGGGTCTGTCCGAGGAGGGTGCCGAGCCGCCGGATGTCGGCGCGCAGCGCCGCGTCGGGGCCGTCGTGGTCTAGCTGGTCGGTCACCGTGCGCTCCTTACAGTTGTACGGAGGACAGCGCTGTCCGGCTCCAAGAATGCTATCGGCGGTGCCACCGGCCGGGGTCGGGGTGGTGAGTCAAGTCTCAGGGGTTACCTGATCGCTACCCTATATCGCCCGAAAGGTGCGATAAGTAAGTGAGCCGAAAACCGCGTGCCCGGGTCGCCGGCCAGGGATAGCGTCGGTCGGCATGCGCTATCCGCCGAAGCCGAAGCCCGGTGACCGGGTCGCGGTGATCTCCCCGTCCGCCGGCCTGCCGGCGATCTTCCCGCACGTGTACGAACTCGGCCTGCGCCGACTGCGCGAGGAGTTCCTCCTCGAACCGGTCGAATACCCGACCACCCGGGTGACGGGGGCCAGCGCCGCCGACCGGGCCCGGGACACCACAGCCGCGTTCGCCGACCCGACGATCACCGCCGTACTCGCCACCGTCGGCGGCGACGACCAGATCACCGTCGTCCCACACCTCGACGACGCCGTGCTGCGCGCCAACCCGAAGCCGTTCTTCGGCTACTCCGACAACACCAACCTGCTCAACCACCTCTTCGGGCTCGGCATCGTGTCGTACCACGGGGGTTCGGTCCTGGTGCACCTCGGCAGGCCAGGGACGCTGCACCCGCAGACCGCGGAGTCGCTGCGCGCCGCCCTGTTCACGTCCGGCTGGTACGACCTCACACCCGCCGACAGTTGGAACGACGAGCCCGCCGACTGGGCCGATCCGGCCAACCTCGACCGCGACCCGACGATGTTTCCCGGGGCGGGATGGCACTGGCAGGGGCCGGCGACGGTGGTCGAGGGGCCGGTCTGGGGCGGCAACCTGGAGATCCTCCACTGGCTGCTCGCCACGAACCGGGTCGGCCCGACCCCGTGGCTGGGCCCGCCGCCCGACCCCGCCGCCGAGCCGCCAGGCGCTGCCACCGCTTCGGGCGCTGCCACCGCGTCGGGCGCTGCCACCGCGTCGGGCACTGCCGCCGCGTCGGGTACTGCTACCGCGTCAGGCGCTGCTGCCGCCTCGGGCGCTGCCGTCGAGCGGGGCGGCATTCTGGTCGTGGAGACGTCGGAAGAGTTGCCGTCGGACGTCGAGGTCTACCGCATCCTGCGCAACCTCGGCGAGCGCGGCCTGCTGGCGAACTTTCCGGCCGTCGTCGTCGGCCGCCCCAAGTCCTGGGACTTCGCCAAGCGGCTGTCGCCGCCGCAGAAGCAGGAGTACGCGGCGGCCCAGCGTGCGGCGGTCACCCGCGCCGTCGGGGAGTACAACCCGGACGCCGTGCTCGTCTTCGACGTGGACCTCGGCCACACCGACCCACAGTTGATCATCCCGTACGGCGGCCTCGCCCGCGTCGACGCCGTCCAACGCCGCATTTCCGTCCGCTACTGACGGACGCCCGTCTGTACCGACGGACGCCCGAGTTGATCTGGGCACGAACCACCCTACGAGGACTTCATAAGGTGGTTCACGCCCAGATCAACTCGGGCTATCGGTGGCCTGAGCAGCTCGTCGGCGTTCGGCGATGGCCTGGCGCACCAGGGCGATGATCCGGTCCGGGTGCCGGAGCACGTCGTCGGCGGTGAACCGCAGCACGAGCCAGCCGCAGGCGCGCAGGTCGTTGAGCCGGGCGACGTCGCGGCGGAACTGGGTGCGTTCCCGGTGGTGGTCGCCCTCGTACTCGATGGCGATCCGCCACCGTGGGTAGGCCAGGTCGACGCGTCCGACGAACCGGCCCCGGTGGTCGTGGACCTCGTGCTGGGCGACGGGCGTCGGCAGGCCCCCGTCGATCAGGACGAGGCGGAGTCTGGTCTCCATCGGTGACCCGCTGTGCGGCTCGGCGAGGGCGAGCACCTGCCGGAGTTGCCTGATTCCGGGGCAGGGCGGGTGGGCGGCGAGATACCCGGCGAGGGTGTCGACCCGGACGAGCCGTCGGGCGAGCAGCGCGTCGACAGCTACGACCGCCTCGACGCGGGGCAGCAGGCGGCCGAGATCGAACGCCGTCCGAGCCGGTGTGGTGACCGGCAGGTTCGCGAAGCGGGTGATGTCGTCGCCGGTCAGTCGCTGGTAGCTGGCTGCCACGCGCTGGTGTCCGCGGGGCCGGTAGTTGCCCGGCAGCACGACCGCAACGGGACTTTGTCGATCAAGGAGATTCACGCCCCAGAGGTAGGCGGCGCTGCGCCCGCAGATGGCCGCGCACGGTGGCAGGGTCAACGCGACCGCGTCGCACCACATCCGGTGGTCGTCGGGCTGGTAGCCGTCGGCATGGACGTAGACATCGGGCAGCAGCCGGTGCCAGGCCTGTCCTTCGAGCATCCGCCTGGTGAGGAGTCCGTCGGCGATGGCTCGACTGCCGAGAAACGGGAGGAAGGCCAACTCTCGCGGAACTTTGGCGGTGCGTGGCATCCGGCGAGCATGTCGCCTGCCGGACGGCCCCGTTGCCCCGCGCCGACGGCCGACGGTGGAGTCAGGGCAGCACGGCGAAGGCGCGTACGGGGAGGGTGCCCATCCCGGCGACCATCGGTGGCGCCGCGGTGAAGCGGAAGCCCTCCGGCGGAAGCTGGTCGAGGCCACGCAGGTGCTCGACGATCGGGATGCCGGCGGCCAGCAGCGCGCTGTGCGTCGGCCGCTGCCCGCCGGCGGCGGGGGAGGAGTCGTCGATGTTCAGCGAGTCGATGCCGACCAGCGCCGCACCCTGTTCGACCAGCCATCGCGCCCCGTCGCCGGAGAGATACGGGTGATCCGGGCCGCCGTACCGCTCGGTGCCGAAGTGCGCGTCCCAGCCGGTGTGTAGCAGCACCGCCCGGCCGGTCACCTCGTACGGGGCGAGCAGCAGCCGGTCGATGGCACGTATCCCGTCCGGGACGCGTACGACGAGACCGGGCAGGTCGGCGAGCCGGTCGAGCCCGACGCCGGAGAGATCGGGCGTACCGGCATAGCGGTGTGCGGGCGTGTCGACGTACGTACCCGTGTTGCCGATCATGGTGATCCGGGCGACGTGGAACTCGACGCCCTCGGCGTAGCGGGCCCGGGACGCCTCGCGTGACAGCCACTCGTCGATCACCGGGCCGGGCCACCCGGGCAGCGTCGTCATGCCGTCGTGGATGACGTGGCTCAGCTCGACCAGCCGCCGCCCGCCCCGCCCACCCTCGGCAGTGGTGGTGCTGCCGGTGCCGCGACCACCTCGGTGCGCCTCGCGGAGCAGGGTCTTCCCGCTGATCCGCACCTCGGCGACCATGAGCAGCCCCAGGTGGCGTACGAAGAGCGCGGCGAGATCGTCGTCGCTGATGTCCGACCCCGGGATGTCGAGCCGGAAGTCCTCGGTACGCAGCCCGCCACCATTGGTGAAGGTCACCTCGGCGTCGAACCGCACCCGCCACTGTTCGGTCGGGTGCCCCCTCACTTCGTTCGGTGGCACCCGACTTGGACTGGGTTGGCTGGTTCCCTCGCTCCGCTCGGTCACGTGCCCCCTCACTTCGTTCGGTGGCACCCGACTTGAACTGAGTTGGCTGGTTCCCTCGCTTCGCTCGGTCACGGGAAAAGCCGATCAGGCGTAGCGGCGTGAGGCAAGCGGTTATCGTGCGGCGGTCCCGGATCCGGCGGGGATAGGCTGGTCGGGCACGCTTCGACCCCCGCCCCTACCGGGCGCGGGGGCGCTCGCGCGTGCCTCCACGATCCGGTGCCTCCCCGTGCCACGCGAGGAAGTGACGTCCCATGATGCTCTCCGGTCTGCTCACCGCCGCCCTCGGCGACAAGGGGCTCGCCCGTGCCCGTGACCTGGCCCGGGCCGGCTTCGGCCAGGCCGACGACCTCGACGTGACGGCACCGCCGGCGCTGCGCCCGTTCGTCGTGGCCGCGATGGCCGCCACGGCTGACCGCGGCGGGGCGGACCGGCCGGTGCTGGCGGTCACCGCGACCAGCCGGGAGGCCGACGACCTGGCCGCCGCGCTGCACAGCCTGCTGCCGCCGGAGCAGGTGGCGGTGTTTCCGTCGTGGGAGACGCTGCCGCACGAGCGGCTGTCGCCGCGGTCGGACACCGTCGGCCGGCGGCTGGCGATCCTGCGCCGGCTCACCCACCCCGAACTGGGCGACCCGCTGAAGGTGGTCGTCGCCCCCGTACGGTCGGTGCTCCAGCCGCAGCTCAAGGGGCTCGGTGACCTGGAGCCGGTCGAGGTTGCCGTGAAGGGCGAGGCGTCGCTCGACGACATCGTACGGCGGCTGACCGACATGGCGTACGCCCGGGTCGACCTGGTCACCAAGCGTGGCGAGTTCGCCGTGCGGGGTGGCATCCTCGACGTCTTCCCGCCGGTCGACGAGCACCCGTCCCGGGTCGAGTTCTGGGGCGACGAGATCGAGGAGATCCGCACCTTCGCCGTCGCCGACCAGCGCACGATCGAGGCGGTCGACCGGCTGCATGCCCCGCCGTGCCGGGAACTGCTGCTCACCCCGAAGGTCCGGGCCCGGGCGGCCGAGCTGGCCGAGCAGCACCCGGAGCTGGCGGAGATCCTGGAGAAGCTGGCCGAGGGCATCCCGGTGGAGGGGATGGAGTCGCTGGCCCCGGCCCTGCTCGACGGCACCGGCGCGATGGAGTTGCTGCTGCACCGGATGCCGGCCGGCACCCACGTACTGCTCTGTGACCCGGAACGGATCCGCACCCGCGCCCACGACCTGGTCCGTACGTCGGCGGAGTTCCTGGAGGCGAGCTGGGCGGCGGCCGCGGTCGGCGGCCAGGCCCCGATCGACCTGGGCGCGGCCGCGTTCCGGACGCTGGCCGAGGTGCGCGCCACCGCCGCCACGCTGCGCCAGCCGTGGTGGTCGGTGGCGCCGTTCGGCCTGGTCGAGGGCGAGGCGGCGGCCGGCGAAGCACAGCCGTGGCTGGACGAGCCGGAGGAGGTGGCCGTCACCCCGGACACGAGTGACGCGATCACCCTGGCCGCCCACCCGACCCAGCTCTACCACGGCGACACCGGCCGGGTCGTCGACGACCTGAAGCGCTGGGTCGGTGACGGCTGGGCGGTCGCGCTGGTCTTCGAGGGGCACGGTCCGGCCCAGCGGTCGGTCGAGGTGCTGCGCGACGCCGGGCTCGGCGCGGTGCTCACCGAGACGATCGAGCGGCCGCCGGCCGCCGGTCAGCTCGTCGTCGCCTGCGGCGCGTTCAACCACGGCTTCGTCGACGAGGCGGCCCGGCTCGCCGTACTCACCGGCAACGACGTCACCGGTGGCCGGGGTGCGTCGACCCGCGACATGCGCAAGATGCCGAGCCGGCGGCGCAACACCATCGACCCGCTGGAGCTGAAGGCCGGCGACCACGTGGTGCACGAGCAGCACGGCATCGGCCGCTACGTCGAACTGGTGCAGCGCACCGTCAACGGCGCCGAACGCGAATACCTGGTCATCGAGTACGCCGCCTCCAAGCGCGGTCAGCCGGGTGACCGGCTCTTCGTCCCCACCGACCAGCTCGACCAGCTCTCCCGCTACGTCGGCGGCGAACAGCCCACCCTGCACAAGATGGGCGGCTCGGACTGGCAGAAGGCCAAGGCCCGGGCCCGCAAGGCGGTCCGCGAGATCGCGGCACAGCTCATCCAGCTCTACGCCGCCCGCAAGGCGTCCAAGGGCCACGCGTACGGGCCGGACACCCCGTGGCAGCGGGAGCTGGAGGACGCGTTCCCCTACACCGAGACGCCGGACCAGCTCGCCGCGATCGAAGAGGTCAAGCGGGACATGGAGCAGCAGTCGCCGATGGACCGGCTGATCTGCGGCGACGTCGGCTACGGCAAGACCGAGATCGCGGTACGGGCGGCGTTCAAGGCGGTCCAGGACGGCAAGCAGGTGGCGGTGCTGGTGCCGACGACGCTGCTCGCCCAGCAGCACTACAACACGTTCGCCGAGCGGATGAGTCAGTTCCCGGTGCAGATCCGGCAACTGTCCCGGTTCCAGACGCCGAAGGAGGCCGAGCAGACGCTGACCGCCGCCGCGGAGGGCAGCGCCGACATCGTCATCGGCACCCACCGGCTGCTCCAGTCGGCGACCCGGTTCAAGCAGCTCGGCATGGTCATCGTCGACGAGGAGCAGCGCTTCGGCGTCGAGCACAAGGAACACCTGAAGACGCTGCGTACGGCGGTCGACGTGCTGACCATGTCGGCCACCCCGATCCCGCGCACCCTGGAGATGGCGATCACCGGCATCCGGGAGATGTCGACGATCGCCACCCCGCCGGAGGAGCGGCACCCGGTGCTGACGTTCGTCGGGGCGTACGACGACAAGCAGGTCGCCGCGTCGATCCACCGCGAGCTGCTCCGTGACGGCCAGGTCTTCTACCTGCACAACCGGGTCGAGTCGATCGACCGGGCGGCCCGCCGGCTGCGTGAGCTGGTGCCGGAGGCCCGGGTCGCGGTGGCGCACGGCCAGATGGGCGAGGACGCCCTGGAGAAGGTCATGGTCGGCTTCTGGGAGAAGGAGTACGACGTACTGGTCTGCACCACGATCGTCGAGTCCGGCATCGACATCCCGAACGCGAACACGCTGATCGTGGAGCGGGCCGACCTGCTCGGCCTGGCCCAGCTGCACCAGATCCGGGGCCGGGTCGGCCGGGGCCGGGAGCGGGCGTACGCCTACTTCCTCTACCCGCCGGAGAAGCCGCTGACCGAGCACGCGCACGAGCGGCTGGCCACCATCGCCCAGCACACCGAACTCGGCGCCGGCATGTACGTGGCGATGAAGGACCTGGAGATCCGGGGCGCCGGCAACCTGCTCGGCGGCGAGCAGTCCGGGCACATCGAGGGGGTCGGCTTCGACCTCTACGTCCGGATGGTCGGCGAGGCGGTGCAGCAGTTCAAGGGCGAGCGGCCGGAGGAGGAGGTCGACGTCAAGATCGACCTGCCGGTCGACGCGCACCTGCCGCACGACTACGTCGGCGTGGAGCGGCTGCGTCTGGAGATGTACCGCAAGCTCGCCGAGGCCCGCGACGACAACCGGCTGCGCGAGGTGGTCGCCGAGATGACCGACCGCTACGGCACCCCGCCGGAGCCGGTGCAGAACCTGGTCGCGGTGGCCCGGTTCCGGCTGCTGGCCCGCGCGTACGGCCTGACCGACGTCTCGTTGCAGGGCCGGCACCTGCGGTTCGGCCCGCTGCCACTGCCGGACTCCAAGCAGATGCGGCTCAAGCGCTACCACCCGGACTCGGTCTACAAGTCGGCGACCGACCAGGTCAGCGTGCCCCGGCCGACCACCCGCCGGATCGGCGGCGAGCCCCTGCGTGACCAGGCACTGCTGGACTGGTGCGCCCAGTTGCTCAAGGATGTCCTCGGCGACCCGGCCGGGGCCCGCCGCGAGAACGCGTGAGAGAGTGTCGACCATGCAGCGTGCCCGTCGTCTGGTGTCGATAGCAGTCATTGCCGCCCTTGGACTCGGCGGGATGACCGCCTGCCGGTCGCAGCCGGGCGTCGCCGCGTACGTCGGCGACGGCCACATCACCGAGAAGCGGGTCGACGCGCTCTACAACGACGCGCTCGACCAGCTGACCGCCGCGATCGAGCAGCAGCGGGCCGCCCAGCCGGAGCAGACCGAGGGACCGACCCCGACCGAGGTCACCCTGCCGATCACCCGGCAGGACATCGTGGTGACCCTGCTCGGCATCGACGTGCTCGGCGGGCTCGCCCGGGAGAAGGGCCTGACCGCGACCCCGATCGCGGTCGAGCAGGTCGTGCAGCAGCTCCGGCTGCCGCCGACCGCGGAGTTCACCCAGCGGTTCGCCGAATACGAGGGCTACGTGCAGGCGCTGGTCGGCGCCTCGCAGCCGGTCGAGCCGAGCGAGGCCGACCTGCGCGACGTCTACGACCGGCTGGCGAAGGGTGGCGGCTTCCGCGACCCGGCGCCGACCTTCGAGGAGTTCGTCGCCACCCTCGGCACGCAGGACCGCCAGACGCTGTCGCAGAGCATCGGCCTGCGCGACGAGGTCTTCGCGCAGGTGCGGAAGGTCGACGCGACGGTCAACCCCCGGTATGCCCCGGCCCAGCTCGCGCTGGTCACCTTCCAGGGCCCCGACGGGCAGCCGCAGCCGCTGGTGATCCTGCCGTTCGAGGCGAAGACCGCCGAGCCCGCGGTCATCAACCGCTGACCGCATGGCGCGGATCGTACTGCTGGTCACCTCGCCCCGGCTGCCGGCCGGTCTGCTGACGGCGGCGGCGTGGGACGTCGTACGCGCCAATCCGGTCTTCGCCGGGGCGGACGGTGAGATGGTCACGGCGGTGCGCGCGGCGGGCGCCGAGGTCACCGTCACCGAAGACCCGGCGGCCGACCTGCTGGCGGTGGCCGCTTCCGGCCGTACGGTGGTCTGGCTCGCCGGCCCGGCCGGTGACCAGGCGCTGGCCCGCGAGCTGGGGCTGCGCCTGGTCCGCGAACCCGGCCTGGCCGAGCTGGAGCTGATGTACGGCTCGTGGGACCCGCCCGGGGCCCGGCTGCTGGACGCGGTGGCCGTGATGGACCGGCTGGCGTCACCCGGCGGCGACCCGTGGAAGCGGGCGCAGACGCATGCCAGCCTGGCCCAGTTCCTGCTCGAGGAGTGCTACGAGGCGTACGACGCGATCGAGGCCGGTGACCTGGACGCGTTGCGCGAGGAGCTGGGCGACGTCCTGCTCCAGGTGGTGCTGCACGCCCGGCTCGCGCAGGAGCGGCCCGAGGGCGAGCGGTGGAACGTCGACGACGTGGCCGGCGGCCTGGTGGAGAAGATGATCCGCCGCAATCCGCACGTCTTCGCCGGCCGCACGGTCGAGGACATCGACGAGATCGTCGACAACTGGGAGCAGATCAAGCGGGCGGAGAAGGCCCGTGGTTCGGCCATGGACGGGATCGCGCTCGCCCAGCCGGCGCTGGCCCTGACCGCGAAGATCCTGCAACGGGCGGAACGGGCCGGCGTCGCGGTGCCGCTGCCGACCGGTGGCCCGACCCCCGAGCCCGCCGCCGCGGCGGCGGCGCCGGACGCGTCGGTCGCCGAGCACGGCCTCGGAGTGGAACTGCTGGCGATCGTGGCGCGGGCGCGGGCCGAGGGGCTGGACGCGGAGGCGGCCCTGCGCCGGACGGCGCTCGCCTACGCCGAGGCGGTACGCGCCGCCGAACGTTCCCCAAGATCCGCCTGATCAGGGGGCGGACGCCGCGACACGCCGGCGACCCGCCCGAACAGCTCCCTGATCACGGGGATCGTGGAGGGCGGCGGGGCACGCGGCGCTTGTCGTAGGTTGGCGGGATGCCGCAGTTCGCTCCGCTCGCCGACCGGATCGTCGAAGCGCTCCTCGACAGTGACCCCGCCCTCGCCTCGTCCGCCGGTGACCATCGGGCCGACGACCGGCTGCCCGACCTGTCCACCGACGGTGTCGCCGCCCGGCTCGCCATGCTGCGCGAGGCCGGCAACGCGCTCGCCGAGGTCGACGTCGACCCCCTCGACCGGCAGGAACAGGTCGACCACGCCATCCTGACCGCCCTCGTCGAGCGCCAGACGTTCGAACTGACCGAGGTACGCACCCACGAGTGGGATCCGCTGAAGCACAACCCGGGGCCGCTGCTCTACGCGCTGCTGGCCCGCCCGTTCGCCCCGGTCGACGTACGGCTGGCGAGCCTCGCCGGCCGGCTCGCCGCCGTACCCGACGCCCTCGCGGCGGCCCGGGCGACCCTGCGGGACGTGCCGCGTATCCACGCCGAGACCGCCGCCGGCCAGTTCGCCGGCACGGCGGCGCTGGTCCGCGACGAGCTGCCGGCGCTGCTCGACCAGGCGCCCGGCCTGCGCGACCGGCTGGAACCGGTCGCCCGCGACGCGGTCACCGCGCTGGAGGACTTCTCCGCCTGGCTCCGGGTCGACCGCGGTCCGGGCCGCGATCCGCGGCTCGGCCGGCGGCTGTGGGAGGCCCGGCTCTGGCACACCCTCGACACCGAGCTGCCCGCCGCCGAGGTGCTGCGCCGGGCGCGGGCCCACCTGGCGGAGGCGGGGGAGGAGTTGCGCGCGGCAGCGGCCGAGCTGGTCGGTGGGCCGGCCACCGACGAGACCGTACGGCGGGCCCTGGACCAGCTCGGCGCCGAGCACCCCGACGACGCGTCGATCGTGGCCGCGGCGGCCCGGTCGCTGGCCGCGACGACGGAGTTCGTGGCCGGTCACGACGTGGTGTCGCCGGTCACCGATCCGTGCGTCATCCAGCTGATGCCGGAGTTCGCCCGGGGCGTCGCGGTCGCGTACTGCGACCCGCCCGGTCCGCTGGAGACCGCCGACGTGCCGACCCTCTACTGCATCGCGCCCCCACCGTCGGACTGGCCGGCGGAGCGGGTCGAGTCGTTCTACCGCGAATACAACAACCACATGATCGAAAACCTGACCGTCCACGAGGCGATGCCCGGCCACTTCCTGCAACTGGCCCACGCCCGGCGGTTCCGGGGTACGACCAGGGTCCGGGCGCTGGGCTGGTCGGGCCCGTTCGTGGAGGGCTGGGCGGTCTACGCCGAGCAGGTGATGACCGAACTCGGGTACGGCGGCCTGCCGGTGCGGCTCCAGCAGCTCAAGATGCGGCTGCGGATGTCGATCAACGCGATCCTCGACCAGCTCGTGCACTGCGAGGACCTGTCCGAGGCCGACGGGATGGCGCTGATGACCGGGCCGGGGTTCCAGGAGGAGGGTGAGGCGGCCGGCAAGTGGCGGCGGGCCCTGCTCACCTCGACCCAGCTCTCGACGTACTTCGTCGGCTACACCGAGGTCGCCGAGATCGGCGCGCGGCGGCCGGCCGGCCGGACCCGGCGCGAGTGGCACGACGCGATGCTCGCGCACGGCTCGCCCCCGCCCCGCCACCTCCGCACCCTGCTGGACCTCTGACCCACCCAAGATCCGCGTGATCAGGGATCGAATCGACCGTGTCGCCGGCGTGCCGGGGTACGAACTCCCTGATCACCCGGATCTTGGCCCGGGCGGCCGGCGGCCGCCCGGCCGGTGGGCGAGCGGTCAGGCCGGCGGCGCGCTGCGGACGGCGTCGTCGATCAACCAGCGGGAGATCGAGTACGCCGGCGGGATCTCCGCCGGCAGCCGGTCGAGCGGGAACCAGCGGGCGTCGGCGAGTTCGGTGCCGTCGACGACCGGTTCGGCGTCGGCGGCGCAGACCGCGTGGAAGCCGGCGAGCACCACCCCGGGACCGGACATCGCCCACGGCTGGCTGCCGAAGTAGGTGACCCGGTCGACCGTGAGCCCGACCTCCTCGCCGACCTCCCGGTGCACCGCCTCTTCGAGCGACTCGCCGGCCTCGACGAACCCGGCGACCAGGGCCCAGATGTCGGTCGGCCCGTACGTGTGCCGGACCAGCAGCAGTTCGTCGGCACCGCCGGCCGGGCCGGGCCTTCGGATCGCGGCCAGGATGGCGGGGGAGAGTTGCATCGGCACGTAGAGCGAGCAGGACGGGCAGCGGCGTGCGTGTTCGCCGGGCACGTCGGCCAGTTCGGTCGCGCAGGCGCCGCAGAACCGGTGGGTGCGCCGCCAGGTCATCACCTGGAGTGCCCGGCTGGCGAGTGCGGCGTAGGGCTCGCCCAGTTCGGCGGCGAGCGCCGGCCAGCCCAGCCAGTGACCGAGGTCGTCCCCGGCGGGTTCGGGGCGGGCACCGTCCCGGCCGGTGCCGGTGGCCGGGAGGTGGGTGGCCGGGGCGGTTTCGGACCCGGTCGGCACGCCGGCCCAGACCCGGGCGCCGTCGAGGGTGCCGAGCGGGATCCATTCGGTGCCGGCCGGCAGGTCGCGTACGGCGGGAAAGCCGCCCGCCGCGCCGACCAGCAGCTTCCGGCCGTCGACCAGCAGGCAGAGGTCGTCCGGCAGGGCGGGACCGGTGCCCAGGGCGTCGGGGACGAACCGCCCACGCACCACGGACCCGACCGGCGGGCGTGGCGGCGGCACGGTC
Organism: Polymorphospora sp. NPDC050346; assembly: GCF_040655695.1. Taxonomy (NCBI): domain Bacteria; kingdom Bacillati; phylum Actinomycetota; class Actinomycetes; order Micromonosporales; family Micromonosporaceae; genus Polymorphospora; species Polymorphospora sp. NPDC050346. The sequence goes on along the minus strand of NZ_JBFAKM010000002.1, from coordinate 271,762 downwards.
ATGGGTGGCCGGCGCGCCGGTCGACGACAGTGGCCTCGGCGGGTACCTCGAAGGCGTCCGGGGCGACCGCGTCGCGCAGCCGGCTCATCGCGAGTTCGACCGGCTTGCCCTCGACCACCCCTCGGAAACTGCCGAGTACGCCCTCGGTGGTGACGCAGGCGGTGAAGTCCGACGCGGCCACCTCGCCGACCTTGACGCAGGTGGCGTGCCGGCCGGCGACCGTGGTGTCGGTCTGCTCGATGACCGCGTCCGGGTCGAGCGCGGCCGTGGTCAGCATGTTGATCACCATGGTCGGGGTGACCAGCCCCTGGTTGCCCGCGTTCTGGAAGACCGTGATGGCGGGCTTGGCGCTCGGCGACGGCGGCGGCGTGATGGTGCAGGTGGTGCGGTCCTCGGTGACGCAGATGACGGTCGCCTCGTCGGTGACGGTGAGCTTGCCGCCGGGGTAGGTGTAGGCGGCCCGGACCGGCTTCTGTGCCTGGACGATGCTCGCCGTCTGGCCGCCGGCGATCTGGTAGTCGGCCGAGTACGTCAGCTCGGTGGACCGGTCGAGCCGGGCGGCGAGATCGTTCACCAGCTCGGCGCGGTCGATCACCTGCCCGGCGTCGCCCAGCGTCTGGCACCCGGAGAGCAGCATCACGGCGACTAGCGATCCCACGAGGACGCGGGGCAGGGACGGGTGGGCCGGCATGGCCCCCAGCCTTGCCGATGGGGCGAAGTCCGCGCAAACCGGTTCCCGCAATATGTGACCCTGGTGGCTAAATGTCGGAAAGCTGACTCATGCGGGTTGCGTACCCGCGGCCCCGGAGGCGACGCCCGGCCGCCAACCGACGCCCGATACGCTGCCAGTGAACGCCCAGCCACGCTGTCCCGGGCCGCAGAGCCGACCGCAACGGCCGGACGCTGCCAGGCCGTGCCGCCGTGGCGGGAAAGTAGGCTCAGCCGCACCGTCGCGGCCCGACCGGTAAGCCCCGGCCGTGCCGAAGCGGCCCAGGGGACTCGTAGGAACCCGACAACGAGGAGCGACCACAGTGGCCACCATCGAGGGGATCGTCGCCCGGGAGATTCTCGACTCGCGCGGCAACCCGACCGTCGAAGTCGAGATCGGGCTGGACGACGGCACGATCGCCCGCGCCGCCGTGCCGTCCGGCGCGTCCACCGGCGCGTTCGAGGCGGTAGAGCTGCGCGACGGCGTGAAGGACCGCTACAACGGCAAGGGCGTCGAGAACGCGGTCGCCAACATCGAGGACCGCATCGTCGAGCAGCTCCTCGGCTACGAGGCCAGCGAGCAGCGGCTGATCGACCAGAAGCTGCTCGACATCGACGGCACCGCCGACAAGTCGGAGCTGGGCGCGAACGCGATCCTGGGCGTGTCGCTGGCCGTGGCGAAGGCGGCGGCCAGCAGCGCCGAGCTGAGCCTCTTCCGCTACCTGGGCGGCCCCAACGCCCACCTGCTGCCGGTGCCGATGATGAACATCCTCAACGGTGGGGCACACGCCGACTCCAACGTCGACGTGCAGGAGTTCATGATCGCCCCGATCGGCGCGCCGACCTTCCGCGACGCGCTGCGGTCCGGCGCCGAGGTCTACCACGCCCTCAAGGCCGTCCTGAAGAAGAAGGGCCTGTCCACCGGGCTCGGCGACGAGGGTGGCTTCGCGCCCGACCTGCCGTCCAACGCCGCCGCCCTCGACCTGATCGCCGAGGCGGTGCAGGCCGCCGGCTACCAGCTCGGCACCGACATCGTGCTGGCGCTCGACGTCGCCGCGACCGAGTTCTACAAGGACGGGTCGTACGTCTTCGAGAGCGCCCAGAAGAGCGCCGACGAGATGGTCAACTACTACGCGAAGCTGGCCGAGGCGTACCCGATCGTGTCGATCGAGGACCCGCTGGCCGAGGACGACTGGGCCGGCTGGTCGGCGATGACCGCCTCGCTCGGCAGCAAGCTGCAGATCGTCGGCGACGACCTCTTCGTCACCAACCCGCAGCGCATCGCCCGGGGTATCGCGGAGAGCGCCGCCAACGCGGTGCTGGTCAAGGTCAACCAGATCGGTTCGCTGACCGAGACCTTCGACGCGGTCGAGCTGGCCCACCGCAACGGTTTCCGGACCATGATGAGCCACCGCTCCGGCGAGACCGAGGACACCACGATCGCCGACCTGGCGGTGGCCACCGGCAGCGGCCAGATCAAGACCGGCGCACCGGCCCGTTCCGAGCGGGTCGCGAAGTACAACCAGCTCCTGCGGATCGAGGAGGAGCTGGCGGACGCGGCGCGCTACGCCGGAGCCGGCGCGTTCCCGCGATACCGTTCTGCGTAGCATCCCGTCGATCCCCGTGGTCATGGCGGGTAGCCGGCCACGACCACGGGGTCACGGAGCACCTCGGGGAGGGGGCGCGACGATGGCGCAGCGCCGCACACCAAGCGGTCAGGGCCCGGCCCGCCGGCCGGGCCAACCGGGCCGGGGCACGACCCGCCGCACCGGCCGGCCGGCCGCCCGTGACTTCGGCGTACGCGTCGACGCGCGGGGCGGATCCGGCCGTACGCCGGGAACCGGCCGGACCACCGACGGGCCGCGTTCGGCCAGCCGGCCGGCCGCCGCCCGGCGGGCCGCCGCCGGCGGTGCCGCCAAGCGCACGACCGCACAACAGCCGCGCCGGATCACCGGCCGGGCGACGGTCCTGATCGCGGTCCTCGTCGCGCTCGCCCTGGCCTACACCTATCCGGTACGCCTCTACCTCAGCCAGCAGTCCGACATCGCCCGGATCGAGGCGGCGCAGGCGGCCCAGCGCGAGCACATCGACGAGCTCGCCGAGCGGGCCGAGCTGTGGCAGGACCCGGAATACGTCAAGACCGAGGCCAGGAAGCGGTTCTACATGGTCATGCCGGGTGAGGTGCCAATGGTCGTCCTGACCGATCCCGAGGGGGCGGCCCGGGACGCCGGCGTCGAGCCGGCCGGCCCGCCCGCAGACCCTGCACCCTGGTACGACACGCTGTGGGCGAGCATCCAGGCGGCGAACGACGAAGGCCAGCATCCGTGAGCGCGAGGAGTGCAGCGCAGCGGAGCCCCGCAGTCGTGAACAAGAGGAAGACGGCATGACGGTTGAGCCACCCGCGGAAGCGGCCGCCGCGGCCGTACCGCCGCCGGTGCGGGAACCGGCGACCGAGGCCGACCTGGCCGCTGTCGGCGCGCAGCTCGGCCGGCCGCCGCGGGGTACCCGCGCGGTGGCCCACCGGTGTCCGTGTGGGCTGCCGGACGTGGTCGAGACGACGCCCCGGCTGGCCGACGGCACCCCGTTCCCGACGCTGTTCTACCTGACCTGCCCGCGGGCGACGGCCGCGTGCAGCCGGCTGGAGTCGGCCGGCGTGATGAAGGAGATGGCGGAGCGGCTGGCCGATGACCCGGAGTTGGCGGCCCGCTACCTGGCCGCCCACCACGACTACCTGGCCCGGCGGGAGGCGATCGGCGAGGTGCCGGAGATCGCCGGGGTGTCCGCCGGCGGTATGCCGGGCCGGGTCAAGTGCCTGCACGTGCATCTCGGCCACGCGCTGGCCGCCGGCCCCGGCGTCAACCCGTTCGGCGACGAGACGCTCGAACTGGTCGAGCCGTGGTGGACCGGCGGCCCGTGCGTCGACGTGCCTACGACTGGATCACACTGACGTCGACGATCTCCGCGCCGGCCGGCGGGGCGAACGCGGATCCGTCGACCCGGTCGGAGTAGCCGCTGAGTTCGAGCGAGGCCTTCTCGCCCGTGTCGGTGGTGCCGTTGAACGCCGCGAGTACGCCCGACTCGGTCACGCAGACCGAGAAGTCCTGCGCCACCGTGTCGGCCCCGGCGTTGGGGTCCTTGATCCCGGTCACGTCGGCGCACAGTGACTTCTGGCCGGCGATGGTCCGCTCGGAGGTCTCGACGTCGGCGTCGGGAACCAGCGCCGCGAGGGCGACCATGCCGAGCGCGATCTCTGGGGTGATGAAGCCGGGTCCGGCCACTCCCGCGAGGAGGGCCGGATCGCCGGTGGCGGCGGCGTGGTTGGGGGCCTTCTGGCAGGTGACCCGACCGGCCGTCGGGCCGCAGAAGATCATGTGTTCCGGTGTGAAGATCATGCGGCCGTCGCCCTTGACGGTCGCGGTGTTCGGCGGCTGCTGCACGTAGCTGACCGTGTCGCTGTCGCTGCCCTCGATCCGGTATTCGGCGGTGTAGGTGAGGCCGGCTGCCTTGCCGAGCCGGTCGGAGAATTCCGACAGGACGCCGGCGGTGTCCACCACGTTCCGGACGGTGTCGATGACGCCGCAGCCGAGCGAGCCGACGGTGAGGACGACGGCGGCCGGGATGGCGACGAAGCGCGCGGCGAAGGGTGCGCGGGGCGTTGTCATGCTCTCACTGTCGGCTTCGATCGGCCGCCGTCGACATTCGCGGTGCGGGCCCGACACGAATCCGGGATTCCGGACCGCCCCGGCGGTTCGGCCCGGAACCGGCGGTCCTAGTTTGGTGGGCATGGATTTCGTCGTACGCCGGGCGCGTACCTCGGACGTGCGGGTCATCCGCCGTTTGATCGACACCTACAGCGGTGGCCGGCGGATGCTCAGCAAGGCCACGGTCACCCTTTTCGAGGACATCCAGGAGTTCTGGGTGGCGGTTCGGACCGAGGACGGGGCGGTCGTCGGCTGTGGGGCGCTGCACGTCATGTGGGAGGACCTGGCCGAGATCCGTACCGTCGCTGTCGACCCGGACTGCCGGGGCATGCGGATCGGTCACCGGATCGTCGACGCCCTGCTGGCCACCGCCCGCGAACTCGGGGTGGCCCGGGTCTTCGTGCTGACCTTCGAGACGCGCTTCTTCGGCTCGTTCGGGTTCGTCGAGATCGACGGGGCGCCGGTGCCACACCAGGTGTACGAGCAGTTGCTGCGCTCGTACGACGAGGGGGTCGCCGAGTTCCTCGGCCTGGAGCGGGTCAAGCCGAACACGCTGGGCAACGTACGGATGCTCCTGCACCTGTGACGGCGGGCCGGCGCGCCGGGCTCGACGTGACCTCGTAGGGTTGCGGCGTGACGAGAGTGGCGGCGATCGACTGCGGTACGAACTCGATCCGGCTCCTGGTGGCCGACCTGCCCGGGCCGGACGCCCCGCCGGGCGCGCCGCTGGTCGACCTGATCCGGCAGATGGAGATCGTGCGGCTCGGCCAGGGCGTCGACCGCACCGGCCGGCTGGCTCCGGAGGCGATCGAGCGCACCCGGGCGGCGCTGGTCGGCTACGCGGAGCGGATCGAGTCGCTCGGCGTCGACCGGGTACGCATGTGCGCCACGTCGGCGTCCCGCGACGCGTCGAACGCCGACGACTTCCGGGCCATGGTGCTCGACACGCTCGGGGTGGCGCCGGAGGTGGTGACCGGTGTCGAGGAGGCACGGCTGTCGTTCACCGGGGCCGTACGTGGGCTGCCCGCCGATGCCCGGCCGCCGTACCTGGTCGTCGACATCGGCGGCGGTTCGACGGAGTTCGTCGTCGGCGGTGCCGAGGTCGAGAGCGCGGTCTCGGTCGACATCGGCTGTGTCCGGATGACCGAGCGGCACCTGCACGGAGATCCGCCGAGCGCGGCCCAGGTCGCGGCGGCCGAGGCCGACATCGCCGAGGCGGTCGACCGGGCGCTGGCCGTCGTACCGGGTAGGGAGGCCGCGACGCTGGTCGGCCTGGCCGGTTCGGTCACGACCGTGGTCGGCATCGCGCAGGAACTGCCCGAGTACGACCCGGCCCGCATCCACCACGCCCGGGTGTCGTACGAGGCGGTGGCGAAGGTGACGGCCGACCTGCTGACCCGGTCGGCGGCCCAGCGGATGGAGATCCCGGTGATGCACCCGGGCCGGGCCGACGTGATCGGTGCGGGGGCGCTGGTGCTGCGGGGGATCATGGAGCGGGCCGGGATGACCTCGGTGGTGGCCAGCGAACACGACATCCTCGACGGCATCGCCTGGAGCCTCGCCTAGTGCTGTGACCGGAAACGTTGGCCGGGTTGGTCAGGCCACTGCCCGGTCGGTGGTCTGGCCCCAGCGTCGTTGGCGTTCGGAGCGGATGCGGGCGCGTTCGCGGCGTTGGGCGGCCAGGATGTCTGGGTGGCGGGCGTTGGCGTTACGCCAGCGTAGGTAGTTGTGCAGGGCTTGGGTCGCGACCGGGTGGTTGGGATGGTTCGATCCGGCGACGACGAACATCCGTAGCGGTCCGAAGTGCGCCTCGATCGGGTTGGCCCAGGACGAGTAGGTCGGGGTGAAGCACAGCTCGACCTTGTTGCGTGCGGCCCAGGCCCGGATCGTCTTGCCCTTGTGCGCGGACAGGTTGTCCAGGATCACGTAGATCGGGGCGCCGTCCGGCCGCGCCCTGCGGATCGACTTGAGCGCGGCCAGGGTGTTCCCGGCGGACTTGCGGCGCCGCACGACGCCCCACATGGTGTCGTCGCCGACGCTGTAGCAGGCATGGAACTGCCGCACGCCGTGCAGCTTGTGGTAGTTGCCGGGCAACCGGTCCGGATGCCCGGCCGGCGTCCACGACGCGCCGGCGTGCGGCCTGATGCTCAACGGGCCGAATTCGTCGAAGGCGAAGACGCGGTCCGGGAACGCGGTGGTCACCGCCTCGATCCGAGCGAGCTTCGCCTCGGCGTTCGGGTCGTTGGTCTCCTTCCAGGTCCTGGTTCGCTGGAGCGTGATGTCGTGCCGGTGCAGGAACTCCCGCAGCCGTTCCCGGCCGACGACCACGCGGCGCGGACCGCGGTTGTGGGCCAGGTAGTCGGCGAGTTTGCGCAGGCTCCACCGGGTGAACGGCTGACCGAGCGCCTGGGGTCTGGTACGGGCCGTCGCGACGATGAACGCTTCGTCGTCTTCACTGATCCGGCGGGGACGGCCACCCGCCCACCGAGGGTCCAGGCAGGCCAGACCGATCTTGTTGAACCGGTGGATGACCTCACGGATCGCGTCCTCGTCGCCCTGGACCAGACGGGCGATCGCCGGGACGGTGTTCCCACTGGCCGAGGCCATGATGACCATCGCCCGTCGCAGCCGGATCGGTGATCCCGTCCCACGCCGCACGATCTGTTGTAGTCGCCGGCCCTCGTCATCGGTGAGCCGGCGCGCCCGAACAGGATCTGCCATCCCGACAGCCTGAACCCCGCCCGACACCGAACCGGTAACGCTGACCGGCGTGTCACCCAACCCGGCCAACGTTTCCGGTCACAGCACTAGTTGGGCGGGGCGGGCGCCGGATCGGCTCAGCCGGAGCGGCGCATCTCCGCGCGGAACTGTTCGCGCGGCTCTGCCTCGTCCCGTGACCACCACCAGCCGTAGCTGACCGCGCCCGGCTGCGGAACGGTGAGCGTGATCCGGGCGACCATCGGCCCCTCGTAGGCCGTGAACTGGTTGGGTGCGGTCTGCGCGAAGCGCACCACGCCGGGAAGTTTCAGGCAGGCGACGTGGAGTTCGGGCCGGCCGCCCTCGCCGACCACGAGCACGGTGTGTTCGACGTGCTGGAGGCCGTCGCGGTCGCTGGTCGCCTCGTAGTCGAGGATCAGGGCCCGCCCGTGCACCGCCGAGGTGACCGCCATCCGGGCCACGAACGGGCCGCTTTCGGGGCCGTCGCCCCGGCCCCGGTAGACGCCGGGCGCGGCGGCGAGGCGGCTGAGGAGTTCGTTGGCAGGCACGGCGTCAGATTAGCGGCAACACGCCAGCGGGTAGCGCGCGGTTGACGCTACTGTGTAATGCGAAGTAGCGTTCGGCCCGTGGACACCACCCAGTTGCTCAAGGGCGTGCTGGATCTGGCCGTACTCGCCGTGCTCAGGGATGAGGACGGCTACGGTTACGACATCCTGCGCCGGCTGCGTGCCGCCGGGCTCGACGAGGTGGGCGACGCCTCGGTCTACGGCACCCTGCGCCGCCTCTTCCAGTCCGGTTTCCTGACCACCTACGTCGTACCGAGCGAAGAGGGGCCGCACCGCAAGTACTACTCGCTCAACGCCGCCGGCCGCGACCAGCTCAACCGCAGCGCCAAGGTCTGGCGCGAATTCGCCTCCACAATGGACACCTTGCTGGACGATCGGGGGATGGCGGCATGACCGAGCCGCGCGAGGGAATCAGTTGGCTCAGGTTGCAGTCATGCGGCTGCCGAGCGGAGCGAGGTGCCGCATGAGTGAGCGGAGCGAGCGAATCAGTTGGCTCAGATTGCAGTCATGCGGCTGCCGAGCGGAGCGAGGTGCCGCATGACCGTCATTAGTGGACCGGAGATCACTCGCTACGTGGAGCAGGTGCGGGCGGCGCTCGCCGACCTGCCACCGGCGGTTCGCGACGAGTTGCTCGAAGACCTGCCGGAGCATCTCGCGGAGATCGCCGCCGAGGGGGAGGGGCCGCTGGCCGACCGGCTCGGCTCGCCGGCCGCGTACGCCGCCGAACTGCGGGCTGCCGCGAACGTCCCGGTCAAGGGGCCGGCACCCAACCTCGACGACCGGATCGCCGGGGTGGTCCGCCGGACCCGGGGGCAGATCAGGGCCGCCGACACCCGGCTCGGCCCGTTGATCGGCTACTCGCAGGTCTCCGACTTCCTGCGGCTGCTGCGGCCGGCCTGGTGGGTGCTGCGGGGCTATCTCGCCGCGATGCTGGTCGCGTTCTTCGTCAACGATGGCAGCCTGTCACTGGTTCCGATAGTGGACGGCACGATCTTCGGCACCCTGTTCCTGATCGTCGCCTTCGTGGTCGGCTCGATCTGGCTCGGCCGGCGTGGCCCCGACCGCCTGGGCCGGTGGCAGCGGCGCGGGCTGCACGCCGCCGGGATCGTGGTGGCTGTCTTCGGCTTCGTGGCACTCGTCGACTCCGACCCGCCGCCGACCTACTACCAGCCCACGTACGGCGACCCCTATTCCGAGGTCCGCGACGTGTACGTCTACGACGAGCAGGGTCGGCTGATCCAGAATGCCCGGCTGCTCGACCAGGACGGCCGGCCGATCCGGCTCGGCCGTGCGTGGTGCGAGGAGGCCATGCGGGCGGAAATGGAGGGAAGTCCAAAGCGGACCTACCCGTACTGCCCGGAGGGCGCCCCCATCAAGCCGTTCAGCACGGTGCCGGAAGCGCCGACGCCGACGCCGACGTCGGTGCCGTCGGAAGCCGCGCCGACCGACCCGGCGCCGACCGGGCCGGACCCGTCGCCGACCGCGACGGCCGATCCGTCCCCGGCTACGCCTGATGTGCCGGAGCCCACGGCGACCGGCTGAAGGGGCCCGGATCGCCCTAAATGATCAACTGTTCGGTCGGGTCAGGTCGACCGGCCGTATCGATCATGTCGATTCCGTGGAATCGGGTCGATGATTGTCGGTGGTCCCCGTTACGGTGTCGCCTGCCAGATCAACCCCCATGGAAGGAAACCCTCCGTGTCTGAGCAGGTTGCACCGCCGCCCCCGCCGCCGGCCGGTGCCCCCAACCCCTCGATGACGCCTCCTCCGCCGCCGGCCCCGCCGTCGCGCGGCAAGGCGTTCCTCGGCGGCATCGCCAAGCAGATCATCGGCGTGGTCGTGGTTCTCGTCGTGATCGCCGTCGGCGGCTTCATCTGGAACAACCTGACCGGCGCCCCGTCGACGGCCAACGTCGGCGAGTGCCTGATCGGCCAGGACGAGGATTCCCTCAAGACGATCGACTGCGGCGACCCCACGGCCGAGTGGAAGGTCGTCGGCAAGATCGAGGGCAAGACCGAGGCCGAGGCTCGTGACGTCGAAACCGTCTGCGCCGCCCACCCGACCACCCAGGTCAACTACTGGGAGGGCAAGCCGGGCGGTAAGGGCGACGTGCTCTGTATGGAGCCGGCCGCCGGGTAAGAACCGCCAACCGGTTCGATGAAGCCGGCGGCGACGGGGCACACCTCGGGTTAAGAGGAGGTGTACGCCACGTCGCCGCCGGCTTCCGCGTTCCTGTCCGGCATGACAGGCTGACGGCCACGCAAGACCACTGTGCGACCAGCCAACGATGACTGACCGACAGGAGGACGGCCGATGGGCGAAATGGTGAGTTACCGCAGCAACGGCGGGACCAGTGAGGGCTACCTCGCCCTGCCGACAGGCGAGCGGTCCTCTGCCGCCCCGGCCGTCATCGTCATCCAGGAGTGGTGGGGCCTGGTGCCGCACATCACCTCGATCGCCGACCGGTTCGCCGAGGCCGGATTCGTGGCCCTGGCACCCGACCTCTACCACGGCAAGTCGACCAGCGAGCCCGACGAGGCCGGCAAGCTCATCATGGGTCTGGCGATGGACCAGGCGGCCAAGGACATCGGCGGTGCCGCCGACTATCTGGCGCAGCGGCCGGAGGCCAACGGGCGGGTCGGCACCGTCGGCTTCTGCGCCGGGGGCAGCCTCGCGCTGTGGTCGGCGACCCTGTCCGACCGGATCGTGGCGACCGCCGGGTTCTACCCGGTCCTGCCGTGGGAGCGGATGCGTCCGGAGTGGACGGACTACGCCGGCAAGGCGGCGGTCATCCACTGCTCCGAGGAGGACGGCACGTCGGCGGCCGAGGGCGTGGTCACGGCATCACGCGCCATCGAGGCCGCCGGTGGCGAATGCGCGGTCTACGACTACCCCGGTACCCGGCACGCGTTCTTCAATGACGACCGGCCGGAGGTCTTCGACCGGGCGGCCTCGGCCAGCGCCTGGGCCCGTACCTTGGAGCTTTTCCGCACCAGACTCACCGCCTGATCGGACCCGGCCCCGGTCTGGCAGCATGGGGCGGGTCGAGCAGGGGAGGGTACGTGGTGAGTCGTACCGCTGTGGACGTCGTCGCCGGCGCCCGGCGTGCCGGGGACCTCGCCGCACTCGACGCCGCGGTGGCCGACTGCTTCGCCTGCCCCCGGCTGGTCGAGTGGCGCGAAGAGGTCGCGACGACCAGACGGGCGGCGTTTCGCGACCAGGTCTACTGGGGCCGTCCGGTGCCGGGCTTCGGGGCCGGCGACGCCAAGATCGGCATCCTCGGTCTCGCGCCGGCCGCGCACGGCGGCAACCGCACCGGTCGGATCTTCACCGGTGACCGCTCCGGCGACGTGCTTTTCGCCGCGCTGCACCGCGCCGGGCTGGCGAACCAGCCGACCAGCCTGGCCCGCGACGACGGCCTCACCGTGCGGGGCACCCGGATCTTCGCGGCGGTGCGGTGCGCGCCGCCGGACAACAAGCCCACCCCGGCCGAACGCGACACCTGCGCGCCGTGGCTGCACCGGGAGATCGAACTGATCAGGTCGACCCTGCGGGTCGTGGTCGCGCTCGGCGCGTTCGCCTGGGCCGCGTGGTGGCCGGCCATGACCCGGGTGTACGGCGTACGCCCGCCCAGTCCACGCCCGGCGTTCGGGCACGGCGCGCACTGGTCGCCGCCGGCGCCGGTCCCGCACCTGCTGGGCTGCTATCACGTCAGCCAGCAGAACACCTTCACCGGACGGCTCACCCCGGCGATGCTCGACGAGGTGTTCGGCCGGGCGAAGACCCTCGCCGGGCTGGATTGAGGGCCACCATGGATGCCAACTCGTTGCGCCGGCTCTGGCCGCTGGCAGTCGTCGCGCTGCTGCTCGCGGTGACGGCGGTCGCCGCCGGCCATTCGTCGCTCGAGTTCAGCCGCGTCGAGCCGACGGTCGACAACGACGTCGTACCGGGGCTGCCCGACTACTCGCAGGAGCGGGAGCTTCCGTCCTTCCCGCCGGAGCCCAGCGCGGTCGCCCCGGCCGAACCCACCGAACTGCCGGACTGGCTGGCCCCGTTGGCCGCCACCCTGTGTGTGCTCGCCGTCGTGGTCGCGGTCGGCCTGCTGGTGTGGGCGATGCTGCGGGACAGGCTGGGTCGCCGGACCCGTCGCGTCCGGCCGGACGCGCCACGACGGGCCGCCGGCCGTACGGCCGAGGAGGTGGTCGCCGCCGTCGACGCCGGCCTGGTCGACCTGTCCGACGCCGACGCCGACCCGCGGCGCGCGGTGATCGCGTGCTGGTTGCGGCTGGAGCAGGCCGCCGCCGCGGCGGGTGTACGGCGTGAGGTCGGCGACACCCCGACCGACCTGGTGACCCGGTTGCTCAGCGGCAACCGCGGGGTCAGTGCCGACGTGCTCGGCCCGTTCGCCACCGTCTACCGGGAGGCGCGCTACGCCACCCGTACCGTCGACGAGCGGATGCGTACCCAGGCCCGAGCGGCCCTGCAACGGCTCCGCGGCGAACTCACCACGGAGGTAAAGCCGTGAGCGAGCGGAGTGAGCGAACCGGTCGGCTCAGTTCCAGTCACGCCGTCACCGAGCGGAGCGAGGGGGCGGGGTGAGCGAGTGGAGTGAGCGAACTGGTCGGCTCAGTTCGAGTCACGCCGTCACCGAGCGCAGCGAGGGGGCGGGGTGACCGGGGCGAGTATCGACGACCTGCTCCAGCACGAGGAGGAGCCACCACCCCGGCTTCGGCGGGACCGGTCGGGGCTGCGGCTGTGGCTGCGTACGGTGGCCATCGCCGCCGCCTGCACCGCCGTGACGCTCTTCGGGCTGCGGTTGTTCGGGTTCGCGGTGCCGATGGTCGCCGTCTTCGCCGGCTTCCTGGCGCTGCTCGTGCTGCGCCAGGTCACCGCGCGGCTCGCCCCGCCGGCCCCGGTGCGGCCGCTGCTACGGGAGGACGACGGCGCCTACAACTGGTCCGCGCAGGATGCCCTGCAGACCGCGGTCGGCCGGTGGGAGACCGTGCTGGCGCGGGCGCAGAACGACCCGGAGCGGTTCAACCAGGTGGTGCTGCCGGCGCTCGGTGAGCTCGTCGACGAACGGTTGCGGCAGCGGCACGGTTTCACCCGGGCGACCGACCCGGAACGGGCCCGCGCGCTCCTGACCGATCCACTGTGGAAGTTGCTGACCACTCCGGCCCGGCGCAAGCCCAGGCCGGCCGACATCGCGGCGGCCGTCGCGCAATTGGAGAAGACATGACCGGTGGGGACGCCGTATCCGGAGGCCGGCAGGCGGGCGGGATCGCCGTACCCGATGTGGGCCGCATGGCGCGGGCGGTGCTCGACTCGGTCGGCACGGTCGTGGTCGGCAAGCAGGATGCCCTCGAACTCGTGCTCGCCGGCATTCTCGCCGGTGGGCACGTGCTGCTGGAGGACCTGCCCGGTCTGGGCAAGACGCTGACGGCGCGGTCCTTCGCCCAGGCGCTCGGGCTCGACTTCCGCCGCCTGCAGTTCACCCCGGACCTGCTGCCCGCCGACGTGACCGGCTCGTTCCTCTACGACCAGAGCAAGGCCGACTTCACCTTCCGCGCCGGCCCGGTATTCACCAACCTGCTGCTCGCCGACGAGATCAACCGGACGCCGCCGAAGACGCAGGCGGCGCTGCTGGAGGCGATGCAGGAGAAGCAGGTGTCGGTGGAGGGCGTCACCTACCGGCTCGACGCCCCGTTCCACGTGCTCGCCACCGCCAACCCCATCGAGTACGAGGGCACCTATCCGCTGCCGGAGGCGCAGCTCGACCGGTTCCTGCTCCGCGTCTCGTTCGGTTACCCCGACCGTGAGCAGGAGTGGGACATCCTGCGCCGGCGGATGTCCCGCCAGCGCGAGGAGGCCGATCTCGAGCCGGTCGTCGACGCCGCCGCCCTGCTCGCCATGCAGGCCGCCCTGGAGACGGTCGTGGTCGAGGACTCCATCGGCCGGTACATCGTCGATCTGACCGCGGCGACCCGCGAGCACGCGTCGGTCCTGGTCGGTGCGTCGCCGCGTGGTTCGCTGGCCCTGCTGCTGCTGGCCCGGGCGAAGGCCGCGCTCGCCGGCCGTGACTACGTCATCCCGGAGGACGTCAAGGAGGTCGCCGTTCCGGCGCTGGCCCACCGGATCACGCTGCGTCCGGAGATGTGGCTGCGCCGGGTCGACCCGTCGTTCGTCGTCGACGAGGTGCTGTCCAGCACGCCGGCCCCGGCCAGCGGGGCACTGCCGACGTACGCGGCCGGCTTCTGATGCTGCGGCCCGCGGTGCCGGGCGCGCAAGCCGTGCCCGACCACGACCCCACCGACCAGCCGGACTGGACCCCGACCCGGGCGCTGCGCCGCGCGGTGTTGCTGGTCGGGCTGCTGCTCGTCGCCGGGGTTCTGCTGGGCCGGGTCGACCTCGTCGTGCTGGCGACTCCGTTCGCGCTCGGCACCGCGTGGGCGTTGCGCCGCCGGCCCGCCGATCCGCCCCGGCTGCGGATCGAGGCCGGCGACAGCCATCTGGTCGAGGGCGGGCCGGTCACCGGTACGGTCACCGTCGGCAACCACGACACCGTCGGGTACGACCTGGCGGTGGTACGCACACGCACGTCGCCCTGGCTGCGGATCGAGCGTGGCGACCGGCCGCATGCGATCGCCGTACCCGGCGGCGGCGAGGTCGACGTCGAACTGCGCGGCGAGGCGCTGCGCTGGGGACGCCAGCCGCTCGGCCCGGCCGGGGTCCAGGTCGCGGCCGCCGACGGTCTGGTGGTCGGCCGGCCGGTGATCGCCGAGCCGCGGGGCGTGCCCGTCTATCCGGTCACCGACCCGTTCGACGCCGACGAGGCGATGCCCCGGGCCGCCGGGCTCGTCGGCGGGCACCGGTCCCGGCGGCCGGGCGAGGGCGGCGAGTTGGCCGGCGTACGGATCTTCGGGCCGGGTGACCGGCTGCGCCGGATCGACTGGCGGGTGTCGCTACGGACCCGGCAACTGCACGTCGCCTCGACGCTGTCCGACCGCGACGCCGAGGTGGTGCTGCTGCTCGACGTGCTCGCCGAGGCCGGCCGGTCGGGCGGGATCAAGGGCAGCCCGTCGGTGCTCGACACGACGGTGCGGGCCGCCGCCGCGGTCGCCGAGCACTACCTGCACCGCGGCGACCGGGTGTCGCTGCTGGAGTACGGTCCGGCCGCCCGACGGTTGCGCCCGGCCACCGGCCGCCGGCAGTACCTGACCGTGCTCGAATGGCTGCTCGACGTACGCGCCGAGTCCAGCCCGTACGAGCCGTACGACCAGGTCTTCGGCCCGCACGTGCTGTCGTCGGACGCGCTGGTGGTGGTGCTCACCCCGCTCGTCGACCCGAGGTCGGCGGAAATGCTCGCCCGGCTGGCCCGGTCCGGCCGGTTCGTGGTCGCCGTCGACACCCTGCCGGACTCGGCGGTCCCGCCGGGCCGGGGCCAGTGGAGCGACATCGCGCACCGGTTGTGGCGCCTCGACCGAGACAACACCATCGGCCAGCTCCGTGAGCACGGCGTGCCGGTCGTCGCCTGGGCCGGTGCCGGCAGCCTCGACCTGGTGCTGCGCGACGTGGCCCGGCTCGCCTCCGCACCCCGGCCGGTGCACCGGTGATCAGCTCGATCGTCGACCGGTTCCGGTCGGTCCGGACCGTGGTCACCCGGGCGACGCTGCCGCCGCTCGGGGTGCGCGGCGGCATCCTGCTCACCGGGATCGTGGCGCTGGTGCTGGCCTACCCGGCGCAGATCTTCCTCAGCCGCTTCGTCTTCGCCCTGCTGGCCGCCGCCGTCCTGCCGGTGCTCGCCCCGAGAGGCCGGTGGGCGACCCTCTTCGCGGTCGTCGCGGTCGGCGGCTGGGTGCTGTCCACCAGCCGGTACGGCGAACCCGTCGCCCTGTGGCGGCTGCTCGGCCTGGCCACCTTCCTCTACCTGCACCACACGCTGTGCGCGCTCGCCGCCGTCCTGCCGTACGACGCGGTCGTCGCCCCCGAGGTGTTCACCGGCTGGCTGTTCCGGGCCGGGGCGGTGGTGCTGGCCTCGGCGGTGCTGGGAATCCTGCTGCTGTCCGCCGCCGGTTGGGGCGGCGGGCGTACCTTCCTGGCCGTCGCGCTGGCCGGCCTCGCCGTCGCGGTCGGGGTGGCGGCGCTCCTCGCCCGCCTGCTCCGCCGCTGACGCCGGCGGGGCGTGACGGCCGACACGGAGCGACGTCACACCGTTGTCCTCGGTCACATTGGCCGGGATCGGCGGCATAACCGGCGGCCGGCAGGAGAAAGATGGGGGTGTGAAAACGCAGCGGATTTTGGTGGTGGGCGCCGGTCACGTCGGGCTCTACGCGGCCCTGCGCCTTTCGAAGAAGCTCGGGTCGCGCGAGGCCGAAGTCGTCGTCGTCGACCCGCAGCCCCACATGACCTATCAGCCGTTCCTGCCCGAGGCGGCGGCCGGCAACATCTCGCCGCGGCACTCCGTGGTGCCGCTGCGCCGTGAACTTCGCAAATGCCACATCGTCGCCGGCACCGTCACCCGGGTCGAGCACGCCCGCAAGACCGCGACCGTGCAGCCGATCATCGGGCCGGCCCGTGAGATCCCGTACGACCACATCGTCGTCGCCCCCGGCGCGGTGTCCCGTACCCTGCCGATCCCCGGCCTGCGCGAGCACGGCATCGGGTTCAAGACCATCGGTGAGGCCATCTACCTGCGCAACCACGTGCTCGACCGACTGGACGTGGCGGCCGCCACCGCCGACCCGGAGACCCGCCGAAGTGCGTTGACGTTCGTCTTCGTCGGCGGCGGCTACGCCGGCATCGAGGCGCTGGCCGAGATGGAGGACATGGCCCGGGACGCGCTGAAGTACTACCCGGAGCTGAAGGCCGAGGACATGCGCTGGGTGCTGGTCGAGGCGACCCAGCGGGTGCTGCCCGAGGTCGACCGGGACATGGGTGCGTACACGGTCGAGGTGCTGCTCAAGCGGGGCATGGACATCCGGCTGGACACCCGGCTGGAGTCGTGTGTCGACGGGCTGGTGAAGCTCTCCGACGGCGACGCCTTCCGCGCCGACACCATCGTCTGGACCGCCGGCGTCAAGCCGTCGCCGATGCTCGACAACACCGACCTGCCGCGCGACGAACGCCGGCGGGTCACCTGCCTGCCGACGCTGCAGGTGGTCGACGGGGACACGGTCGTCGAGGGTGCCTGGAGCGCCGGCGACTGCGCGGCCGTACCGGACCTGACCGGTCCGCCCGGGGCCTTCTGCTCGCCGAGCGCGCAGCACGCCGTACGGCAGGCGTCGCGGCTGGCCGACAACATCCGGGCGGTGATCCGGGGCCGGGAGCCCGTCGAGTACAAGCACAAGCACGCCGGCAGCGTCGCCAGCCTCGGCCTGCACAAGGGCGTCGCCCAGGTCTACGGGATCAAGCTCAAGGGCCTGCCGGCCTGGTTCATGCACCGGACGTACCACATGAGCCGGATCCCGTCGCTGAACCGCAAGGTACGGGTCGTCGTCGACTGGACGCTGGCCTTCTTCCTGCGCCGCGAGGTGGTCGCGCTCGGGCAGTTGCACGACCCGCGTGAGGAGTTCCTGGAGGCGACACCCCGGCTGGACGCCGACAGCCGGGCCTGACGCTCCACCTGACCCCGGGCGCCGACCGGCGCCCGGGGTCAGCGCACCTTCCAGGTCCAGGCGTCGGCCGACCGGGTCGGCGGGCCGAAGAGCTGCTCCAGCGTGCTGCGCAGGCTGTCGACGTGTGGTGTCCCGTCGGCCAGGGCCACGCAGGACGCGCCCCAGAAGTCGATGTCGGCGCTGGCCCGCTGCCGGTCCTCGTCGTCGATCGCCGGCACCGCACCGGTCCGGGCCACCTCCGCCAGCAGCGCGGACGTGGCCTGCTTGTAGGTGCCCATCGACGCCTGGCCGTCCGCCGCGTACGGGCCGATGAAGAACCCCTCGGGCAGGCCGAACTCGGCATCGGCCGCCGCCGCCCAGCGCTGCGGCCACGGCTCCTGCGGGGTCGGTGGCGGCACCGGCACCAGCACCCCGCCCGGTTCGACGCAGTCGCGCCAGTGCCCGCCGGTGATGAACTGCGGCAGGGCCGGGCGGTCGGCGGTCGGCAGCGGCGCCGGGAATACCGTCACCAGCGCGACCGCGACCGCCCCCGGCACGAGGAGCCGTACCGGCCAGCCGGGGGCGCGCAGGGCCCGGTCGACGGCGAACGCGACAATCGTGGCGATCAGCGGTACGGCCGCGACGGCGAAACGCATCGGCAGCGCCCCGTCGACCACCGGCACCCCGAGCAGCAGCGCGTAGGGGCCGGGGATCTCGGTGCGTACGCCGTTGATCACCAGTTCGGGGCCGAGCGACAGGCCGGCCATCACGACCGTGGCGACCGCGCAGGCGACGACGATCGGGCGGCGGATCAGCCAGGCGGCGCAGCCGACCGCGACGACGATCAGCGGCCAGCCGAGGAACGTGTTGTACTCGGCCGGGCCGGTCGTCAACCGGGCCGACACCTCGCTACCGGCGTACGACAGTGGTGAGATCGCCGCCCAGCTCGCCAGGTCGGCGGAGAAGTAGTGCGGGCTGAACAGCCCGTTCGGCACGCTGCCCGGCCCGGCGAACTGGAACCACAGCGGATAGGCGAGCACCAGGCTGGCGGAGCCGACCGCGAGCGCCATGCCGGCGGTGGCGCCGGGCAGGATCCGCCGTACGTGCCGCCAGTTGGTGGCGGCGTACGCCAGGGTGATCACGACCAGGGCGAGTGCGGTGAGGAAGACGACCTCCTCGCCGATGAACACCTGGGCGGCGACGGCGGCACCGAGACCGAGGCCGGAGGTGACGATCCGCCGCCGGTCCGGCCCGGTGACGGCGGCCGGGTCGGCGGGGCCGGCTGGGTCGGCGGGGCCGGCCGGGTCGGCGGCGCGGACCAGGCGGACGACCAGCCAGACGATCACCGGGACCATGAACTGGGCGGTCATGTGCAGGTGGCTGTTGGTGTGCGACACCATCGCCGGGGCGAAGCCGCACAGGCCGGCGCCCAGCGCGGCGGCGAGCCGATGCACCCTCGCCGTACGGGTGAACAGCAGATACCAGGCGATCGCGGTCGCCGCCAGGCACAACCCGGCCAGTACGGCGAACGTGACCGGTACGCCGAACAGCAGCGTCACCGGCGCGAAGACCACCCCCAGCAGGATCACCGTCGTGTTGGCCATCAGATTGACGCCGTCCGGTGCGTTCAGCCGGTCGGTACGTAATCCGACATCGCCGAACAGCAGCCGCGCATCGTTGGCGAGGAACCACTCGTAGAGCGTCTGGTCCGCCGGGTTGAGTGCCAGCACCCGGCTGCCCGGATCGGGCCACATCCCGTGGGTGACCCAGCCGGCGACGATCACGAAGAGCAGGCAGATCGCCAGATCGGGAAGATAGTTACGGATCATCGTCCGGCCGGCCGGGCTGGACCGCCGTTCGCCCGTACCGTTCTCCGGATCCGTCGAATCCTGTCCGGCGTCCGTGGCGGTAGTGCTGGTCACGGCCATGACCCTAGCGTCGCGCGCTGCAACGGGTACGCCCCGGTCGGTACAGACCCGCTACCGTATGGGCAGCGCGGCGATGGGCCGCTGCGGACCGCCCGGCCCGGGTGGTGGAACGGCAGACACGGCCGCCTTAAAAGCGGCTGCCGAAAGGCGTGCGGGTTCGATCCCCGCCCCGGGCACCTCGTGCGTTCAGCGTGCTCACAGGCTGTGGAACTCCCGAATATTCGTGGAGGAGATTACTGTTGTAGTGCACGGTTACCGTGCAACGACCTCTGAAGGAGGCCTGACAGTGAGAACTTCCAACCCGGTGCTGGCCCGGCTCGGCCGCGCGGCCGAGCGCGAGCGGGCCGCCGGGTACGCCCCCGCCGGCCAATTCGGTCAGCCGTACCCGACGGCGGCGGGATACCCGGACGCGCCGCCCGCCGTGCAGCCGATGTCGGTCGACGACGTCGTCGTCAAGACCGTCACCCTGCTCGGCATCGTCGGCGCCTCGGCCGCCGCGGCGTGGGTCCTCGTGCCCGACGCGCTGCTCAGCGCGGCCTGGATCGGTGCGGCGGTCGTCGGGCTCGTGCTCGGCCTGGTCATCTCGTTCTCCCGGATGGCCAACCCGGCGCTGGTCGTCACCTACGCCGTCGTCGAGGGTGTCTTCGTCGGCATGGTGAGCAAGTACTTCGAGGTCGTCGCCGGCTTCCAGGGCATCGTCCTCCAGGCGGTGGTCGCCACCTTCGGGGTGTTCTTCCTGATGGCGATGCTCTACAAGGTGCGCGCCATCCGGGCCACGCCGAAGTTCGTCCGCGGCATGATCGCGGCGATGGTCGGCCTCTTCGCCGTCATGCTGATCAACCTGGTGCTGTCGCTCTTCGGCGTCGACACCGGCCTGCGCAGCGGTGGCGCGCTGGCGATCGGCTTCAGCGTGGTCTGCATCATCGTCGCCGCGCTGAGCTTCGTCCTCAGCTTCCACGAGGTCGAGGAAGGCGTCCGGATGGGGCTGCCGCAGCGCTACTCCTGGACCGCGGCCTTCGGCATCCTGGTCAGCCTGATCTGGCTCTACATCGAGATCCTGCGGCTGCTCAGCTTCTTCCAGGGCGACGACTGACCGTCCCCTGCCGGCGCCGCCCGACGGCGACGCCACCGATCACGACCGACGCCCGCCCCACCCCGGGGCGGGCGTCGCCCTTTCCACCGCCGGCCCGCCTTCTCCAGGCCGGCTCGCCTCTTCCTGAGCGGCCCGGTTTCCTGAGTGGCCCGGCCTTTCCTGGCAGCGGCCCGGCGGCCTTGTCGCGCGGCGGCCTTGTCGCGCGGCGGCCTTGTCGCGCGGCGGCCTTGCCGTTGTGGCGGTTCTGCCGTGGCGGTTCTGTCGTGCGGCGGCCTTGTCGTGCGGCGGTTCTGCCGTGCGGCGGTCCGGCCAAGCCGCAGCGGTCCCGGCTTGCGATGGCGGCCCTGCCGTGTGGCGGTCCGGCCGAGCCGCGGAGGTCTCGGCTTGCGATGGCGGCCCTGCCTTCGCGACGGCCCGACGGCTCGGCCCTGGCGGCACCCCGGCCCCTCTCCGGGGCGGAAAGGGCGGCGATCAAGGCCATCTAGGTCGGACTGCCCGGCCTGGCTGAGACAGGCGTTGCAACGAGGCCGATCATTGACGGTTTGCCGGGATTGCAGCCAGCGGTTGTTGTTGATCTGGGCGGGAGAGACCTAACCCGGGGCGGATAAGGTCTCTCCCGCCCAGATCAACGTCTTCTCCTCAGGCGGGCGACCTGCGCGTTGATCGGGAGGGGGCTGCGCGAGCGTTCCGAGCGTGGGGTCGACGTCGGCGAGGGGTAGTCCATCCGAACCCACCGTGCAGCAGCGTTCGGGGAAGTAATCGGCGGATGGCAGTAACTGCGACCAGAGCCCGGCGTCGATCCAGCGCCGCCGCACCCTGACGAGCCCGAGGCCCGCCCCGCGAAGGGCCGCGGCCCAGGGCGAAGACGGTGCATAGGCGGCGCGAAGCGGAGCGCGTCAGCCCTCGCGGAGCGAGCCAGCCCTCGCGAAGCGGAGCTAGCCGGCCCTCACGGAGCGAGCCGTCCGAGAAGAGCGAGAGCCAGCCGGCTCGGCCAGCCTCGCCGAGGCGGGCCAGCAAAGACGGCGAGACCAGTCAACTCCCCTAGACTGACCCGCCATGAGCGTCGAGGAGTTCGGTCGCGCGGTGGACCTGCTCGTGCGTCAGGTCGGCCACTGGGAGGCACCGCGCTGGCGGGCCGCGGCGGGCTCCGGCGGTCTCCTGCCCGGCCGTACCACCGGTGCGGCGACCTCGGCCAGCTCTGACAACGCGGCGGCAACCGCGGCCAGCTCTGACACCGCGGCGCCGACCCCGGCCAGGTCTGACGGTGCGGCGGCGACCCCGGCCACATCTGACGGTGCGGCGGCGATGCCGGCCCGCTCTGACGGTGCGGCGGCGGCCCCGGCCGGACCCGCCGGTGCGGCGGCGGTTCCCGCCACATCTGACGACCTGGGCGTGCCGGCGACGCGGGGGGATCTGATGCACGCACTGGTGCAGCGGATCGCCGACCGGGCCGCCGATGCCGAGGGCGAGCCTCGGCGACCGGTGCCCCGCCTGCCGAACGACCTCGCCCTCACCGACCAGTTGAAGGTCGTCGCCGCGGATCTGGTCGTCGCCGGTCCGGCACCGGAGCTGCTCGGCGCGCTGGCCGCGGACGTACAGGCGACCCGGCGCGCGCTGTGATCCGTACCGTCCGGGGTTGGCAAGATCCCCGTGATCAGGGAGCTGGACACGCGCCGGCGACCCGCCGGTATTAGTCCCTGATCACGGGGATCTTGGAGGTCAGCTCAGGCGTTCGACGATCATCGCCATGCCCTGGCCGCCGCCGACGCACATCGTCTCCAGGCCGATCGTGCGGTCGTGCCAGTCGAGCGCGTTGAGCAACGTCCCGGTGATCCGTGCCCCGGTCATCCCGAACGGGTGCCCGACCGCGATCGCGCCACCCATCACGTTGAGCTTGTCCAGCGGAATCCCCAGCTCCCGGTACGACGGGATCACCTGCGCCGCGAACGCCTCGTTGATCTCGACCAGGTCGATGTCGTCGATGGTCATGCCGGCCCGGCGCAGTGCCTGCCGGGACGCCTCGACCGGGCCGAGCCCCATGATCTCCGGCGACAGGGCGCTGACCCCGGTCGACACGATCCGGGCCAGCGGGGTGATGCCGAGTTCGCGGGCCCGGCTCTCGCTCATGACCACCACGGCGGCGGCGCCGTCGTTCAGCGGGCAGCAGTTGCCGGCGGTGACCCGGCCGTCGGGCCGGAACACCGGCTTGAGCCCGGCCACCCCCTCCAGGGTCACCCCGGCGCGCGGGCCGTCGTCGGCGCTGACCACCTCGCCGGACGGCAGCGTCACCGGCGTGATCTCGCGGGCCCAGAACCCGTCGGCGATGGCTTTCTCGGCGAGGTTCTGGCTGCGTACGCCGAACTCGTCCATGTCGGCCCGGCTGACGTCGTGCGCCTCGGCGAGGTTCTCCGCCGTCTGTCCCATCGTGAGGTAGATGTCGGGCAGTTCGTCGTCGAGCCGGGGGTCGTGCCACCGGTCCGTGCCACCGCGTGCCCGGGTCGCCGACCGTTCCCGCGCCGCCGCGAACCGGGGGTTGTGCCATCCGCCGCCGACCAGTTCCTGCGCTTCGGGCGGCAGGCTGTCGGAGTTGCCGCGGGCGTACCGCGAGACGCACTCGACGCCGGCGGAGACGAAGATGTCGCCCTCCCCGGCGGCGATGGCGTGGAAGGCCATCCGGGTGGTCTGTAGCGAGGAGGCGCAGTAGCGGGTCACGGTCGCGCCCGGCACGGTGTCGAGGCCGAGCAGGGTGCCGACCACCCGGGCCATGTTGAAGCCCTGCTCGCCGCCGGGCAGGCCGCAGCCGAGGTAGAGGTCGTCGATCCGCGTCGGGTCGAGCTGCGGCACCTTGTCCAGGGCGGCCCGGACGATGGTGGCCGCGAGGTCGTCGGGCCGGAGTTCGCGCAGTGACCCCTTGGCGGCGCGGCCGATGGGGGATCGGGCGGTGGAGACGATGACGGCGGTGCGGGACGGCTCTGTCGACATGAGCCCAACTTAACCCGCGGGTAACTTCGGCGGGAAGGGTGAAGGCGGTGCGGCGCTCAGCTGCGGTCGGCGCCGCTCGCGGCACGCGACACGGCCGGCAGCAGGGCGTGCGCCCAGACCCGGTATCCGTCGGCCGACGGGTGGTAGCCGTCGTGGCAGAGCGTTCCGGCGTCGGCCCGGAAGACCGGACCCGCCTCGGCGGCCAGGTCGACGGTCTGGCCGCCGGCGTCGTGCACCGCCCTGGTCTGGGCCCGCGCCGTCACCCGCCCGGCCCAGCCGACCACCTGTCGCAGCGGGGGAGCGATCGCCCGTACGGCGCCGAGGTCGGGGCAGGTGCCGACGACGACCTCGACGCCGGCGGCACGCAGGCGACGCACCGCCGCGCCGAGGTGTGCCGCCGCCTCGACCGGCCGGCGCAGGCCGGTGGCGTCGTTGGCGCCGATCAGGATCACCGCCACGTCCGGGAGCCGCCCCAGCAGCGCCCGCGCCACCTGCGTCGCGAGATCGGTGGACCGCGACCCGGAGACGCCGACGCTGGACAGTTCGACCCGCCGCCGGCCGGCGGCCGCGCCGTCGCCCTCGCTGAGCAGGCGGGCCAACTGGCCGCCGACGGTGTCGGCCACCTGGTCGACGCCGACGCCTAGCGCCAGCGAGTCGCCGAGCAGGACCAGCCGCAGCGGGGGCGCCGCCGGGGCACCGACCGTCGCCCGCAGCGTCAGGCCCATCTCCGGTTGCGCGTAGCGGCGGGTGCGGGCGACCAGTGCCTCGCCGGCGAGCAGCGCGGCACCGCCGACCGTGCCGGCGATCAGGGTCAGGGCGGCGGCGCGCCCGACGCGTAGCGCCATGCCGGTCATCGGGTCACCCCGTGGCGGACGAGGCCCGACGGCGAGTGTTCACCGGGGTTTCTCCACCGTGGATGGTTGCGCCGCGTCGTGTGACCCATGCCTCAAGGGTACGGCGACCGGGGCCGGATCGTCGGCCCTCGAATTGCCGAACAGGGCCGGCAGCCCGCCGCTCGGCAGCGGGCCGAGCCAGGCCGGCCGGCGCCGGCGCAACTGCGCCCAGCGGCCGCCCGGCCCACGGTCGCGGCCGGCGACCTGGGTGCCGGTGACCTCGGTGCCCGGCTCGCGGGCGGCCTGTGCGGCGGCCTGGGTCAGGGAGCGCGGTCCTTCGCCGGCGACCGGTACGGCCCGTCGTTCCTCGCCGGCACCGAGCGCGGACAGAACCGTGGGCAGCAACGCGGCCACCGCCACCGCGTAACCGTCGGCGGACGGGTGGTAACGGTCCCAGGCGAACATCCGGACCGGATCGGCGGCGAACCGCGGACCGAGCAGGTCGCCGAGCGACACCGTGCGGCCGCCCGCCTCGACCACCGCCACCGTCTGCGCCGCCGCCAACTGCCGGCTCCACCGGCGGGCCAGCCACCGCAACGGTGGCTTGATCGGCTGGATCGCGCCGAGGTCGGGGCAGGTGCCGACGACGACCTCGGCGCCGGCCCGGCGCAGGTCGCGTACGGCGTCGACGAGGTGACGCACCGCGATGCCGTACGGCGTCCGGTTGGTGATGTCGTTCCCGCCGATCAGGATGACCGCGAGGTCGGGTTTAGCCTCGATCGCCACCTCGACCTGTGGTGCCAGACCGGCGGATATCGACCCGACGACGGCGAACCGGCGCAGTCGCACCGGCCGCCCCAGCCGGCGGGACACCCCGGTGGCCAGCAGCGCGCCGGGTGTCTCACGTGGACGGTGGACGCCGTAGCCGGCCGCCGTCGAGTCACCGAGCACCGCCAGGGTGATCGGCCGGCCGGGGAACTTGGCGCCGTAGACACCCTCGCCGCGCGGCGGTGGGGCCTCGGCCATCGGGATGGTGCGGCGGGCCCGGTTGGCCTGGCCGAGCAGGATCCCGCCGAGCGTGGCGGCACCGGCCGCGGTCAGGCCCGCCCCGATCGCGGCGGCGAGCCCCACGCGTCGGACGACCCGCCACGAGGCCGATCCCTGTTCGACCGTCTCCATCCGAGCCATCCCGTCCCCCCGGACCGTCGCCTGCCGCCGTAGCCCGCCGCCGGACACCCGGCCGCCGGCACCGGGCCGGCCGGTCGTGGCGTGCGTCGTACGGTCTTCGAGGTTAGCCCCCGGAGGCGACGTACCGCTTGACCGATTGCCTAGATCCGCGACCGGTTGGGTACGTACCGCGACGGAGGCGCCGGTTGGCGTACAGGTGCATCATTGGCGGCAGGGAGGTCGGCGACATGGCCAAGACTTTGAAGCGGACCGCCGCTTTCGCGGCGTTGGGGCGGGCACTGACGTCGGGCGCCCGCGGTGGCCCCGGCCTGGGCAAACGGATCGGGGCGCTGCCCCGGATGCTCAAGGCCACCGCACGGGGCGAATACGACGGGGGGCTGCGGCTGGCGATGATGGCGGCGGCGACGGCGTACATCGCGTCGCCGGTCGACCTGGTGCCGGAGTTGTTCCTCACCTTCTTCGGCCTGGCCGACGACGCGCTCATGGCGACCTGGCTGGCCGGGTCGATCCTCGCCGAGACCGAACGGTTCCTGGAGTGGGAGGCCAAGCGATCCACGGTCATCCCGGGACAGGTCGTGACCTGAACCGCACGTAGTCTTGACGTGACCCGTGCGATCACCGGCCCGGCCACCTGCCGTGGCGCCTCCGAGAAGGGCACAACGACGTGCGCTACTACGACAATGTCGTCGAGCTGATCGGTAACACCCCGCTGGTGCGGCTGCGCAGCGTCACCGAGGGCATCGCCGCCACCGTGCTGGCGAAGGTCGAATACTTCAACCCCGGGGGCTCGGTCAAGGACCGGATCGCCGTACGGATGGTCGAAGAGGCGGAGAAGAGCGGCCTGCTCCAGCCCGGCGGCACGATCGTCGAGCCGACCAGCGGCAACACCGGTGTCGGGCTGGCCCTGGTGGCGCAGCTCAAGGGATACCGCTGCGTCTTCGTCTGCCCCGACAAGGTCAGCGAGGACAAGCAGAACGTGCTGCGGGCGTACGGCGCCGAGGTGGTGGTCTGCCCGACCGCGGTGGCCCCGGAGGATCCCCGCTCCTACTACAACGTCTCCGACCGGCTGGCCCGGGAGATCCCCGGCGCGTGGAAGCCCAACCAGTACGCCAACACCGCCAACCCCCGCTCGCACTACGAGACGACCGGCCCCGAGCTGTGGGAGCAGACGGCCGGCCGGATCACCCACTTCGTGGCCGGGGTCGGCACCGGCGGCACCATCTCCGGCATCGGCCGCTACCTCAAGGAGGCGTCCGAGGGGCGGGTCCGCATCGTCGGCGCCGACCCGGAGGGCTCGGTCTACTCCGGCGGCACCGGCCGGCCCTACCTCGTGGAGGGCGTCGGCGAGGACTTCTGGCCGGAGACCTACGACCGGACCATCTGCGACGAGATCGTCGAGGTTTCCGACAAGGAGTCCTTCGACCTGACCCGGCGGCTCGCCCGTGAGGAGGGTCTGCTCGTCGGCGGCTCCTGCGGCATGGCGGTCGTCGCGGCGCTCGACGTCGCCCGGCGGGCCGGCCCCGACGACGTCGTCGTGGTGCTGCTGCCCGACGGCGGCCGCGGCTACCTGTCGAAGATCTTCAACGACGAGTGGATGGCGCGCTACGGCTTCATGGAGACCGGCGGGGCCGAGGCGACCGTGGCCGAGGCGCTGGCCGGCAAGCCGGGCGGCATGCCGGAGCTGATCCACGTGCACCCGACCGAGACGGTCCGCGACGCGATCGACTACATGCGCGAGTACGGCGTCTCCCAGCTCCCGGTGCTCAAGGCCGAGCCGCCGGTCGTGACGGGCGAGGTCGCCGGTTCGGTCGCCGAGCGTGATCTGCTCGACGCGCTCTTCTCCGGCCAGGCGCACCTGCACGACACGATCGAGCGGCACATGGGACCGCCGCTGCCGGTGGTCGGTGGCGGGCAGCCGGTGAGCGAGGCGGTCGCGCTGCTGGAGAAGTCCGACGCGGCCCTGGTGCTCGTCGACGGCAAGCCGAAGGGCGTGCTGACCCGGCAGGACCTCCTGGCGCACCTCGGCGCCCGGTGACGACGTCCGGACGTCGCACAAACTGTCCGACCCGTCGGGTCCGCCGCACCGTTGACTAGGTGTACGCGGGGCACGAACGGCCCGCGGTACGACACCGAGAACGCAGTCTTCGCACCAGCGGTGACCACCGGCGATGCCCCGCCAGCACCCGATGGTCCCGCATCGCCCACCCGATCAGGTGACCGGCAGCCTCCGCCGGTCTGACGCCTCCGGCCAGGCGTTTCCCCCCGGGTCCGGTGGGCACGGTGGGCGAGGGTGCGTGACCATACGGTTCCCCCGCATACATAGGTCACGTACTCTCGCCCGCCACAAACCTCCCGCACACACCGACGGGCGGCGGGAGCGCTCAGCGGAGCGGACGGTCGTACCGGATCTCCTTGACCGGCGGGCCGAACGTGCTGTCGCGGCACCACCCGGTCGGCTGCCAGCCGCCGCGCTCGTAGAAGCCGCGCGCCCGGTCGTTGCCGGCCAGGACCCACAGCGCCGCCCGCTGCCAGCCCTGTTCCCGCAGGGTCGCCAGCGCCTCGGCCATCAGGGCCCGCCCGGTCCCGCGGCCCCGCTCGGCGGATTCGAGGTGGATGGCGTAGAGCAGGCCGGTGTCCGCCTGGCTGCCCTCGTCGTCGGGGCCGACATAGGTGAACCCCACCAGCCGCCCGTCGCGTTCGGCGACGGTGAGCACGTGCGTCTCCCGCTCGTAGCTCCACCGCTCCACCCACCAGTCGGCGAACACCGGTGCCGGCACCCGGGTGAGTGTGTCGTAGCTCACCAGGTCGGCGTAGGCGTCGATCCGCGAACGGCGGTGCAACTCGGCGATCCGGGGCACGTCCACCGCCTCGGCGACCCGCAGCGAGACCGACATCCGCCGAGTGTATGCCCAGGGTGATGATGGTCGGCGCCGTTCTGGCCCGGCGGCGCGGCTCGCCGCCCGTCAGACCGTGGGAGGTACCGGCACCCGCATCAGGTCGTCGGCCACGACGAGATCACCGTCGAACTCTTCCCGCGCCTCCGCCGCGAACCGCTCCGGATCCGGATACCGCTGCGAGAAGTGGGTCAGCACGAGCCGGCGTACCCCGGACTCGGCCGCCACCCGACCCGCCTGCGCCGCGGTCAGGTGGCCGACCTCGGCGGCGAGGGCGGCGTCCACGGACAGGAACGTCGACTCGATCACCAGCAGGTCGGCCTCCTCGGCCAGGGCGAACACGTTGTCGCACAGGCCGGTGTCCATGACGAAGGCGAACCGCTGGCCGCGCCGGTGCTCACTGACGGCCTCCAGGGACACGCGGCGCCCGTCCAGGTCGAGGTGGCCGTCGCGCTGCAACGCGCCGACCGCCGGCCCGGAGATGCCGTACGCGTCGAGCCGGTCCCGCAGCATCCGTCGCCCGTCCGGAGCCAGGAGCCGGTAGCCGTACGTCTCGACGGGATGTCGCAGCCGGCGTGCCTCCAGCACCCCGGCGCCGATGTCGAACCGCTGGCCGTCGGTGCCGACCGGTTCGGCGCGTACGTCGGCGACGTCGTGGAACGAGCTGGCGTGCCGTAGCCGCTCGAAGTAGCCGGCCCCGCCGGCGGGGAAGTGCACGGGCACCGGATGCGGCACCCGGTCGAGTGACAGCCGCTGGACGATGCCGGGCAGGCCCAGGCAGTGGTCGCCGTGGAAGTGGGTGACACAGACCCGGGTCAGGTCGGTGGCGGAAACCCCGGCCAGCAGCATCTGCCGCTGGGTGCCCTCACCCGGGTCGAAGAGGATGCCCTCGCGGTCCCAGCGCAGCAGATAGCCGTTGTGGTTACGCCGTCGGGTGGGCACCTGGCTGGCCGTGCCGAGTACGACGAGTTCGCGCGACGACACGCGGCGGCCGCCTTCCGCAGACCGGGGAACAGGACCGGGGAACAGGACGACCCCCGGGGGTTTCCGCTGAAGCGGGCCGGCTGGACTGGGCCGGCACCCCCGGGGGTCGGGTGGCTGTCATGGATTCGCCGCGCCGTTGCCACACGGTCTCGACGAACGAAAACTGTCAAGGACAGCGGCTAGCGGGCAGCCACCTCACGAGTCCTATTGCCAATCAAAGCTTGGACCACCTCCCTTCCCGTGTACGGCCACGCTATCCAGTGGCCGCGCGGGGCGGCAACGGTTTTTCGAGATCGCTACCGGGGCGGTCCGTAGCCGGGGGCGTACCCGTAGCCGGCCGACCGCTGCTGCAGCAGGCGCTTGCGGTGCGAACCGCGGCGCAGGGCGACCACCAGGGCGATCACCCCGCCGACGACCATCCCGAGACAGGGCAGCAGGGTCAGCGCGCCGATCCCGCCGAACAGCCGGCCGGCGAAGCCGAGGGCCTCCCCGAGCTGTGGCGGCTGGCCGACCGCGAGGGCGACCGGCGTGGTGCCGCCACCCGCGGTGCAGGTCAGCTCGTAGGTGCCGGCGCCGGCGGCAGAAAGTTGGTAGAGGCTGCGCCACTCCCCGGTCGAGTTGGTCACCGTCCAGGTGGTCGTGGGAGTGCCGAGGACGGCCGATCCGGAGACGTCGCAGGTCGCGCCGCTGCCGACCGCGGACGCGTCCACCCATACGATCTTCCGCTGGTCGGCGGCCAGTTCGACCGACACCGTGTCGCCGGTCTGGAAGACCTGCTCGGTGCTCTCGTTGAACCCCTCGGTGACGCTGTCCATGCTGTCGGTGGCGCTGTTCAGGCTGAGGACGAAGAGCAGGACGCCGGCGACCACCCCGGCGAGGGCGATCAGGGCGGCGACGAGAAACCACGTCCGGCGGGGGCGCAGCTCGGCGGACGAGACGGTTGGGCTGGGGTACATGCCGCCATGCTGGCCGGCGGCCGCAAGCCGGCCCGTACTTTGCCGCCTATCCGACTCAGTGCTGTCGGTTAGGTGGTCGGCCGGCGCACCGCTACCTTTCGGAACCGAGATTGGCCACCGATCGCACCAATCCACACCGTTCGAGCGCGACCAGTACGTCGGCGGGCCGCATGGGCGGGTTCCGCCGTGAATCCGCGATCTGCTGGACGCAGCCCCACACCGTCTTCGGGCTGAGGTCGACCTGGTCGGATACGAAGTCGTCGGCGCTCAACGGTTCGATGTCGAACGGGCGTAGCGCGTCGAGCGGAAAGTGTCGAAGGTTGTCGGTGACGATGACCTGGGCCCTGGCCCGGATTGCTGCCGCCAGGACGTGCCGGTCGTCCGGATCCGGCAGTGTGAGGGCGGGAATCAGCGATTCGTAGTCGGTCACCAGACAGTCGCGGAGAGCGCGGTTCATGAGCTGTCGGGTCCGGGCCAGCCGTTCCGGGTCAAGGTCGGGGCGGTTCTTCTGGACGTTCGTGAAGACCTCGTCGAGGATCCGTTCGGTCCATCTCGCGTGTACGAGTCCCGCCTGTGCGATACGGATCAAAAGGTCTCGCAGGACGTTCGGGTAGAGCACGTTCGCGTCGTAGAGGACGACGAAGTTCACTCGTAGAGACCCATCTCTTCGGTCAACTCGGCCAGTTCGTCAGCGGCCGCGCGCCTACGCCGATCATCCCTGCGCTGATACGCCAGCAGTGAGGCCGCCCGTACCCGACGGTGCTTGCCGACCCGGCGATAGTCGATCTCGCCAGCGTCCAGCAGGCCGATCAGGTAGGGCCGCGACACGTTGAGGAGCGTGGCCGCCTGCTGGGTGGTCAGTTCGGCGTGCTCGGGAACGACGGTGACGCCGTGACCGGCGGCCATGTGGGCGAGGATCTGGGCGAACAGTTCGACGGCGGCGCGGGGAACCACCACCACCTCGCCGTCGTCCTCGACCCGTACCCGGATGCGGGTCGCCCGTGGCGTACCCGTCGCCAGATAGTTCCTGACCCGGTCGACGGCCGCGTCGGCGGTCGAGATGGCCTCGGCGTCGGGAACCACCGGTTCGAGCGCTGAGAGTGTCACTGGGCACCTCCCGCGTCGTAATCGCAGCAGTCGCAGTAAGTGCAATAAACGTAACACGGTCGCCCGGCTCGGCACGAGGGAATCTCCGGGTACGCCGAAGCCCCGGACCGGGGCCGGTGGCCGGCCTGGTCCGGGGCTTCGGGGCGTACCGCGTCGCGTCGCCCGCGCTCCGGTGCGCTCCGCGCACGTCGGCGTCAGGCGCCGGTCTTCGCCACCCCGATCGGGCAGCTCATCCCGTTCGGTCCATGGTTGCAGTAACCGTTGGGGTTCTTGGTGGGCGCCAGGTACTGCTGGTGGTAGTCCTCGGCGAAGTAGTAGTCACCGAGTGGCTGGATCTCCGTGGTGATCTCGCCACGGCCGGTCCCCGCCACCACCGGGGCGAACGCCTCCCGGGACGCCTGCGCGATCCGGAGCTGCTCGTCGTTGGTGGTGTAGATCGCCGACCGGTACTGGGTGCCCACGTCGTTGCCCTGGCGCATGCCCTGGGTCGGGTCGTGGTTCTCCCAGAAGACCTTCAGCAACTGCTCGTAGTCGATCCGGGCCGGGTCGTACACCACCTGCACGACCTCGTTGTGCCCGGTCATACCGGAGCAGACCTCCTCGTACGTCGGGTTGGGGGTGATCCCGCCCGCGTAGCCGGCCGAGGTCGTGATGACCCCCGGAAGGGTCCAGAACAGCCGTTCGGCGCCCCAGAAACAACCCATCCCGAAGACCGCCACCCGGGCACCCTCCGGCCAGGGACCCTGCAACGGGGTGCCGAGCACCTCGTGCCGGTCCGAGACCGGCATCGCGATCGCCCGGCCCGGCAGGGCCTGATCCGGGGTCGGCAGTTCGTGCTTCATACGCCGTAGGAACACGGTCGACTCCTCTCGTACCTCTCACCGGATTGCAACACCGACGCCGGGCCGGTCCTTACCCGGCACTTACCCCCTGGTCGGCGGGGCAACCGCGGCGCCGATCCGGGCGGCGTACGTCGCGGCCTGCCCGTCGTCGTCGTAGCGGGTCCGGGGCCAGAAGAAGCCGCGCAGCCCGTCGCCCTTCGTGCGGGGTACGACGTGGGTGTGCAGATGGGGGACGGACTGCGACACCCGGTTGTTCATCGCCACGAAGGTGCCGCCGGCGTCGAGACCCGACTCGACGGCCGCCGCGACCCGGCGGACCAGTCCGAAGTAGCCGGCCAGGTCCGCCTCGGGCAGGTCGGTCAACGTCTCGAGGTGTGGTCTGGGCACCACCAGCACGTGCCCGCGGAAGACCGGGCGGGAGTCGAGGAACGCCACGCCGGAGGGCTCCCCGACGACCTGGAACGACGGCACCGATCCCGCCACGATTCGACAGAAGACGCACCCCGACACCCGATGAGACTAGCCTCGCACCCATGACGTACGGCTTTGAGACCCTCGCCATCCATGCCGGCCAGAAGCCGGAGCCCCGCACCGGGGCGGTGGTGCCACCCATTTTCCAGACCAGCACCTACGCGCAGGACGGCGTCGGCGCGCCGCGCGAGGGCTACGAATACAGCCGGTCCGGCAACCCGACCCGCGACGCGTTGCAGCAGTGCCTGGCGGCGCTGGAGGCCGGGCACACCGCCCTCGCGTTCGCCAGCGGGCTGGCGGCCGAGGACACCCTCCTGCGCACCGTCTGCCAGCCCGGCGACCACGTGGTGATCCCCGACGACGCGTACGGCGGCACCTACCGGCTCTTCGCCCGGGTGGCGCAGCGGTGGGGGGTGAGCTGGACGGCCGCGAAGGTGTCCGACGTCGACGCCGTCCGGGCCGCGATCGAGCCGGGGCGGACGAAGCTGGTCTGGCTGGAGACCCCGACCAATCCGCTGCTCGGCATCGCCGACATCGCCGCGCTCGCGACGGTGGCCCACGACGCGGGGGCCCGGCTCGTGGTCGACAACACCTTCGCCTCGCCCTATCTGCAACAGCCGCTCGTCCTCGGCGCCGACGTCGTCGTGCACTCCACCACCAAATACGTCGGCGGACACTCCGACGTGGTCGGTGGCGCCCTGGTCACCGCCGACGCCGAACTCGGCGCCGAACTGGCCTACCACCAGAACGCGATGGGCGCGATCAACGGCCCGTTCGACGCCTGGCTCACCCTGCGCGGGGTCAAGACCCTCGGCGTACGGATGGACCGGCACTGCGACAACGCCGAGCGGGTCGCCGAGTTCCTGACCCGGCACAAGGCGGTGGCGCAGGTGCTGTACCCGGGCCTGCCCGACCACCCCGGGCACGAGACGGCGGCCAAGCAGATGCGCCGCTTCGGCGGGATGGTGTCGTTCCGGGCCACCGGCGGCGAGGCGCACGCCGTCGAGATCTGCAACCGGACCAAGGTCTTCGTGCTCGCCGAGTCGCTGGGCGGGGTCGAGTCCCTGATCGAGCACCCGGGCCGGATGACGCACGCGAGCGCGGCCGGGTCGCCCCTTGAGGTTCCCGCCGATCTCGTGCGACTGTCGGTCGGCATCGAGACGGTCGACGATCTGCTCGCCGACCTGGCGCAGGCGCTCGGCTGATCCGACGCCCGGCCGGGGACCCCGGCCGGGCGCTGCCGCCCCGGCCGGGCGGCGGCGGCCGCACCGCCGCATAATTGCAAGGCCGATGGGGAGGTGGCCGTGCAGGACATCGTGCCGACCTGGGTAGGTGCGACCGCGAAACAGATCGCGCGGGCGGTCCGTCGCGGCGACGCGTCCGCGACGCAGGTGGTCGCCGACCACCTCGACCACGTCGCCACCGCCGATCCGGTGGTGTCCGCCTTCCGCGCGGTGCGCGGCGGCGAGGCGATCGTCGAGGCGGAGAAGGTCGACGAGCAGGAGGAGCTGGCCAACCTGCCGCTGGCCGGGGTGCCGGTCGCGGTGAAGGAGAACACCGCGGTGGCCGGCCTGCCGACCTGGAACGGGTCCGCGGCGGCCCGCAGCCCGGTCGCCGAGGACGACCACGAGGTCGTACGCCGCCTGCGTGGCGCCGGGGCGGTGGTGCTCGGGGTGACCCGGATGCCGGAACTCGGCCTGTGGGCGGTCACCGACGACGGCACCTCGGTGACCCGTAACCCGTGGCGCACCGACCGGACCCCGGGCGGGTCGTCGGGTGGCGCGGCGGCCGCCGTCGCCGCCGGCATGGTCCCGATCGCGCACGCCAACGACGGGCTCGGTTCGATCCGGATCCCGGCCGCCTGCTGCGGCCTGATCGGCCTGAAGCCGGGCCGGGGAGTGGTGCCCTGCCAGCTCGGCCCCGAGGACTGGTTCGGCCTGACCGAGCACGGCATCCTGGCCACCACGGTCGCCGACGCCGCTGTCGGGTTCGCGGTCCTCGCCGGCCGCCGGCCGGAGAAGCTCGTCGAGCCGCGCCGGCTGCGGGTCGCGATGTCGCTGCGGTCGCCGGTCCTGGGCGTACGCGCCGACCAGCCCAACCGGGACGCGGTCGCGACCGCCGTCCGGCTGCTCGTGGACGCCGGCCACGACACCGTCACCCTCGACCCGGTCTATCCGACCTCGATCGGCCTGCGTGGTGTCGCCACCTGGCTGGCGGCGGCGGCCAGCGACGTCCGGGCCGGTGGCCTCGACCCGCGCGCCCTGCAGCCGCGTACCCGCCGGCACGCGTCGCTGGGCGAGTGGGCGCAGCGGCGTGGCTACGTACGCGAGGCCGACCGCACCGCCTGGCGGGAGAAGTCGATCGGGTTCTTCACCGACAACTCGGTCGACGTGCTGCTGACCCCGGCACTGGCCGGCGCGCCGCCGGCGGCCGGCGGCTGGGCCGGCCGGTCGTGGCGGGCCAACCTCACGGCCAGCATCAGATACGCCCCGTTCGCCGCGCCGTGGAACATCGCCGGCCTGCCGTCGCTCGTGGTGCCGGTCGGGGTGCGTCCGGACGGGCTGCCGGTCGCCGTGCAGCTCACCGGCCCGCCCGGCAGCGAACTGCTGCTGCTCGCCGTCGCCGGTCAGTTCGAGATGGCCGCCCCGTGGTCCCGGCACGCGCCGGGCTGGCCGAAGGTTCCCACCCGTACGGTCTGACCGCTCGCCGTGGACGGTGCCCGCGGTTGCGGTCCCGGCCGGTGATGCGACGATCAGGGCATGACTGAGCTGGTCGGACTCGCCGACGTCGAGGCCGCGCGGGAACTGCTTACCGGGGTGACCCGGACCACCCCCCTCGAACCGTCGCGACCGCTCAGCGCCGCCCTCGGCGGCCCGGTCTGGCTCAAGTGCGAGAACCTTCAGCGGGCCGGCTCATACAAGGTGCGGGGCGCCTACGTCCGGATCGCCCGGCTGGCGCCGGACGAGCGGGCCCGTGGTGTGGTGGCCGCCAGCGCCGGCAACCACGCCCAGGGGGTCGCGCTGGCCGCCGGACTGCTCGGCATCCCGTCCACAGTGTTCATGCCGGTGGGTGCGCCGTTGCCGAAGGTCGTCGCCACCAAGGGGTACGGCGCCCGGATCGAACTGGTCGGCAACACCGTCGACGAGTCGCTGGTCGCGGCCCGGGAGTTCGCGGAGCGCACCGGGGCGGTGTTCATCCACCCGTTCGACCACCACGACGTCATCGCCGGGCAGGGCACGGTGGCGCTGGAGATCCTGGAACAGTGCCCGGAGGTCGAGACGATCGTGGCCGGGGTCGGTGGCGGGGGCCTGATCTCCGGTATCGCGGTCGCGGCCAAGGCGCTGCGGCCGGACGTACGGGTGGTCGGGGTGCAGGCCAGGGGTGCGGCGGCGTACCCGCCCTCGCTCCTGGCGGGCGGGCCGGTGCGGTTGTCGCAGTACGCCACGATCGCCGACGGCATCGCGGTCGGCCGTCCGGGTGACCTGACGTTCGCGCACGTGAGCAAGCTGGTCGACGACATCGTGACGGTGTCGGAGGAGGACATCTCCCGGGCGCTGCTGATGCTGCTGGAGCGCGGCAAGCAGGTGGTCGAGCCGGCCGGCGCGGCCGGGGTGGCGGCCCTGCTGGCCGGTACGGCGACCGTCGGGTCGCCGGTGGTGGCGGTCCTGTCGGGCGGCAACATCGATCCGCTGCTGCTGCTGCGGGTCATCGAGCACGGGCTGGCCGCGGCCGGCCGGTTCCTGCGTTTCACGGTGCGCTGTGTGGACCGGCCCGGGCAGTTGGCGTCGCTGCTGTCGCAGATCGCCGAGCAGCGGGCGAACGTCGTCGACGTCGTGCATCTGCGGCAGAACCCGTTGCTGCGGTTGGGGGAGGTGGAGGTGGCGCTGTCGGTGGAGACCCGTGGCGCGGATCATTCCGAGCGCCTGGTGGCCGCGTTGCGGGGCAGCGGCTACACCGTCGAGATCTCGGCACCGCCGGCCTGAGCGGTCGGGTCGGTCGAGCCGGCCGGTGGTCGCGGGAGTCCACGACCACCGGTCGCCGACATGTCGTCAGCCGCCGTACGGCTCGAACTTGACGACGGTGACCTTGATGTCCGCGCCGCTCGGCGCGGTGTAGGTGACGGTCTGGCCGGCACCGCTGCCGAGGATCGCCTTGCCCAGGGCGGACTCCGGGCTGTAGACGGTCAGATCGGTGGTGGCCGAGATCTCCCGCGAACCGAGCAGGAAGGTCTCGGTGTCGCTGCTGTCCTCGTCGAAGTAGATCGTCACGACCGTGCCGGGTGCGACCTTGTCGGCGGCCGGTGCCTCGCCGACCTGCGCTGTGCGGAGCAGTTCCTGCAGGTAGCGAATCCGACCCTCCTGCTTGCCCTGCTCTTCACGGGCGGCGTGGTAGCCGCCGTTCTCGCGCAGGTCACCCTCTTCGCGACGGGCGTTGATCTCCGCGGCGATCACCGGTCGGGCGGCGATCAGCTCGTTGAGCTCGGCTTGCAGGCGGTCGTACGCGTCCTGGGACAGCCAGGTGGCGGGCGCCTCGCGGTCGGTCGTGGACACAGACGATCTCCTCGGTGGGCTTGGGAACAGCGTGGTAACTGGACAGGTGTTCGGGTGCTCGGTGTGAAGGTAGAAGTACCAACTTACCAGCGAAACACACCGCGCAGCGGTGAGTGATTTCCTGACCGCTGTCAGTCAGCGGCGCGGCAGCGCATGACCTCGCCGATCATCGGCCGGGCCGAGGTGGCCAGCCGGTGCCGTACGACGGGGTGCTTCTCGCCGGCCGGGGCGTCGACGCGTACCTCTTCGCGGGCCACCTCGGCGCCGTCGCGCGACCGGGCCCGCAGTACGCAGACCGCCGAGCCGCCCTCGGGCACGGTGACCTGGAAGTCGACGAGGATCTGGCTGTCGGTGATCTCGGTGTAGGTGATCACCTTCGCGTCGTAGGTCGGGTCGCCCCACATCCGGTATAGCCGGACGCTCAGCCCGAGGCCGCCGATCACCAGGACTGCCACCAGCGCACCGACGACCCACGGACGGGTCCGGCGGGCCTCCCGCCGCCGCCCGTAGCGGCCGGGCGGGAACATCGACGCGCCGGGCTGCGTTGTGGCTCGCGTCTCGGTCACCGGGTCGGCTCTCCCGCGTTCTTGTCGGTGGCATCGGATTACCTGGACAGGTCCATCATCGCAGGACGCCGTCGGCCCGATGCGCCGGGTGCTGTCAACCGGGTGCGGCGGATCTGACTTGCAACAGGTGCGACGATTGCAAAAGTTGTGTCGTGCCGGGCCACGCCGGCCCGGCGAGGGTACGGACTAGGGAGTCCCGTTGGCAGAGCAACTGCGCCTCATGGCCGTGCACGCCCACCCCGACGACGAGTCGAGCAAGGGTGCGGCCACGATGGCGAAATACGTGGCCGAGGGCGTCGAGGTGCTGGTCGTGACCTGCACCGGCGGCGAACGGGGCAGCGTGCTCAACCCCAAGCTCGACCGCCCGGACGTGTGGGAGAACATCGCCGAGATCCGTCGCGCCGAGATGGACGCCGCCCGGGCGATCCTCGGCGTCGAGCAGGCCTGGCTCGGCTTCGTCGACTCCGGGCTGCCGGAGGGCGACCCGCTGCCGCCGCTGCCCGAGGGCTGCTTCGGCCTGCAGGACGCGCAGGTCGCCGCGGGCCCGCTGGTGCGGCTGATGCGCGAGTTCCGCCCGCACGTCGTCACCACCTACGACGAGGACGGCGGCTACCCGCACCCCGACCACATCATGTGTCACAAGATCAGCGTCGCCGCGTTCGAGGCGGCCGGCGACCCGGACCGCTTCCCCGATCTGGGCGACCCGTGGCAGCCGCTCAAGCTCTACTACTGCATGGGCTTCTCCAAGGCCCGGGTGGTCGCGCTGCACGAGGCGATGCTCGCCGCCGGCCTGGAGTCGCCGTACGCCGAGTGGCTGGAGAAGTGGGAGGACCGGGAGGACAAGGGGCCCCGGGTCACCAGCCGGATCGAGTGCGCCGACTACTTCCCGGTACGCGACGACGCGCTGCGGGCCCACGCCACCCAGGTCGACCCCGACGGCTTCTGGTTCCACGTGCCGCTGGAGGTGCAGCGCAAGGCGTGGCCGACCGAGGATTTCGAACTGGTCCGCTCGATGGTCGACAGCCCGGTGCCGGAGTCCGACCTCTTCGCCGGTATCCGGGAGACCGTCCACGCACGCTGAGCAGGGCCAGGCGTACGGTGGACGGCACACACGTACAACGTCGGACCGGTCGCGGGAGGCGCGCCCGGTCCCGGCGCAGGATCCGTTGTGCGCTCGGGCGTACGTCGCGATGGAGGAACCGTCATGTTGACCGCGGCCCAGGTGCTGGCCCAGAACAACTTCGGCAACACCCGTAGCGGGGGCCTCGCCGGCCCCATGGGGCTCTTTCTCATCATCCTGCTCGCGATCGCGACGGTGCTGCTGATCCGCAACATGAACAGCCGCCTGCGCCGGCTGCCCGAGCAGTTCCCGGCCCCCGGCGCGGACGCGCGGACCGCGGCGGTGGACGCCGGGGCCGTGGCGGTCGATGCCGGGGCCCGGCCGACC
This sequence comes from Polymorphospora sp. NPDC050346, assembly GCF_040655695.1. Lineage (NCBI taxonomy): Bacteria > Bacillati > Actinomycetota > Actinomycetes > Micromonosporales > Micromonosporaceae > Polymorphospora > Polymorphospora sp. NPDC050346. The sequence goes on along the minus strand of NZ_JBFAKM010000002.1, from coordinate 232,635 downwards.
GAGACGACCGGTGAGCCGACGGATTCGACGCAACAGCAAACCCGTCGATAGAGTTCCCTCCGAAACGGTCGCGGGTGTCCACCATCTGGGCGGTGGCCACGTCCGCGACCACGGTTCGGGCAAAAGGGCACGACGCCCCCTGTTGCACCCTTGCGCTTTGGCTTAGCCTTCCGCCGGGGGACCAACACTCCCGATGCCGCGCGCGGAAGGGGGGCGCCGATGAGCATCCGATCCGCCGCGCGGTCGTCGTCCGGGGTGGTGGCGGCCCCGCCGTGCCATCGGCCGGCAGACGGAGGCGGTCCGTGACGTCGGGCCAGGCGTGGCCCGCCCCATCATCCGCGCCGTCCGGTCTGCGCAGGATCGTCCCGCTGACCGGCGCGGTCCTGACCCTTGCGATCACCGCCGTGGTGCTCGGCCCCATCTTCGCGGGCGGCAGCCCGGGTGGAACGTCCGACCTGCTGGCCCGGCTGGGAATCGTGGCCGTGGTCTTCGCCGCCGGCCAGTTGGCCCGGCTGCGGCTGCGGGTCGGCTCCGGCGGCGTCAGCGTCACCTGGGGCGAAGCCGCCCTGATCGTCGGGCTGCACCTGGTGCCCGCCGGTTGGCTGCCCGCCGCCACCCTCGTCGGCGCCGGGGTCGCCTGGAGCATCCTGGCGGCCCTCGACGGCCGTCGCGGCGTGCTCGAGGTGCTGCACTGCGTCGCGTCGCTGACCACGGCGGTCGGAGTCGCCGCCGCCGTCACCCAGGCGCTCGCCCCGCCGCTCGGGGCGCCGCTGTCGCCGACGCTGGCTGGTGCACTGCTTCTCGGGGCGGCGACCTACCTGGCGACCACGACGGCACTCGCCACCGTCACCATGGTGATCCGCTACCGGCGGCCGGCCGGACCGCTGTTGCTGCGCATCCTGCGCGGGAAACTGCTGATGTTCGCCGGCAACGTCCTCGTCGGTCTGGCCGCGATCGTCATGATCGACAGTGATCCCCGCTGGCTGCTGCTGGTGCCGCCGGCGCTCTGGCTGCTGCAACAGACCTACCTGCACCGGGTCCGGGCCGACGACGAACGGGAGGCGTGGAGCACCCTCGCCACCGCCGTCGGCGGCCTCAACCGGCTCGACGAACGGGCCGTCGTCAGCGCCGCGCTGGAGTCCGCCAACCGGGTGTTCCGGGCCGAACGCGTCGAACTCGACGTCACCCGGGCCGACGGCAGCCGGCGGCGTTACCGGCTGGCTTCCGACGGCGAACTCGCCGTACGGGCCATCCCGGCCGACACCCGCCCCGACGCCGACGACCAACTGCACAACGTCGAGCTGACCGCGGGCGGCACGAGGGTCGGCGACCTGCGGGTCAGGTTCTCCCGCGGGGCCACCCCGGGACACCGCGAAGAGGCCGCGTTGTCGATCTTCGGGGCGGCGCTGGCCACCGCGCTGCACGACGCGATCATCCACCGCGAGCTGCGCATCCTGACCTCCCGGTCGGCATACGAGGCGGTGCACGACCCGCTCACCAAGCTGGTGAACCGGGCGGCCATGCTCAGCAAGGGCGACGTCGCGCTGCACCGGCTCACCCACGAGCATCCGGTCGCCCTGCTGCTGCTCGACATCAACAACTTCAAAGAGGTCAACGACACGCTCGGGCACGCGGCCGGTGACGAACTGCTCCAGGTGACCGCCGGCCGCCTCAAGGCCAGCATGCGACCCGGCGAACTGCTCGGCCGGCTCGGCGGCGACGAGTTCGCCCTCCTGGTCACCGCCGTGCCCGTACGCGCCGACACCGCGGGCAGCGGCTCCAGCCTGCCGGCGGCGATGCGCCGGGCCCGGGACATCGTCGAGCGGCTCGCCGTGCCGGTCGAGGTCGCCGGGGTCAAGATGTCGGTGGAGGCGTCCGTCGGCGTGGTCGTCGCCGGTGCCGGCGCCGCCGACATGACCGAACTGCTGCGCCGGGCCGACATCGCCATGTACCAGGCCAAGAACGGCGGCAGCAACATCGCCTCGTACGACAGCGGCCGGGACGCGGCCAGCACCGACCAGCTCGCCCTGCTGGCCGAGCTGCGCGAGGCGCTCGCCGTCGACAACCAGCTCGTGCTGCACCTGCAACCCGCGGTCGACCTGGTCACCGGCGAGCCGACCGGCGTCGAGGCCCTCATCCGCTGGCACCACCCGCGGCGGGGCACGCTCGGCCCCGGCGACTTCGTACGCGCCGTCGAGGGCAGCGACCTGCTCGCCCCGTTCACCCGGTACGTCGTCGACCGGGCGCTCACGGTCGCGGCCGAGTGGGCCCGCGCCGGCCTCGACGTACCGATCTCGGTCAACCTGTCGGCCCGCAGCCTGCTCGACCAGCGCCTGCCCGCCGAGGTCGGCGAGTCGCTGCGCCGCCACCAGGTGCCGGCCCACCGTCTCGTACTCGAGATCACCGAGACGGTCGTGATGAGCGAACTCGACGTGATCGACGACGTGCTGGCCGACCTGCGGGCGTTGGGCGTTCAGCTTGCGGTCGACGACTTCGGCACCGGTTTCTCGTCGCTCAGCTTCCTGGCCCGGATCGCCGTACACGAACTCAAGGTCGACCGGTCCTTCGTGATCGGTATGGTCGATTCGCCGGAAGCCGCGGCGATTGTCCGGACCACCGTCGAGTTGGCCCACGAACTGGGCCTGCGGGTCGTCGCCGAGGGGGTGGAGACGGCCGACCAGCGGACCGCGCTCGCCGCCCTGGGCTGCACCTCAGCGCAGGGCTACCACTTCTTCAGGCCGATGCCCGCAGACAAGATCGTGGCGGTGTTGCGCAACATGTCCGACTCGGCGCAGGCGCAGATCCTGCCGCTGCGAGTGGACGGCGTCTCGTAGTTTCCGCCTGACCGGGCCGAATGGCCGCGATGTCGCGAAAGAGTGCGGCGGGTTACGTGGCGCATGGCGCCTGATGTGCCGGATGTCCGATATTTGGGTGGCCCCCGGGGTGCCGTGGCGGAATGGCCGGCGGGCCGGGGTGGTTATGCCATCCACACGAGCCGGTAGCACCGCCCGGACGTGTTCGCAAGACCCGCCGGGTGGCGGCGGCCGGAATGCCGGCCCGGCCCGCGTGGTTATGTCTCCCCGCACGACCCCCGGAACCACGAACCGCGACCGGGTCAGCCCCGCCGGAATGCCGGCCGGCCGCCCGCGGTTATGTACCCCGCTCGACGCGGTAGCGCGCCGCGGATCGGTACCCGGCGGAATGCCGACCGGGTCCCCGCGGTTATGTGAGTTCGCTCCGGTACCAAGCACGGACGCGCACAGGTCCTGCCAACCCCCGGCCGGACCGCATCTTCCCCCCATCCCTTCCCCCGGGACGAGAGAGGTGTGCAACATGACCCCCATCAAGCAGTGGATCCCCACCGTCTTCCAGGCTCCGGTCATCCGAAAGGCTGCCCTCGGCGTCGCCGGGCTGGCCATGGCAGGCGGCGTGGTCGCCGGCCCGGCCACCATGGCCCACGCGGCCACCCCGACCGCCGACAAGCCGACCACCACCGTCGCGGCGGTCAGCCAGGACAAGCGCACCAGTGCCAAGGAACTCGACTTCGACTACGAGTTCCAGGAGACCTACTACTACTGTGCCCCGGCCGCGACCAAGATGGCGCTCTCCGCGCAGGGTAAGGACTTCAGCCAGGACGAGATGGCCCGCAAGCTGGGCACGACCGAGGCGGGTACCGACTCCGCGGTCGAGACCACCCGGGTGCTGAAGGACGTGACCGGTAAGGACTACCGGACCGTGGAGATCAGCGGTGCCCAGGCCGACCAGGGGCAGACCGACCAGCTGCGGACCGACGTGGTGCGGGCGGTCGACGACCAGCGTGCCGTGGTGGCGAACGTCGCGGGTAGCGCGGCGGACGTGGACGGCGACCGGCACTCGTACGAGGGCGGCCACTACATCGCCGTGACCGGGTACGCCGACGGCGGCGACAAGGTCAAGATCGGTGACTCGTGGTCGGACAAGGGCGAGTACTGGATCAGCACCGACGCGCTGGCCGACTGGATCGCCTCGCGTGGCTACTCCGCCTGATCCGGGCGATGCCCAACTGAACAGACCTGATGAGGGCCAGCCTTCGGGCTGGCCCTCATCGTCATGTCTGCGTTCTGTAGCGAAAACGCTATAGAACGCAGCGTTAGCTGACCGCCGGACCTCCGTGGTCGGGGTGGAGGCGGGCGTCGGGCGGGCCGGTGTGAGAGGTTGGACGCATGAACCGGCTCGGTGGCGCGACCTCGCCGTACCTGCAGCAGCACGCCGACAACCCGGTGGACTGGTGGCCGTGGTGTGCCGAGGCGTTCGAGGAGGCGCGGCGGCGCGACGTACCCGTGCTGATCTCGGTCGGCTACGCGGCCTGCCACTGGTGTCACGTGATGGCGCACGAATCGTTCGAGGACGAGGCGGTCGGCCGGCTGCTGAACGACAACTTCGTCTCGATCAAGGTCGACCGGGAGGAGCGGCCCGACGTCGACGCCGTCTACATGACCGCCACGCAGGCGATGACCGGCCAGGGCGGCTGGCCGATGACGGTCTTCGCGACGCCGGACGGCACCCCGTTCTTCTGCGGCACCTACTACCCGCGCGCCAACTTCGTACGGCTGCTCGAATCGGTGACCACCGCGTGGCGCGACCAGCGTGACGCGGTGGTCGAGCAGGGCGCCGCGCTGGTCCAGGCGATCGGCGGCGCCCAGGCGGTCGGCGGCCCGGCGGCGCCGCTCACCGCCGAGCTGCTGGACGCCGCCGCGACCCAGCTCGCCAAGGAGTACGACGGCACCAACGGCGGGTTCGGCGGCGCCCCGAAGTTCCCGCCGCACATGAACCTGCTCTTCCTGCTGCGCCACCACCAGCGCACCGGCGACCGGCAGAGCCTCGAACTCGTCCGGCACACCGCCGAGGCGATGGCCCGCGGCGGCATCTACGACCAGCTCGCCGGCGGGTTCGCCCGCTACTCGGTCGACGCGCACTGGACCGTGCCGCACTTCGAGAAGATGCTCTACGACAATGCGCTGCTGCTGCGGGTCTACACCCAGTTGTGGCGGCTCACCGGCGACGCGATGGCCCGCCGGATCGCCGCCGAGACCACCGAGTTCCTGCTCGGTGACCTCGCCACGCCGGCCGGTGGACTGGCCAGCGCCCTGGACGCCGACACCGACGGGGTGGAGGGCGCCACCTACGCCTGGACACCCGACCAGCTCGTCGAGGTGCTCGGCGGCGACGACGACGGCCGGTGGGCGGCCGACCTGTTCGCCGTCGCCGCCACCGGCAGCTTCGAACACGGCACCAGCGTGCTACGGCTGGCCCGCGACGTCGACGACGCCGACCCGGCCGTACGGGACCGGTGGCGGCGGGTCCGGGAACGGCTCCGTACCGCCCGGGCGGCCCGACCGCAGCCGGCCCGCGACGACAAGGTGGTCGCCTCCTGGAACGGGCTCGCGGTGACCGCGCTCGCCGAATACGCCGTGCTGACCGGTGACACCGCCGCCGGCGACGCCGCCGTCGAGATCGCCGGAGTGCTTGCCGACCGGCACATCGTCGACGGACGGTTGCGCCGGGTCTCCCGGGACGGGGTGGTCGGCGACCCGGCCGGGGTGCTGGAAGACCACGGCTGCGTGGCAGAGGCGTTCGCCGCCGTACACCAGCTCACCGGCGACGGTCGGTGGCTGGCGCTGGCCGGGCAACTGCTCGACACCGCGCTGGCCCGGTTCGCCACCGGTGCCGGCGGGTTCTACGACACCGCCGACGACGCCGAACAACTGGTCACCCGGCCCGCCGACCCGACCGACAACGCCACCCCGTCCGGCCAGTCGGCGCTGGTCGCGGCGCTGGTGACGTACTCGGCGCTGACCGGGGAGCCGCGCTACCGGCAGGCGGCGGAGACGGCACTGGCGACCATCGCGCCGATCGTCGCCCGGCACGCCCGCTTCACCGGCTACGCGGCCGCGGTCGGCGAGGCGCTGCTGTCCGGGCCGTACGAGATCGCCGTCGTCACCGACAACCCCGCCGGCGACCCACTGGTCGAGGCGGCCCACCGGCACGCCCCACCCGGGGCGGTGATCGTCGCCGGGGAGCCGGACCGGTCGGGCGTACCACTGCTCGCCAGCCGGCCACGGGTCGACGGCCGGCCCACCGCGTACGTCTGCCGCGGCTTCGTCTGCGACCGCCCGGTCACCGACGCCGCCGACCTGGTCGCCCAACTGACCTGATCCGGTGACGGCCCTGGTGGGGCCGGCGGTGGCGCGTAATAGGCTTGCGCGCGTTATGGATACCCGCACCGGTCTGCCCACCGTCGGCATGGTGGGCGGTGGCCAGTTGGCCCGTATGACCCACCAGGCCGCCATCGCCCTCGGCCAGTCACTGCGCGTCCTCGCGACCTCGCCCGAGGACGGCGCCGCACTCGTCGCCGCCGACGTGCAGTACGGCGACCACACCGACCTCACCGCGCTGCGCACCTTCGCCAAGGGCTGCGACGTCGTCACCTTCGACCACGAACACGTGCCGACCGGACACATCCGGACCCTGGAGGCCGAAGGCGTACGCCTCTATCCGGGCTCGGACGCGCTGCTGTACGCCCAGGACAAGCGGGCGATGCGCGAGCGGCTGGCGCAGCTCGGCGCGCCGGTGCCCCGCTGGCGCCCGCTGACCGGGCCCGACGACCTCGCCGGCTTCGGCGCCGAGGTCGGCTGGCCGCTGATCGTGAAGGCGACCCGGGGCGGGTACGACGGCCGGGGCGTGTGGCTGCTGGCCGGCCCGGACGAGGCCGCCGAGCTGTTCGCCAGCGGCACCGAGCTGATCGCCGAGGAGCGGGTCGACCTGCGCCGGGAACTGGCGGTGCAGGTGGCCCGGTCGCCGTTCGGCCAGGTCGCCGTCTACCCGGTCGTCGAGACGGTGCAGCGCGACGGCATCTGCGTCGAGGTGCTGGCGCCCGCCCCCGACCTGCCCGAAGACCTGGCTCTCAGCGCCCAGCAGTTGGCGATCGACATCGCCACCTCGCTCGGCGTCGTCGGCCTGCTCGCCGTCGAACTCTTCGAGGCCACCGGGCCGGACGGTGCCGCCCGGCTGGTGGTCAACGAGCTGGCGATGCGGCCGCACAACTCCGGGCACTGGACCATCGAGGGGGCCCGGACGTCGCAGTTCGAGCAGCACCTGCGGGCCGTCCTCGACTATCCGATGGGCGAGACCGCGCTGGCCGCGCCGGTCGTGGTGATGGCCAACGTGCTCGGTGGCCCCGATGGCGGGATGCCGATCGACGAACGGCTGCACCACCTGTTCGCCGCCGACCCGGGCGTCAAGGTCCACCTTTACGGCAAGCAGGTGCGACCCGGCCGCAAGATCGGGCACGTGACCGTGCTCGGCGAGGACCTGACCGATGTACGGGCCCGGGCGGCACGCGCCGCGCGCTGGCTGCGTGAGGGGAGCGAGGCATGACCGCCGTTGGCCTGATCATGGGCAGTGACTCGGACTGGCCGACGATGAAGGCGGCCGCCGACGCGCTCGACGAGTTCGGGGTCGGCTTCGAGGTCGGGGTCGTGTCCGCGCACCGCACTCCGGTCGCGATGATCGAGTACGGTCGCGCCGCCGCCGACCGGGGCCTCAAGGTGATCATCGCCGGTGCCGGTGGCGCCGCCCACCTGCCCGGGATGGTCGCCTCGGTGACGCCGCTGCCGGTGATCGGGGTGCCGGTGCCGCTGAAGCACCTCGACGGCATGGACTCGCTGCTGTCCATCGTCCAGATGCCGGCCGGCGTGCCGGTCGCCACCGTGTCCATCGGCGGGGCGCGTAACGCGGGGCTGCTCGCCGTACGGATGCTCGCCGCCACCGACCCGGATCTGCGGGCCCGGATGGTTGCTTTCCAGGCGGCCCTGGAGGCGCTGGTCGCCGAGAAGGACGCCGCCCTGCGCGCCACTCTGACCACCCGGCCGGCACCGACCGCCTGAGGCAGCCCGCCACTTACGCCGACGAGCCGGTGCTACGGCAAGCGCCGGCCAACCCCTGCACACGTGCCCGGGTGCGACCTCCGGTCGAACCCGGCACGTGGCCCTGCGTAGCGCCCGGTCAAACCCGGCACGTGGCCTTGCGTGATGTCCGGTCAAACCCGGCACGTGGCCTTGCGTGACATCCGGTCGGACCCGGCACGTGGCCTGCGCAACCACCGACCAACGCCCAATGACCATCCGAATCAATCATTTCATCCTGAAGAGCGCCCCCCGGACCCGATCTTGGGTGCGGCGCCGGCGCTCGTTGCTGGCGCCGAGGGCGACCAGCACGATGCCGGTCGGGATCAGCAGCCACCAGCCGCCGGCCAGGGTCAGCGCGTGCAGGGCCACCAGGGCGGTCGCGATCGCCCCGGTGACGACCGGGGCCTGCCGGCGGGTCACCGAGCCGACGATGAGGGTGGCGACCGCGCCGAACAGCAGCAGCACCCGCCGTGTGGTGCTGGTGTCGGTCGCGATCATGATCACCAGACTGGGCAGGAACGCGGCCACCAGGGCCGGTCCGAACGCCGCCCAACTGCCCAGGTCGGAGCGCTGGCGCAGCTCCATGAGCCCGACCAGCAGCGCGAGCACCGCGAAGGGCAGTGTGTAGGCCTCCGGCAGCGCCACGTCGGCGAGTCCCATGAGCAGCCACCAGGCGCTGATCTCACAGCCCACCGCCGCCCAGAACAGGACGCGGCGCTCCATCGGACCCCGTCCCGACCGGATCGCGGCCACGCCGAGCACCGCGCCCCACGCGGCGAGCAACGCCGCCACGTGGCGGGGGGAGTCGTATGCCAGCGCCGCCGCGATGAGCGCCGCCGAATACCCGCTCCACTCCACGGTCGACGCCTCGCGGGTCGCCTCCGGCTGCCGCAGTCGTGGCAGCCGGGCCGCGACGAGTAGCAGGACCGCACCGACGCCCAGCACGCCGAACGCCGACCAGGCGGGGTCGAAGCCGGCCGCGACACCGATCGTGAAGACGAAGAGTTGAGCCATGACCGAGGCGAACACCCAGCCCAGGATGCGAGCCCGGGCCGACCGCCCGAAGATCGCGGCGACAGCACCGACGGCGACCGCCCCGCCGAGGGCGAGCAGCGTCAGGTCGGCGGTGGCCAGGCTGCCGGCCAGGCCGGCCCCACCGCCGGCGAGCCCGATCACGAAGACGATCACCCGGGCGACGCGTACGGGGCGGGCCCGGTCGGTGTCGGGTGGTGGCGGGGTCAGCGCGAGGCCGAGCATCGCGATCGCGAACACGGCGAGAGCGGCCAGGGTGGCGTTGGGCCAGCCGAGCCCGAGCGAGGTCGGCGCGATCAGCAGGGTGAGGGCGATGCCGGGCAGCGAGACCGGGATCGCCTCGGCCGGCCGCCCGCCGCTGAACCCGACCGCGGCCAGCGCCGTCGCGACGGTGAGCAGGAGAGCGGTGAGCACGTTCGTGGGTTCGACGACCGCGGCGCCGGGGCCGGCCGGTGGACCCTCCCAGATCTGCCACAGGGTCTGGTAGGGCTGGACCAGCGCGGCCAGCAGAGCCGGCGCGATCGTGACGAACGCGAGAATGGTCGGCACGGTGGCGATGACGATCGCGCCCCGGACCGGGCTGATCGACCACCGGGTGACCGGGGCGTTCGGCAGCCGGCGCATCACCCCGCCGAGCATGACCGTCCACCGGTGCACCGGCTCGCCCCCGGAACCGGGTGGCGGGGTCGCCGCGCGCAGCAACTCGGCGAGGACGGCCAGCAGCGCCGCCGCGGCGGCGTACACGCCGGTGGGTGCGTCGGTCGGCAGGGAGACCGCGGCGGTCACCGTGGCGCCACCCGCGATGCCGATGGTCGCGTACGGCAGGTAGCGCGGCACCTCGCGGCTGACCAGGGCGAGGATCGCCACGCCCAGGGCCGAACCGGCGAGCGCGGCGGTGAGTACGACCGCCTCCGTCCACTTGAACTCGGCGGCCAGGGCGGCGAGCGCGCCGGGCAGCGCCAGCAGGGCACCACCGGTCGCGGCGCCGCCGATCGTGGCCAGGTGCGGTGGCATCGGGTCGGCGTCGGAGGGCAACTCGACCGGCCCGTCGTCGTCCGGCAGCGTGGCGACCATCCGGGCGAGCACCGCCACGACGGTCCCGACCAGGGCGATCACCCCGAGTGCGGCGGCCGTCGTCCACGGCCGGACGAGGCTCGCGCCGACCGCGTGCAACGCGACCGCCGCGGCGACCGCGGCCCGGGTGAGGCCGGCGCGTGGATCGGCGGCGGCGACGGCGAAGATGCCGTAGCCGGTGGCGACCAGCCCGCCGACCACGATCGGTGACCACCACGGCATGCCGAACGCGGCCGGGGTGCCGATGGTGGCGAGAGCGACGCAGACCCCCGCGACGTCGTACGACCACGGGCGGGGGAGCACCACCGCGGCGGCGCCGGCCAGCAGCACCAGGGCGGCGGGCATCTGCCAACCGGTGCCGCCGGCCTCGGCGACCGACCACGCGTCGAGGTCACCGGCCCAGATCGCCCCCGGGGTGGCCAGCACCCGCAGCCCGCCACTGATCGCGGTCCAGCCGGCGATCACGGCGATCACGGCCCCGCTGACGGTGACGCCGAGGATCGGGCCGCGCCGCCACTCCACCGGCATCGCCCGTACGGCGAACGCGACGACCAGGATCAGCGCGGCGGTGACCACCAGTTCGGCCTCGGGCAGCAGGATCGTGGCGATCCGGCCGAGGGTGCCCACCAGGGCGGCGGTCGCCGCCGCGGCGGCGAAGTCGGGCCCGTCGAAGAGCCGGTCCGCCCGGCGCCCGGCGTCGATCGCCGGGGAGAGCAGGAGGAGGGCGGCGGCCACGACGAGCAGGGCCGCCACCCACGCGTCGGTCACGGTCGCACCGGGCGCGCCGAAGGCGACGGCGGCGACCGCGAGGGCACCGAGGCCGCTGCCGAGGGCGAGCGGCGGGCTGATCTGCCGCTTCGCGACCTGGGTGACCGCGGCGTAGCCGAGGGTGGCGCAGACGGCGAGGAAGCTCGCGGCGAGCACCGGCAGGGTGGCGGACTGCAACTCCCCCGTGGTCGGGTTGGCGTCGACCGGTATCGAGGCCGCCACCAGCGCGGCCACCGCACCCGGCGCGGCGAAGGCGGCGCCACCCGCCGCCCAGGGGCCGACCACGTCGGCGCCCGTGCCCGGGGCGACCGTGTCGGTGGCGGCCAGCAGGGCGACGAGCACGCCGCCGGCGGTCAGCGCGAGGAGCGCGGCGGCGGTCAGGCCGGGGCGGGCGAGCGCGGCACCGGCGCCGGCAAAGCCGACCAGGCCGGCGCCGACGAGATGCACCCGGGCGGCCCGGTCGCTGTCGGTCCACAGCCCGGCCGCGCCGATCCCGATCGCCGCCAGCACCGGCGGCCACGGCGCCGCCCACCACGGCAGGGCGAGCGAGGCGGGCGCGGCGAGCGCGGTGAGGGCCACGCCGGCGACGGCGAACTCCCGGCGCACCTCCGCCGGCAGCGACAGGACGGCGGCGATGGTGAGCAGGAACGCGGTCGCGGCGAGCTGCCATCCGGTCGCCGCGACCGATTCGGCCAGCACGTGGGGGTAGTCGACGAGGTCGGCCGCCCAGACCGGGGTCGCGGCCCGGATCGGGGCGAGGGCGGCCCGGATCGCGCTGCCCGCGACCACCACACCGATGACGACGAGAGCGGCGACCGAGGCCAGCTGCGGCCCGCGCCGGGCCCAGGCGGGCAGGGAGCGTACGCCGACCCCGGTCAGCGTGATCACGGCGGCGATGACCAGCAGTGCCCGGCCGGGCAGGGCGAGAGCCGCCACCCGGCCGGCCGCCCCGATGACGGCGAGGGTGAGGATGCCGGCGGCCAGATCCGGCAGCGGCGGCTGCCGCAGCGTGTAGGCGCCGAGCAGCCCGACCAGGGCGGCGATCACCAGCGTGACACCGGCCCGGGCGGCGGCGGACACGGTGTCGGCGTCGACGAGCGCGGCGACGGCGTAGACCAGCGCGGCACCGATCGCCAGGCCGTGCAGCACCCAGGTCAGCTCACGCAGCCAGAACGTCGCGGGGGCGGCCGCGGCGACGGGCTCCGCGGGCCGGGGCTTCGCGGGCCGGGGCTTCGCGGGCTCTTCGTCGACGTCGGCGAACGCCTGCCCGGTGTCGTCGGCGTCCAAGGTGCCGAACGGATCCCGGGCACGGCGTTTCGCGGTGCCCGGCGGCTCGGCGGTGACGACCGCGTCGGCCTCTTCCGGTGCGCTTTCCGGCCGGTCGGTGCCGGGTTCGGCGCTGGCGGGTGCCGCTCCCGTCCCGGTGTCGGCCACCGGCCCGGGGCGGCGGCCCAGCCACGGCGGCAGCACCAACCGGCCCGGCTGGGCGAACAGTCGGACGAGGTAGAGGTCGAGGGCGGCCACCGCGCTCAGGGTGATCGCCCAGCCGGCCGGTCCGAGGATCCAGTCGTACGCCAGCAGCGGGATGATCGGTTGCACGGCGAGCACGGTCGCCCAGCGGGGCACGGTCAGCCCGGTCCCCGAGGTGTACGCGGCCGCGATGCCGGCGGCGACCGCGAACGTCAGCGCGCCGAACACGGCCCCGGACAGCACACCGGTGCGTACCGACTCGGCGGTCCACAGCGCGTAGCCGGTGAGCGGCACCAGCAGGAGACCGACGCCGGCGAGCGTCTCGGCGGTCGAGGTCAGCGCCCGGCGGGCCATCAGTGGCGCCGCGAGCAGCAGCAGCCCGGTGGCGGCGACCAGGATGGTCATCCGGCTCAGCGTGTCGAGCGTGCTGATCGCCACGACGGCGAAAACCACCGCGGCCACCCCGAGCAGCAGCGCGCCGAGACCGAGCAGGATGTTCTGCACCTCGCGCTGCGACGCCTCGGGACGTGCTTCGGGGTCGTCGAGATCGGCGACCCGGGGCGCCTCATCCGGTGGCGGCGGTGGAGGCCGGTCCCGGTCGCCGCCACCGGTCTGCCGTGGGATGCGCCACGGCGGTGGCGGGCCGGCGTCGGCGGTCGGTGGGCGCTGCCCGGGCCGGCGACGCAGCACCCGGCGTGGCTTGGTCGCGCCCTTGGCCCGCTTGTCGTTGGCGTGCGCGAGGATGTCCCGCTGGAAGACGGCCGCCTGAAGCTTCGAGGCGATCTGCTTCTGCTCCTTGGCGATCGCCACGTCGCGGGCCTTCATCTCGGCGATCGACCGCTCGATGCGGGCCAGATCATCGGCCCACGTTCCCTGCGCCTCACCGCAGTGCGGGCACTCGGGGGCAGGTTCGATCTGCCGACCGCACGAGGGGCACCGGTATGTGGTCACTGGCACCTCCTCGCCTCACGTCGCCGCCGGGACGATCCCGCCGCGCAGACCGCCGGCACGGCCACCGGACCGCGCCCCCGGCCATGCGTTCATGACCGTCGGCCACGGTCGGCCAGGCCCTGTTACCCCGGCACCGCGCTGCACTGTGGACTCTCCACCCACGAAGCATGCCCAACCCGGGTCAGGGTTGAACAGTCCTTACGGGCGTGTCCGCGCATCTTCTCGATCGGCGCTCGCCGCCCGGCGAACGAAAACGCCGGCCACAGCCCACACGGGGCCATGGCCGGCGCCACGGTTTCGGAACGTCGATCAGGGGCGACCCATGCCCCGGTAATCCCAACCGGCGCCGGTCCAGAGCGTGGAGTCGAGGCAGTTCCGGCCGTCGATCACCCGGCGGCCGCCGACGATCTCGCCGAGCGCGACCGGGTCGGCGTTGCGGAAGTCGGCCCACTCGGTGAGGACGCAGACCAGGTCGGAGTCCTGCACGGCGGCGTTCATCGAGGTCTCGTAGCTGAGATCCGGCAGCGTCCGGCGGGCGTTCTCGTTGCCCTCCGGGTCGTAGAGGTGCACGTCGGCGCCGGCCTTCGCGAGCATCGCGGCGACGGCCAGCGACGGCGCGTCGCGTACGTCGTCGGTGTTCGGCTTGAAGGTGGCGCCGAGCACGGCGATCCGGGTGCCGGACAGGTCCGGTCCGGCCGGGCCGACGCGCCGGTCGAGCAGTTCGGCGGCGAGCGTCAGCACCCGGGTGCGGCGCCGCAGGTTGATCAGGTCGACCTCGTGCAGGAAGCGCAGCGCCTCGCCGGCACCCAGCTCCTGGGCGCGGGCCTGGAAGGCCCGGATGTCCTTGGGCAGGCAGGCGCCGCCGAAGCCGAGGCCGGCCTGGAGGAAGCGGTTGCCGATCCGCGGGTCGTAACCGATCGCCCGGGAGAGTTGGGTCACGTCGCCGCCGGCGACCTCGCACACCTCGGCCATCGCGTTGATGAACGAGATCTTGGTGGCCAGGAACGCGTTGGCCGCGACCTTGACCAGTTCGGCGGTGGCGAAGTCGGTGACCACCAGCGGGACCTCGCGGTCCTCGGTGGCGGCGAGGTCGAAGACGCCCTTGTGCGCGGCGTAGAGCATGCCGTTGGCCCAGTCGCTCTTCACGCCGACGACGATGCGGTTGGGCCGCAGCACGTCCTCGACGGCGAAGCCCTCCTGCAGGAACTCGGGGCTCCAGGCCACCTCGATGCCGAGGTCTGCGGGGGAGTGCTTGCCGACGAGCTGCTCGACCCACTCGGCGGTGCCGACCGGGACGGTGGACTTGCCGACGATCAGCGCCTTGCGGGACAGGTGCGGTGCGAGGCCGGTGACGGCGGTCTCGACGTAAGACAGGTCGGCGCCCATCCCGTCGGCCCGCTGCGGGGTCCCGACACAGATGAAGTGCACGTCGCCGAACTCGGCCGTCTCCTGGTAGGAGGTGCTGAACCGCAGCCGGCCGGCGGCCAGGTTACGGCGCAGCAGCTCGTCCAGGCCGGGCTCGTGGAACGGCACCGAACCGGCGGCCAGCTTGGCGATCTTGGCCTCGTCGACGTCGAAGCCGATCACCTCGTAGCCCAGCTCCGCGAAGCAGATGGCGTAGGTCGCACCCAGGTAACCGGTGCCAAGGAAGGTCAGCCGCGGGCGCGATGCGCCGGACGGTGGGGAGACCGCGGGGATGGCCGGCATGGGCTGGCTACTCGGGTACGGGATCGTCACGCGTGGATTCTCCGCTCGCACAGGGCGGCGCTTGTTGCGTCGCAGTCGGGGGGCGCCGAATCGGCGCTGTCTCGGACATCTTGTGTTGTATGTCTCAATGGCTGTCTCGTCCGCGCGATCCAGCCTCGGGACCCGCGTGAACCGGCGTCGGCCGCGAGGTGGCGCAGGCGACCATAGTGGCTCAGCCTACGCGGCGGTAGGGGTTGCCGTGAGCATGGTCGGTATCCTCACATGCGCGTGGCAGCCCACACGTGAGCAGGACGCTACAGATACGTTCCGCGGGGGCCAAGGGGAGGGCCAGAATGACGACAGAGGCGCTGTTCGACGCATACCGGCTTCCGGAAGAGCACTCCGACATCCGGGCGGCCGTCAGGGCGGTCTGCGATGCCAAGGTGGCCCCGAACGCCGCGCACGCCGACGAGACCGGCGAGTTTCCGACCGGGTCGTACGACGCCCTGCGCGCCGCCGACTTCCACGCCCCGCACATCCCGGTCGAGTACGGCGGCGCCGGCGCCGACGCGCTGGCCACCGCCATCGTGATCGAGGAGGTCGCCCGGGCCTGCGCGTCGTCCTCGCTGATCCCGGCGGTCAACAAGCTGGGCACCATGCCGCTGCTGCTGGCCGGCTCCGAAGACCTCAAGCGGCGCTTCCTGACGCCGGTCGCCGGTGGCGAGGCGATGTTCTCGTACTGCCTGTCCGAGCCGGACGCGGGCAGCGACGCCGCCTCGATGTCGACCCGGGCGGAGCGTGACGGAGAACACTACGTCCTGAACGGCGTGAAGCGGTGGATCACCAACGCCGGGGTCTCCGAGTACTACACGGTCTTCGCGGTGACCGATCCGGCCGCCCGTTCCCGGGGCATCTCCGCGTTCGTGGTCGCCAAGTCCGACCCGGGAGTCACCTTCGGCGCACCGGAGAAGAAGCTGGGGATCAAGGGCTCACCGACCCGCGAGGTCTACCTCGACAACGTACGCATCCCCGCCGACCGCATGATCGGCGCGCCCGGCACCGGCTTCGCCACCGCCATGCAGACCCTCGACCACACCCGGGTCACCATCGCGGCCCAGGCCGTCGGCATCGCTCAGGGCGCGCTCGACTACGCCAAGGGCTACGTCAAGGAGCGCCACCAGTTCGGCAAGCCGATCGCCGACTTCCAGGGCATCCAGTTCATGCTCGCCGACATGGGCATGAAACTGGAGGCGGCCCGCCAGCTCACGTACGCCGCCGCCGGCCGGTCCGAGCGCGGCGACGCCGACCTGACCTACTTCGGCGCGGCCGCGAAGTGCTTCGCCTCGGACGCCGCCATGGAGATCACCACCGATGCGGTGCAACTGCTCGGCGGGTACGGCTACACCCGGGACTACCCGCTGGAGCGCATGATGCGCGACGCGAAGATCACCCAGATCTACGAGGGCACCAACCAGGTGCAGCGGATCGTGATGGCGCGGCAGTTGCTGCAGGGCTGACCGACCGGCGCCGGTCCGGCCGGCTCAGTTCGTCCGGCCGGCTCGGTCCGTCCGGCCGGCGGCGGTTCGTCACAGGCGCCGGGTCACGTCCGGATCGACCGGCGGCGCGGTCGGCGTCGAATGGCCGGGCGGCGGGTAGGCCGCCGGCGGCGGCGGTGTGTCGCGCAGCCGGGCGGTCACCTCGTCGATCCGCTCCGTCGCCTCGTCGATCCGTTCGGTGGCCCTGATCCGTTCGGTGACCTCGTCGGTCATGGCCGGCCGGGCCGGAGCGGGTTCGCCGGTCGTCGGCGTGGCGACCGTGGGGTGCTCGTCGCCGGGCGGGCGAAGGACCGTGGTGGCCTCGCCGTCGGCGGCGGACGCGGGCGCACGGAACGGGACCGCGACGGCGGCGGTGTCCGGCTCGGGCGACGGCGTGCCCGGCGCCATGGTGGCCTCGGCGTCAGGCTGCGCCGGTTTCCGCAGGTCGGAGGTTGGCTGATCGGGCGCCACGAATGCCGGGACCGCCGGCGGCGACAGGCGGGCGGTGGCGTCGGTGTCCAGTTCACGCCCCGCCGGCCGGAGCGGCGGGAGCCCGGCCGGGGCCGGCACCCCGGAAGTCGGTGCGGCGTTGGCCGGGGCGGGTACTGCGGACGCCGGCTCGGTGCCGGCCGGGGCCGACCGTCCGGCGTCTCCGGCAGCCGGTGCGAACCTGGCGGGCGGTGACGGGAACCCGGCGGGTGCCGGGGTGAAGCCGGCGGCCGGCCCGGTCCGCGGCGCGAACCCGGGGGCACCCGAGGTGGGGCTCGGCGGCAGATGGACGGTCGCGTCGCCGGGCGCCGGGTGCGGCGGGGCGTACGACCCGGGCGGTGGCGGGGCGGAAACCGCCGGTACCCGATCCTGGCCGCGCCAGCGGCGTGGGCTGAGCCCGGTGGCGAGCAGCGGTACGGCCAGCACCGCCGCGAGGCCGCCGGCCGGTGACGCCAGCGCGAGGTCGAGGCCGAACAGGTCGTCCGGCAGCACGCGACGCAGCGCCGGGAGGTCGGCGGTGGCCCAGGCGGTCATCGCGAGCAGCAGCAGTCCGGCCAGGATCGGCCCGGCCGGAGAGGACCGGGGGAGCAGCAGCAGCGCGAGCAGTCCACCGGCACCGAGCAGGGCGAGGAGACCGAGGAACACCTCCGGCCCGGGGTCCGCTCCGGCCCGGGCGTACGCGGTCAGCCCGATCGCGGTCAGCACCCAGGTGAGCGGGGTGACGAGCAGGGCCAGGGCCAGCGATCCGATGTGGCGCATCCGACCTCCTACGGGTTGCCGCCATCGGCACCGTACTCCGGTCGGGCAAGGCCGTTGATCATCCGCGCGGCCCCCGCCGGGCCGGCGATCGGGGCTCTGACCTGGCCCTACGGCGAGCCCGACTGGGGGGCCGGAGGGGGTGGTGGCGGGTCGTACGGGTAACCGAGGCTCGGCGGGCGGGCCTCCTGGTCGGGCGGCCCGGTCGGCCAGTCGAGCGTCGGGTCGTCGTAGCTCCGCTCGCCGTAGCCGGGTTGCGGCGGATAGTTGGCCGGCGGCGGCGGGGGCAGCACCACCGGCCGCGGCCAGCGCCGCCACCGCTTCGCGCTGAACGTCGCCATCACGAGCAGGCCGCCGAGGAAGAAGAGCGTGCCGTTCTCGAGCGGCTGGCGCAGGTCGACCGGGTCGCCGAAGAGTCGCCAGTCGGCGGGTACGGCGTCGCGCACCGCGAACGGGTCGGCGAACAGCGCCGCGTACGGGAAGAGCAGCAACAGGCCGGCGAGGAGTGGCCCGAGCGGTGAGATCCGCAACGTGGCGACCAGGCCGAGGACGATCCCGCCGGCGCCCAGGTAGACCGCCGGTTGGAGGAGGTCGGCCCCGTTGAACCGGTCCGCCTCGAACCAGGCCGAGACGGTACGGCTGGAACCACGCTGGCCGAGCGCGACGAGCACCCAGGCCAGGGGTGCGGCAACCGCCCCGGCGAGCAGGCTCAGGATATGTCGCATTCACGCACCGTATCCGCCGCGTGCCACCCGTAGGACCAGGTGACGGCGCTGTCGAGGGGCGAAATCACCCGCGATCGACTAGTGTAAATAACCTGAAGAGTACGGACATATACCGATCGGTTAGGGTCGCCAGGTGTCCAGTCCCTCCCCAACGTACCTCGCCAATGATGGACAAAAGGGTCGTCTTGCCAGCCTGGACGGCCTGCGGTTCGTTGCCGCCCTCATGGTGGTTCTCTTCCACTTCGTGGCGACCGGCCGTGACGCCTGGGGAGAGGACCCGCGTCCCCTCTTCCCGGTGCTGCACCTGATCGCCTCGTACGGCTGGCTCGGCGTCGAACTGTTCTTCGTGATCAGCGGCTTCGTCATCTGCATGAGCGCCTGGGGCAGGTCACTCGGCGACTTCTTCGTCTCCCGGGCCAGCCGGCTCTACCCGGCGTACTGGCTGGCGGTGATCGTCACCACCGTCGCGCTGCGCCTGTTCGAGTCGCCGGAGCCGGTCCCGTCGATCCGGGCCGCGCTGCTCAATCTGACCATGCTCCAGGACGCCGTACGGGCGCCGCGGGTCGACGGCGTCTACTGGACGCTCTGGATCGAGCTCTGCTTCTACCTGCTCTTCGCGCTGGTTGTGTGGCGTGGCCTGACCTACCGCCGGGTGGTGGCGTTCTGCCTGCTGTGGACGGTCGCCTCGGTCTTCGCCCTGTACGCCGACAACCCGGTCGTCAACCTCTTCCTCAACCCCCGCTACTCCAGCTACTTCATCGGTGGCGTCGCCATCTACCTGATGACCCGGTTCGGGCAGAACCTGCTCCTGTGGGGCATCGTCGGGGTGTCCCTGCTCCGGGCGCAGTACGACATCACCGAGCAGATCAACGCGATGGGCGGCTTCGCCGGCCAGGGGCTGTCGTGGCCGGTGGTGGCCGCTCTGATCACGGCGTTCTTCCTGGTCGTGGCCGCGATCGGGCTCGGCTGGCTGCCCGCCGTCCGGTGGCGCTGGCTGACGCTCGCCGGGGCGCTGACGTATCCGCTCTACCTGACCCACAAGCTCGGCCTGATGGCGATCGTGCAGTGGCGGGACAGCGTCGACCAGTGGGTGCTGCTCGGCGCGACGACGGCCGGCACACTGGTCGTCGCGTGGCTGGTGTACCGCCTCGTCGAACGTCCCCTGATGCCGCTGCTGCGCCGGCTGCTCAAGAAGTCGTTCGCCGACCTGCGCGCGCCGACCGACCGGGCCCCGGCCGTCGCCACCCCGGCCGCCGGCCCGCCGAACCGCACCGCGCCGGTCGCCGTCGACCCGGACCGCGGCGCCGCGGGCACCGGCGAGCAGCGCATGGTCACCGTGGCCGGCCGCCCGGCCGGCACGCGGACCGTACCCGAGCAGAGTTGGCCGCCGCGGGAACGGGGCCCACGCCCGGCGGCGGCCGGCGCGGACCGGCGTCGCGACCCCTGATCATGGCCGCCGCCGACATGGTCGGCGGCCAACTGTGTGGAGCGCCCACGCGTCGCCGCCCGCCCGACGGCCAGACAATGACCGTCCGGGGTAGGGCAGGATGTCGGCACGGGTCGGCACACCGCCGTGCCGCCGGGGAGGAGGGCGACGGTGCAGGGCGAGATCCTCTGGACGCCGCGGGCCGATGTGCGCGAACACACACGTATCGGCGACTACCTGAGGTGGCTCGGGGAGCGACGCGGCCTCGACTTCGCCGACTACGACGAGCTGTGGCGCTGGTCGGTCACCGACATCGACGCCTTCTGGCGGTCGATCTGGGACTACTTCGAGGTGATCGCGCACACCGCGCCGACCGCCACCGTCGAGCATCCCGCGATGCCCGGCACCCGCTGGTTCCCCGGCGCCACCCTCAACTACGCCGAACACGTGCTGCGGATGCCGGGCCTCGCCGACGACGACCCGGTGGTCGTGGCGCACAGCCAGACCCGGGCACCGGTCACCCTGACCGCCGCGCAACTGCGCGATCGGGTCCGGCGGGTCCGCGCCGGCCTGCGCCGGCTGGGGGTCGGCCCCGGCGACCGGGTCGCGGCGTACGCGCCGAACATCCCGGAGACCTTCGTGCTGATGCTCGCCACCGCGAGCCTCGGCGCGATCTTCTCCTCGTGCGCGCCGGAGTTCGGCACCCGCAGCGTCACCGACCGGTGGCAGCAGATCGAGCCGACGGTGCTGGTGGCCGTCGACGGCTACCGCTACGGCGAGAAGCCCATCGACCGGCGGGCCGAGGTCGCCGCGATCCGGGCGGCGCTGCCGTCGGTCGTACACACGGTGTTGCTGGGGTACCTGGACCCGGCCGCGACCGGCGACGGGACGCTGACCTGGTCGGACCTTGCCGCCGACACCGACGAGCCGCTGGCCTTCGAGCCGGTGCCGTTCGACCACCCGCTCTACGTGCTGTACTCGTCGGGCACCACCGGGCTGCCCAAGCCGATCGTGCACGGACACGGCGGCATCCTGCTCGAGCACCTGAAGATGCTCGCCCTGCACCACGACCTCGGCCCGGGAGACCGGTTCCTCTGGTTCTCCACCACCGGCTGGATGATGTGGAACTTCCTGGTCAGTGGCCCGGCGGTCGGTGCGGCCATCGTGCTGTTCGACGGCAATCCGGCCCACCCCGGGCTCGACGCGCTGTGGCGGCTCGCCGAGGAGACCGGCACCACCTACTTCGGCACCTCCGCGCCGTTCCTGCTGGCCTGCCGCAAGGCCGGGCTGGTGCCGTCGGAGGTCGCCGACCTGCGGGCGCTGCGCGGCCTCGGCTCGACCGGGGCGCCGCTGCCGGCGGAGGGGTTCCGCTGGGTCTACGAGACGGTCAACCCCGACCTGCAACTCCAGTCGCTGTCCGGCGGCACCGACGTCTGCACCGGCTTCGTCGGCGGGGTCGCGCTGCTGCCGGTGCACGCCGGCGAGATCGCCTGCCGCTGTCTGGGGGCGAAGGTCGAGGCCCGGTCGGCCGACGGCACCCCGGTCGTCGGCGAACTGGGCGAGCTGGTGATCACCGCCCCGATGCCGAGCATGCCGGTCGGGTTCTGGGGCGACACCGACGGGCGGCGCTACCGGGAGGCGTACTTCGACGTCTATCCCGGCGTGTGGCGGCACGGCGACTGGATCACCGTCAGCGAACGGGGCACCTGCGTCATCACCGGTCGCTCCGACGCGACCCTCAACCGGGGCGGGGTACGCCTGGGCACCGCCGAGTTCTATTCGGTGGTGGAGGGGCTCGACGAGGTCGCCGACTCGGTGGTCGTGCACCTGGAGGACGACGAGGGCGGCGCGGGCGAACTGCTGCTGTTCGTGGTGCTCCAGGGCGGTCGTGAGCTGGACGACGAGCTGCGCCGCCGGATCTGCCGGGAGCTGCGTACCGCGCTGTCGCCGCGGCACGTGCCGGACGAGATCTACCAGGTGGGCGCGGTGCCGCGCACCCTGTCGGCGAAGAAGCTGGAGGTGCCGGTCAAGAAGATCCTCACCGGCACCCCGGTCGAGTCGGCGGCGGCGAAGGGGGCACTGGCGAATCCGGAGTCGTTGACCGCCTTCGAACGGTTCGCCAAGGAGCGGAACGCCGGCTGACCCATCGGCCGACGGAGACCAGCCGGTCGTGTGGCAACGCGCCGACGGGACCGTGCGTCTTCATCTTCGTGGGCATCTACCTGCGGCTGACCATCACCGACACGCTCGGCACGCGTGTCGGTGGCCACCATTCGTTCAGCCCGCACGCGCGGGTCACCCGGACCTTCTGGTACCGGGTGCCCGGCGAGTGGGTGGCCGGCGGGGTGCTCTGCCCGCGTCGGCGGGACCAGCTCGTCGACCGCCTCTACGAGCCCGGCTGGCGCGACGGCGGCCCGGGCGGCAGCGCGTACGTGATCCTGGATCTCCAGGACAAGGTGCTCAGCGCCGAGGAGGTCCTGGGCCGGCCGTGGCTCGGTGACCGGGCCGGCTTCTTCGTGTGTGCCGAGGACGGTTCGCTGCGCGAGGTCGTCCCGGCCGAGCTGTGACCTGAGGGCCGGCGGCGGGTCAGGCCAGCGTGACCGTGACCCGTTCGGCGGCGACCCGGCCGGGCAGCCGGTCCGGGTCCAGCCGGCCGCACAGGACGGTGCTGGCGCCGGCCGCCAGCGGGGCGAGCAGCCAGTCCAGCGGGTCGGGGTGCCGGGCGGCGTCGAAGAGCACCCGGTCGCCGGCCGACAGCCCCAGTTCCGCCGCCCTGGCCACCGCGCGCACCGCCAGGTCCGCGCCCTGCCCGTCCCGTCGTGGGTACGGCGTGAAGTGGTCGCCGTGGGCCCGTACCTCGACCACGTAGTCGACCCAGCCGGCCGGCACCTCGCGCAGCGGCATCGCCATCGGGGCCAGCGACAGCGCGAAGCGGTCACCGGACGGCCAGGCGGCCGCCTCGTCGACCCGATCCGCGGCGGCGAAGAGCACGTCGACCGGGGCGGGCCCGTCGAATGCCACCGACACGCCGGCGGACCAGCAGCCGAGCAGCACCGCGGCGGTCTGCCAGTGGGGCGGGAGCAGGGCGGCGGCGGTGTCCCCCGGGGCCAGCCCGGCCGAGTCGACGAGCAGGTTGGCGGTCTTGGCCACCCAGTTCGCCAGCGTGGCGCCGGACAGTTCGGTGCGGTCGCCGGTCGCGTCGTCGTACCAGGTCAGCAGCGGGCGGGTGGGGTCGGCCGCGACGGTCGCGGCGAACCGGCCGGCAATGTCGTCGTTCATCGCGGGCGACGATACCCATCGTGGTCGTGCCGACGGTGGCAGGCCCGGCGGTGGCCCGCAAGTTAACAGGTTGGGAAAGGCCATCCTCGATCGCGTTGCCGTCGTCGGGTCCGCGCGGGCGCGGCGTAGGCTGGTGCGCGAGTGTCGTATGCCACACGGTTCGGCACCTGGCATAGCCGTATCGGCATGAGATGTGCCGAAGTGGCGAAATGCCCCATACAGGCCAACGCACAGTCGAGGAGTTGCCCAGTGACCGCCGGTCGCCCGCCCCGCGTTCTAGTCGACGCCACCAGCGTCCCCGCCGACCGTGGCGGCGTCGGGAGATACGTGGACGGGCTGCTCGGCGCCCTCGGGCAGGCGGGCGGACCAGCGGTCGAACTGGTCGTGATGAGCCTGCGCACCGACCACGAGCGCTACCGCCGGATGCTGCCCACGGCCGAGGTGATCGCCGCCCCGGCCGCCGTCGCGCACCGGCCCGCGCGGCTCGCCTGGGAGCAGACCGGGCTGCCCCTGCTCGCCCAGCAGGTCGGCGCCGACGTGCTGCACTCGCCGTTCTACACCTGTCCGCTGCGGGCGGGTTGTCCGGTCACGGTGACCGTGCACGACGCGACCTTCTTCACCGAGCCCGAGCACTACGACAAATCGCGGCGGACCTTCTTCCGCAGCGCGATCAAGACCTCGCTGCGCCGCGCCGACCGGGTGATCGTGCCCAGCAAGGCGACCCGCGACGAGTTGATCCGGCTGCTCGACGCCGACCCCACCCGCATCGACGTCGCCTACCACGGCGTCGACCACGCCGCGTTCCACGCCCCGACCGAGGAGGAGAAGGCGCGGGTCCGGGCCCGGCTCGGGCTCGGCGGCTCGGGCTACGTCGCCTTCCTCGGTGCCAAGGAGCCCCGCAAGAACGTGCCCAACCTGATCCGTGGCTGGGTACGGGCCGTGCACGACCTGCCCAACCCGCCCGCCCTCGTCGTCGCCGGTGGCCAGGGGCACGACGACGACATCGACCGGGCCGCCGCCGACGTACCCGGCCACCTGCGCCTGCTGCGTCCCGGCTACCTGCGCTACGCCGACCTGCCCGGCTTCCTCGGCGGTGCGCTCGTCGCCGCCTACCCGTCGTACGGGGAGGGGTTCGGCCTGCCGATCCTGGAGGCGATGGCCTGCGCCGCGCCCGTACTGACCACGCCGCGGCTCTCGCTGCCCGAGGTCGGCGGTGACGCGGTCGCGTACACCAGCGAGGACCCGGACCAGATCGCGATCGACCTCGCGGCGCTGCTCGACGACGAGTCACGCCGGCTGACCCTGGCCAAGGCCGGCTTCGACCGCGCCAAGGAATTCACCTGGCAGTCCAGCGCGGAGGTACACGTCGCCGCCTGGAGCCGGGCGTCCCGGGGACGTACGGACTGACCCGCACCGTCGCGAGGGGACGACAGACCGCCGGACGACACTCCATCACGCAGGGTGAACCCCGGTATGCGTGAGAAAGGTAGCCGTTCGGCATGATGTCCTGATGTTCTTCGCCGTGATCCCGGCAGGCGGCAGCGGCACCCGCCTCTGGCCGTTGTCCCGCGCCGGTCATCCCAAGTTCCTCCACCCGCTGACCGGCACGTCGTCGTCGCTGCTACAGGCGACGGTCGAACGGCTCGGCCCGCTGACCACGCCCGACCACACCATCGTGGTCACCGGCGCCGCGCACGTGGCCGCCGTCGCCCGGCAACTGGTCGAGGTTCCGGAGGAGAACATTCTCGTCGAGCCGACGCCGCGTGACTCCTGCGCGGCGATCGCGCTGGCCGCCGCCGTCGTCGCCGAACGTGAACCGGACGCCCTGATGGGCTCGTTCGCCGCCGACCACCTGATCGGCGATCCGCAGCGCTGGGTCGAGACGGTGCGCCGGGCGATCACCGGCGCGCAGCAGGGCCTGCTGATGACGATCGGCATCAAGCCGACGCGGGCCGAGACCGGCTACGGCTACCTCCAGTTCGGCGATCCGATCGGCGACGGCCCGGTGCACCGGGTCGAGGAGTTCAAGGAGAAGCCGCCCGCCGCCGTGGCCGAGACCTATCTTCGCTCCGGCCACCACCTGTGGAACGCCAGCATGTTCGTCTGGCGCACCGACGTCTTCCTCGCCGAACTCGCCCGCCA
This sequence comes from Polymorphospora sp. NPDC050346, assembly GCF_040655695.1. Classification (NCBI taxonomy): domain Bacteria; kingdom Bacillati; phylum Actinomycetota; class Actinomycetes; order Micromonosporales; family Micromonosporaceae; genus Polymorphospora; species Polymorphospora sp. NPDC050346. Next base: position 207,356 of record NZ_JBFAKM010000002.1, on the reverse strand, counting down.
GCAGCCCGAGCTGCACGCCGGCCTGACCCGCATCGCCCGGGTCTGGCACAGCCGCGAGCGCGAAGAGGTGCTTCACGAGGTGTGGCCGACCCTGCCGAAGATCTCGGTCGACTACGCCGTCATGGAGGGTGCCGCGGCGGCCGGCCGGGTCGGCACCGTACCGGGCGACTTCGGCTGGAACGACGTCGGCGACTTCCACACCCTGGGTGAGGTGATTCCCGGCGACGCGGCGGGCAACGTGGTCGTGGCCGGCGAGTCCACCGAGACGAAGCCGGTCGTGCTGCTGCACGAGACCGAGGGGCTCGTGGTCGTGCCGCAGTCCGGCCGCCTCGTGGCCGCGCTGGGCGTACGCGACCTGGTCGTGGTCGACACCCCCGACGCCCTCATGATCTGCCCACGGGACCGGGCCCAGGATGTGAAGAAGCTTGTCGACACGCTGAAGCAGCGCGGCGACGAGAGGTTTGTCTGAGGCGGCGGCCGGGCTCGGCCGGGAAACCGCCGGCCGGGCTTCCGGGTGCGGACATGGACGTGCGCCCGGACGCCACCTCTGCGGAGCAAGGGCCGCAGACCCTCGTGGTGGACGTCCGGGCGGCTCGCACCCTCCCCGGCCCAGGTCAAGAGCATGACGGCCGGGCCGCCGGACCGTCGAGGTCTTTCAGTCTGAGCCGAAAGACGCAGGTCATAGGCAGTCGGTAGAGTGCGAGCCGATGCCCGCCGCCCCCGAGGTCGGGCACCCGGTGGGAGCGTGCCCGTGCTGCGGATCCACTTCTCCGGCGACGACATCGCCCGGACCCGGGTCGCGCCCGCCGCCGACCCGCTCTGGGAGCTGATCCTGAGCGTCCACCTGTTCCAGACCCGGACCCGCGACCCGGTCGTCGCCGGGTGGCGCGGCGAGGTCGCCCGGGCCCTGCGCCAGGAGGCGCGGGGCACGTTCCAGTTGCTGTTCGCGCTCAACCCGCCGCGTGGCTACTTCCCCGACTTCCTCACCCCGTACGCGAGTGCGGGCGGGATCGAGGCCGGCCTCGACGCGATCCGCTCGACTCCCGTCGCCCAACTCGACCGGGACCTGAACCGGCTCGCCGCCGAGGGCGAACTGCCGCCCGGTACGGCCGGCGTGGCCGGTGGCGACACCGACGCCCTGCACCACCTGATCGCCACGATGCGGCGCTACGACGGGCTGGCCGTCACGCCGTACCGGGCCCGGGTCCAGACCGCCGTCGAGGCCGACCGCGCCCGCCGGGCCCGGGCCCTGCTCGACGGCGGGGCGGAGGGGCTACTGGCCAGCTACCGGCCGACGATGCGCTGGGAGGGCGGGGTGCTGGAGGTGCCCGACTATCCCGCCGACCGCGACCTGCACCTCAACGGCAGGGGACTGTTGCTGGTGCCGTCGTTCTTCTGCGCCCGTACCCCGGTGGGGTTGCTCGACCCCGACCTGCCGCCGGTCCTGGTCTATCCGGTCGACCGTCTCGGCGGGATCCTGCCCGGTTCCGGCGAGGGCGGTACGGTCCCCGGGCGGCCGGACGGACGGGGGGCGTTGGGCGCCCTGCTCGGACACACCCGGGCGGCGGTGCTGGCGGCGGTGCACGACGGCTGCTCGACCGGTGAGGTGGCCCGCCGGCTGGGCATCTCACCGGCCGCGGCGAGCCAGCACGCGAGCGTGCTGCGCGAGGCCGGCCTGCTGGTCAGCCACCGCGACCGCAACACCGTCCTGCACACCCTCACCCCGCTCGGCCGGGCCATCCTGAACGGCCACTGAAAGATCCGCGTGATCAGGGACCGCGTCGCGCGTGTCGTCGGTGTGCCGACGTACGCGGCCCCTGATCACGGCGATCTTTCAGTGGTCGCCGACGGCGGTCACAGGGCGAGCAGGGCGAGGCCGCCGTCGGCCGTCGGGGCCGGCGGGACGAGCAGGGTCGACGGAACCCCCTCGGCGGCGAGCGCCGCACGCAGCCGGTGCAGATCGGCGCCGAGCCGCAGCACGGCCGTCGCGTCCGGGCTCGCCGGCAGGTGACCGGTCACGACCGTGCCCGCCGCCGCCGGCCACCCGGCACCGGCGGTGATCTCGGCGGTCGCCGCCACGACCCGGAACTCGGTTCCGGGCGCCACCACCCCGGCGACCACCGCGACCGCCCGGTCCACCGCCGCCCGGTCGACCGGCGCCACCGGGTCGCCCGGCGCCACCGCCGCCGGGTTGTCGGGGAGCGTCGCCGCGGCCCGCAGCCCGGCCGCCCGGGCCTCGGCCGTGCCGAGCGAGAACAGGTCGAGTTCGGCGTCGCGGACCAGCGCGGCGGCGCCGGGGCCGTCGGCCGCCTCGGGGGTACGCAGGTAGCCGCGCACGACCGCGACCGGCACCTGGTCGCACTTGCCCTTGACGAGTTCGCCGGCACCGGCCAGCTCGTCGACCACGGCCATCTGGGTCAGTTGCAGTTCGTTGCCGTACGGGTCGGTCTCGCCGCGGTGGTCGCGGATCGGGCCGATGCCGGCGGCACCGAGGGCGACGTCGGTCAGCCCGTTGCGCCACGGCCGGCCCATCGTGTCGGAGACGACCACGGCGACGTCGACGTCGTGCCGCTCGCGCAGTGCCGCGCGCAGCGACCGGGCGGAGGCGTCGGGGTCCTTCGGCAGCAGCACGAGCCGACTCGCATCCACATTGGACGCGTCGATGCCGGCGGCGGCCATCACGAAGCCGTGGTGGGTCTGCACGATCCGGGTCGGCCCGCGCCGGGCCACGACCCGGGCGGTCTCGGCGGTCAGCACCTCCTCGCGCGCCGTCTCGCGCTCCGGCCCGTCGACCGGTACGTCGACCAGCCGCCCCTCGGCCTTAGAAATGATCTTGCTGGTGACGACGAGTACGTCACCGTCGCGCAGCCAGGGCGCGGCCCGGGCGATCAACGCCGCGAGGTCGTCACCGGGCGTGATGTCGCCGAGGCCGAGCACCGGCAGGATCTCGAGTTTCATGCCAGCTCCAGCGCGGCTCGTACCATCGCGGCGGTCGCCGCCTCGTCCGTCATCCAAAGGGGGGCGGCACCGACCGTCACCCCGGGCACCTCCGTGCCGGCGTCGGTGCTGTCGACCAGCCAGCCGTCGAGCACCCCGCCCGCGCTGCGCGCGCCGAGCAGACCGCCGACACCCGCCGCCGTGCACTCGACCCCCAGCACCGCCAGGCACCGGTCGGCCATGCCCCGCACCGGCGCCCCGCCGATCACGGGGGAGACGCCGACCACCGGCGCCGTCCCGGCGGTGAGCGCCTCGCGCAGCGCCGACACCGCGAGGATCGGCGCGATGCTGACCACCGGGTTGCTCGGCGCCACCAGCACCACGTCCGCCGTGGACAGTGCGTCGAGCACCCCGGCCGCCGGCTTGGCCACGTCGGCGCCGACGAAGACGAAACGGCGGGTCGGGATGTCGCCCCGGTGACGGATCCACCACTCCTGGAAGTGGATCGCCCGCTGGCCGGTGTCGTCGGCGACGACCACGTGCGTCTCCAGCCGGTCGTCGGTGGCCGGCAGCAGCCGTACGCCGGGCTGCCAGCGCGCGCACAAAGCCTCGGTCACCGCCGACAGTGGATACCCCGCGTTGAGCATCGTGGTCCGGACCAGATGGGTGGCGACGTCCTTGTCCCCGAGGCCGAACCAGGTCGGCTCGGCGCCGTACGCCGCCAGCTCGCCCTTGATCGCCCAGGTTTCCCCGGCCCGGCCCCAGCCCCGCTCGGGATCGGCGCCGCCGCCGAGGGTGTACATGACGCTGTCGAGGTCGGGCGAGATCCGCAGGCCGTGCAGCACGACGTCGTCGGCGACGTTGACGATGGCGGTCACATCGGCGCCGGTCGTCCTGGCATGGGCGCGTACGCCGGCCAGGAAACGGGCACCGCCGATGCCTCCAGCGAGAACCACGATGTGCATGCAGCCCATCCTCGCTCACCCGCGTACCCGTTCACCGCGTGGGTTGTGCGACTAGGCTCACGTGCGCAGCCTTCCGTCACCGCATCAGGGGGAGCCCTTGAGCAGCCAACCCGAGCCCGCGCCCGCCGAAAAGGCGCCGGCCAGCCAGATAACCAAGCCACTGCGCGAACTCATCGCGGCGGTGCTTCTCGGCGCGAACGCCATCCTGCTCTTCGTCGGCCTCATCAACCTGTTGGTGCCCTACTCCACCAGCAGCAGCTTCGCCACCCGGGCCGGCAGCACGTTCTTCGACTTCGCCGGGCTGGAGCAGATCGTCCTGCCGCTGCTGGCGGTGCTGCTGGTTACCCACATCGAGCCGGTCACCGGCCGGGCCAAGCTGATCACGATCGGCGCCCTGGCCGAATATGCCGCCTCGGCGCTGTTCGGGGTCGTCACCCTGTTCTCCTTCCTGGCCGGCGGGTTCATCGACGGCCGGTTCCGGGACGTGCTGACCGGCCTGCTCGCCCGCTTCGCCTACCTGGCGCTGCTCGCCGTGGCCGCGCTGGTGGTGTTCAAGGTGTGGCAGAAGCTGTTCTACGTCGCCAAGCCCAAGCCGCAGCCCGGCCTGTACGGCCAGCCCGGCTACCCGCAGCAGGGCGGCTACCCGCCGCAGTACGGCCAGCAGCCCGGCTACCCGCAGGGCCAGCAGCCCGGTTACCCCACCCAGCCGGGCTACCCGGCGCAGCCCGGCTACCCGCCGCAGCCGGGCTACGGCCAGCCGACCGGGCAGCAGCCGGCCGCCTACCCGCCGGGGGCGTACGGCCAGCAGTGGGCACCGCAGGACCAGACCGGTGCCCAGTCGGGCGCGTTCCCGGCCGGTCCCGCCTCCGCCCCGCCCGCGCCGGCCTCGGCCCCGCCCGCGTCGGCGCCACCCGCCTCGGGACCGCCGGCGTCCGCGCCGCCGGCCGGGCCGGCCGGATTCACCCCGGCGCCCGCCCCGCCGGGCGAGGACCCGACGCAGGTCGTCGCCGGGCCGTACACGATGCCGGCACCCCCGGCCGCGCCGTCGCCGTACGCGCCGATCTCGGCGCCGCCGTCCGCCCCGGCGGTGCCCGGCCAGCCGGCCGGACCCAGCCTGACCAAGGGAGGCGCCGGTGCCGAGTCGACCCAGGCGGTCGCCACCGGCGAGGACGACCTGAGCCAGCGCACCCAACTGATCAACCCGGCCAGCCAGCAGCCGTCGGCCGGTTCGCCACCGCCGGCCGCCGCGGTGGGCGACGAGCCGACGCAGCGTTACCAGTCCTGAACCGCGGGGCCGACGGCCCGATGACCGCGAGGGCGCTCCCGCCGGGGGCGCCCTCGCGGCGTGTGTGACCGCTACCACCGACCGCGACAGGTGGTACGGCCTAGGCTGCACACGTGGTTGACAGCACCGACCCCCGACCGACCGAGGCCAGCCTGCGCCGCGCGCTCCGGCGGGCCGCCGACGGGCAGGCCCTCGACCCGGGTGAGGCCGCCGATCTGCTCGCCGCGCGCGGCGAGCACCTTGACCGGCTGCTCGCGATCGCCTCGGGTATCCGCGACGCCGGACTGCGCGAGGCCGGCCGGCCGGGTGTGGTGACGTACTCCAGGAAGGTGTTCATCCCGCTCACCCGGCTCTGCCGGGACCGGTGCCACTACTGCACGTTCGCGACTGTTCCGCACCGGCTGCCGGCGGCCTTCCTCGACCGTGACGAGGTGCTGGCGATCGCCCGCGACGGCGCCGCCCAGGGCTGCAAGGAGGCGCTGTTCACGCTCGGCGACCGGCCGGAGGAGCGCTGGCCGGCGGCGCGGCGGTGGCTCGACGAGCGCGGCTACGACTCGACGCTGGACTACGTACGCGCCTGCGCGATCGCGGTGCTGGAGGAGACCGGCCTGCTGCCGCACCTCAACCCCGGCGTGCTCTCGTGGGCCGAGCTGCAGCGGCTCAAGCCGGTGGCGCCGAGCATGGGCATGATGCTGGAGACGACCGCGACCCGGCTGTGGTCGGAGCCCGGCGGCCCGCACTACGGCTCGCCCGACAAGGAGCCCGCGGTCCGGCTGCGGGTGCTCGACGACGCCGGCCGGGTGGCGGTGCCGTTCACCACCGGCATCCTGATCGGCATCGGGGAGAACCGGGCGGAGCGGATCGATTCGATCTTCGCGATCCGCCGGGCGGCCCGCGAGTACGGCCACATCCAGGAAGTCATCGTGCAGAACTTCCGCGCCAAGCCGGACACCGCGATGCGCGGCATGCCCGACGCCGAACTGCACGACCTGGCGGCCACCGTGGCGGTCGCCCGCGTCCTGCTCGGCCCAAAGGCCCGGATCCAGGCCCCGCCCAACCTGATCGCCGGCGAATACGAGCTGCTGCTGCGGGCCGGCATCGACGACTGGGGCGGGGTGTCCCCGGTGACCCCGGACCACGTCAACCCGGAGCGGCCCTGGCCGCAGATCGACGAGCTGGCCAAGCACAGCGCCGCCGCCGGTTTCACGCTGCGCGAACGGCTCACCATCTACCCCGAATACCTGCGGCGGGGCGACCCCTGGCTCGACCCGCGCCTGGGGCCGCACGTGGCGGCGCTGGCCGAGCCGGCGACCGGCCTGGCGGACGAGGAGGCCCGTCCGGTCGGCCGGCCGTGGCAGGAGCCGGAGGACTCGTTCGTCCCCGGCGGTCGCACCGACCTGCACGCGACGATCGACACCACCGGTCGCACCGGCGACCGGCGCGGCGACTTCGACAGCGTGTACGGCGACTGGGCCGAGGTCGCCGCCCAGGTGACGCCGGGCGGTGCTCCGGCGCGTACCCCGGCCGACCTGCTCGCTGGACTGAAGCTGGCCGCCGACGACCCGGCGGCCCTGCTCGAACCGGCGAACGAGGCGGCGGCCATGGCGCTCTTCGGCGCCGAGGGCGCGGCACTCGACGAGGTGTGCCGGATCGCGGACGACGTACGCCGGGACGCCGTCGGCGACGACGTCACCTACATCGTCAACCGCAACATCAACTTCACCAACGTCTGCTACGTCGGCTGCCGGTTCTGTGCCTTCGCCCAGCGGGAACGTGACGCCGACGCGTTCCGGCTCTCCGTCGAGCAGGTCGCCGACCGGGCCGAGGAGGCGTGGCGGGCGGGTGCGACCGAGGTCTGCATGCAGGGCGGCATCGACCCGAAGCTGCCGATCACCACGTACGCGGACATCGTGCGGGCGGTCAAGGCCCGGGTGCCGGGGATGCACGTGCACGCGTTCTCGCCGATGGAGATCGTCACCGCCGCCGCCAAGGGCGGACTGTCCATCCGGGACTGGCTGACGATGCTGCGGGAAGCCGGTCTGGACACCATTCCGGGCACCGCCGCCGAAATCCTCGACGACGAGGTGCGCTGGGTGCTCACCAAGGGCAAGCTGCCGGCCGCCACCTGGGTCGAGGTCGTCACGACCGCGCACCAGCTCGGCATCCGGTCCAGTTCGACCATGATGTACGGCCACGTCGACCACCCCCGGCAGTGGCTCGGGCACTTCCGGGTGCTGGCCGGGGTCCAGGACCGCACCGGCGGGTTCACCGAATTCGTGGCGTTGCCGTTCGTGCACACCAACGCGCCGATCTATCTGGCCGGAATCGCCCGGCCCGGCCCGACCTGGCGGGAGAACCGGATCGTCCACGCGATGGCCCGGCTGCTGTTGCACGGCCGGATCGACAACATCCAGTGTTCGTGGGTGAAACTCGGCGACGAGGGCACGGTCGCGATGCTCCGGGGCGGTTGCAACGATCTCGGCGGCACCCTGATGGAGGAGACAATTTCCCGGATGGCGGGATCCGACAACGGTTCGGCGCGTACGGTCGCACAACTGCACGCGATGGCCGAGGCGGCCGGCCGGCCGGCGCGCGAGCGCACCACGGCGTACGGCCGGACCCGCTGAGCCGGCCCGCCCGGCGGGCCGCGCGGCCCGGTCGCCGGACCCCGGCGCGACCGGGTGGCGGGTCGATCGGGCAGCTCAGAGCGGCCCGGCCGCGAAGCCGGGCGGCGTGACGGGCTGCCCGTCGTCGATATTGCCATTCGTCGTGCGGAACCGCCTGGTTACGGCCACAATCAACGCGGCACGCCGATTTCTCCGGGCGACTCGCCGATACGGGCGTTACCCGTCCGGGGGCTGGATCGATAGGGCAGCGAGGCGGCTCGGAGGGGCCGTCAGGACACGGCGAAAAAGCGACCCCATTTATCAGGTTCGGCTTGACGACGCACGCATTACACGCGTGTAATTTCGGTTGGGGTTGTCCGAACGGGGGGCATGAAAAGCCACCGTTCGGGGCAATAGACACGCCTTCCGCGTGGGGGGTTGCGCCGGCACCGCTGCTGGCGCGCGATAAGGAGGCATGCATGGACGGCCGGCTAGAAGTAGCCGACCTGCTCGGAGATGCGCCGGAGTGGCAGGAGCGGGCGCTGTGCTCGCAGACCGACCCCGAGGCGTTCTTCCCTGAGAAGGGCGGATCCACCCGCGAGGCGAAGCGCATCTGCTCGCGCTGCGAGGTCCAGACCGAATGCCTGGAGTTCGCGCTGGGCCACGACGAACGGTTCGGCATCTGGGGCGGCCTGTCCGAGCGCGAACGGCGCAAGCTCAAGCGTCGGGTCGCCTGATCCGTCCCGGTCCGCCCCGCGGACCACGAAACACCGGCTGACGGCCGGGCGGTGGGGGCCGCCCGGTCCGGCCACCCGCCGTCGGCCCGATCCGGCGGGTCCGGCACGACGGAGCGTCCCGCCGGGGCCGCTCAGGCCAACTCGTCCGGATCGACGCCGAGCAGGTTGGCGACCTGCTCGATGATCACGTCGTGCACCAGGTCGGCGAGGTCCTCCCGGTCCATCGCGCGGAACTCCAGCGGCCGCCGGTAGAGCACGATCCGCGGCGGCACCTCCTGCCGGCCGGGCCGGCCCGGCAGGAGCCGGGCGAGCGGCACCTCGCCGTCCTCCAGCACGTCGGAGTCGTAGACGTTGAGGTCCGGCGGCACGTCCTCGACGGCGAACTCGACGCCGGCCAGTTCCTTGGCGAAGCGGCGCTCCAGGGTCTCCACCGTGTCGAGCACCAGGTCGTCGAAGATCTCGGCCTTGGTCCGCGACAGCGGCACGGTCGCGGGCACGAGTCGCCCGCGCAGGCCACGCCCGTGCCGGTCGCGCCGGGAACGGCGGCCCGGACCGGGGCGCCGGTGCTGCGGGACGGTCACCTCGCCCTCCCGCCGTACGCGGGTCCGGCGCCGGCGACCCGTACCCGGTGTGGTGCCGCCCGGTCGTGCCGGCCCACCCTCCGGCGGTCGGTCCTGTCCTGGTCCGGCCGGCACGCCGGACCGCCCCCCATCCCCATGTTCACGTCGCCAGGGTAGTCCCGCGACCGCCCGACCGGACGGCGGACGGCGCCGGCCGTGGCGCGTCGTCAGATCGTGATCTACGGATCATCGGCGTGTCGCGGCGGTAACAGGAGCGGGAGACCCGGTAAGAGAGATAACGTGCCCGCCGTGAGGTCACCACGGCGTTGCTCCCGCAACGGCTGCCCCCGACAGGCCGTCGCCACGCTGACCTATGTCTACACCGAGTCGACGGCGGTGGTCGGGCCGCTGGCCGCCTTCGCCGAGCCGCACACCTACGACCTGTGCGAGCAGCACGCCCGCAGTCTGACCGCCCCGCGGGGCTGGGACGTCGTCCGGCACGAGGGCGAGTTCGAGCCGCCGCCGCCGACCACCGACGACCTGGTCGCACTGGCCGAGGCGGTGCGCGAGGCGGCCCGTCCGGTGCAGCGCACCGAAGAGCCCGACGACGGGCAGGGGCCGCAGGTCGGCCGGCGTGGCCATCTGCGGGTCATCCCGCCCACCCACTGAGCCCACCGACGGCGCGACCGCTGCCCGGTCAGCGCGGCGGGTGGGGTGGCTTCAGGTAGACGAACGCCTCGGTCGACACGACGCCGTCGGCCGTCCGGAGCTGCCGCAGGATCTCCAGCAGGTGGTCGTCGTCACGGCAGACCACCTCGGCCAGCAGGTCGAACGAACCGGCCGTGATGGCCACGTGACTGATCTCGTCGAGTTCGGCCAGCCGGTCGGCCACCCGTTCCAGGTCGCCAGAGGTGCGCAGGCCGACCATCGCCTGCCGGGGGAAGCCGAGGCGTAGCGGGTCGGTCACCGCCACGATCTGGATCACCCCGGCGTCGAGCAGCCGCTGCACCCGCTGGCGTACGGCCGCCTCGGAGAGCCCGACCGCCCTGCCGATCGTGGCGTACGCCCGCCGGCCGTCCTCCTGTAGTTGTTCGATGATCTGTCTCGCCACCTCGTCGACGGGCGCGTTGTCGGTACTTTCGCGGACCGCGACCCGTCGTCCGTTCCCGGTGGTGCGGCGGTCGTCAAGTTGTCGCGCGACCATCCGTTCCCCCCTGTCTGCCGTGGGGCGCGAGTGCGTGCCCGCCCGGTGTCAAGTGTCGAAGGTGTATTTCGTGGCAAAAACCAAGATATGCAACGAAATCCCTTGTGACATACCCTATTGCATGCCAAGATCAGTAGTCGGCGACACCCCATCGACGACCGCCTGGATCCACCACCACCGGATCCGACCGCCGCAGGAGCCGTCACCATGCACAACAGCTTCCACTCCCCGCCGGCGCCCGCGGTCGCCGCACTGCTGTCCGCGCACCGCCTGTCCCGCCGCTCCATCATGCGCGGTGCGTTCGGCGCCGGCGTGCTGGCCGTCGCGGGCGGGGTCGCCGGCTGCGGCACCGAGGGAGCGCGGCAGACCGGGGAGAGCTGCGCCAGCGACGACCTGTCGGACACCGAACGGTGGCTGAACTTCTCCAACTGGATCCAGTACCTCGACGTCGACGACACCGACCCCGACCGGCGGCCCACCCTCGACGCGTTCGTCGACCGGACCGGCATCCGGGTCACCTACACCGAGGACATCAACGACAACAACGAGTTCTTCGGCAAGGTGCAGGCCCAACTCGCCGCCTGCCAGCCCATCGGCCGCGACCTGATCGTGCTCACCGACTGGATGTCGGCCCGCCTGATCCGGCTCGGCTGGGTGCAGAAACTCGACCGCTCCCGGCTGCCCAACGTCGAGCGCAACCTGCTCGCCTCGCTGCGTGACCGGCCCTTCGACCCCACCGGCGAACTCGCCGTACCGTGGCAGTCCGGACTCGCCGGGCTCGCCTACAACGGCGCCGTGACCGGCGAGGTGCGGACCATCGACGAACTGCTCACCCGGCCCGACCTGAAGGGCCGGGTGACCGCGCTGACCGAGATGCGCGACACGATGGGACTGCTGCTCCAGTCGGCCGGACACGACCCGGCCGACTTCACCGACGCGCAGTTCGACGACGCGCTGGAGCGGCTGCGCCGGGCGGTCGCCGACGGCCAGATCCGCCGGTTCACCGGCAACGACTACGCTCCCGAACTGGCCCGCGGTGACATCGCCGCCTGCATCGGCTGGTCCGGCGACATCATCCAGCTCGCTGCCACCGACGACCGGATCCGCTTCGTCGCCCCCGAATCCGGCGCGATGCTCTACTCCGACAACCTCCAGGTGCCCAACCGGGCCACCCACAAGGCCAACGCCGAAGAGCTGATCAACCACTACTACGAGCCCGCCGTCGCCGCCCAGCTCGCCGCGTACGTCAACTACATCTGCCCCGTCGAGGGCGCGCGGGCCGAGATGGAGCGGATCGACCCGACGCTCGCCGACCACCCGCTGATCTTCCCCGACGACGCGACGCTGGCCGGTACGAAGGTGTTCATGGCCCTCACCGACGAGCAGGAGCGGGCGTACGAAACGAAGTTCCAGCAGGTCATCGGGGCGTGACCGGATGGCCGAAAAGGAGCCTGCCGGCGAGCTGCGACTGGTCGGCGTCACCAAGCGGTTCGGCGCCGTCGCCGCCGTCGACGACCTCGACCTGACCGTCGCGCAGGGATCGTTCTTCGCGCTGCTCGGCCCGTCCGGCTGCGGCAAGAGCACCACACTGCGCATCGTCGCCGGTCTCGAACAGCCCACCGCCGGCCGGGTGTTCCTCGCCGGCCGCGACGTCACCGACCTGCGGCCGTACCAGCGGCCGGTCAACACCGTGTTCCAGAGCTACGCGCTCTTTCCGCACCTGGACGTCTTCGACAACGTCGCGTTCGGCCTGCGTCGCCGGGGAATGGCCGGCGTGGCCGGCCGGGTCGCGCGGATGCTCGAGATGGTCCGGCTCGACGGGTTCGAGCGGCGTCGGCCCGCCGAACTCTCCGGCGGGCAGCAGCAGCGGGTCGCGCTCGCCCGGGCGCTGGTCAACGAACCCCGCGTGCTGCTGCTCGACGAGCCGCTCAGCGCGCTCGACCTGAAGCTGCGCCGGCAGATGCAGATCGAGCTCAAACGCATCCAGACCGGCGTCGGCGCCACCTTCGTGCACGTCACCCACGACCAGGAGGAGGCGATGACGCTGGCCGACACGGTCGCGGTGCTCAACGCCGGCCGGGTCGAGCAGTTGGGTGCCCCGGCCGACCTCTACGAACTGCCGGCCACCGCGTTCGTGGCCAACTTCCTCGGCCAGGCCAACCTCCTCACCGGCCGCGTGACCGGCCGGGCCGGTGGCGAGGTGCTGATCGAGGCGTACGGCTCGCGGTTCTCGGTGCCCGCCGGCCGGTCCCGGTCCACCGCCGGCCCGGTCCTGCTCGGCGTACGCCCCGAACGGCTGCACCTGGCCCCCGACGGCACGGACGTCCCGGCCGGCCACCAGCACGTCACCGGCGTGGTCACCGACTCGTCGTACGTGGGGCTCGGCACCCGCCACCTGGTACGCACCCCGTGGGGCGCCGAACTGACGGCGTTCGCCGCGTACGGGACCGGTGACCCGGCCGTCGGGGCCGGAACCGGGGCTGCCGTGGTGGCGCACTGGAACCCGGCCCACGCCTTCCTGGTGCCCGGCGACACCGGACCCGGGCCGGCCGGCACCCACCCGTGAAGACGAGCCGGCGGCTGCTGCCGTACCTGCTGGTCCTGCCCGGCGGGCTGTGGCTGGCGCTGTTCTTCGTCGCGCCCGCCGGCCAACTCGCCGCGACCAGCCTCTACGACCCGGCCGGCTCGGTCGCCGACGGCTACGACATGACCTGGTCGTTCGGCAACTACCCGGCGGCCCTGCGGGCGTACGGCGGCCACTTCGGCCGGTCGCTGCTCTACGCCGGCATCGCCACCGCGATCGCCCTGCTGCTCGGCTATCCGCTGGCGTACGCGATGGCCCGCCGGGCCGGCCGCTGGAAGAACCTGCTCATGGTCTGCGTGGTCGCCCCGATGTTCACCAGCTTCCTGGTCCGCACCCTGGCCTGGAAGACGATCCTGTCGGACAACGGCTGGCTGGTCGGCGTGCTGCGCGACCTGCACCTGCTGGAGCCGGACGGCCGGCTGCTGGCCACCCCGGTCGCGGTCGTGCTCGGCCTGACGTACAACTTCCTGCCGTTCCTGGTGCTGCCGCTGTACGCCAGCCTCGAACGGCTCGACGGGCGGCTGCTGGAGGCGGCCCGCGACCTCTACGCCGGCCGGCTGCGGACCTTCGTCACCGTCACCCTGCCGCTGTCGGCACCCGGCCTGACCGCCGGCATCCTGCTCTTCTTCATCCCGGCCAGCGGCGACTACGTCAACGCCCGGCTGCTCGGCAGCCCCAACGAATACCTGGTCGGCAACGCGATCGACTCGGCGTTCCTGGTCCGGCTCGACTATCCGCAGGCCGCCGCGCTGTCGTTCCTGCTGATGGCGATGGTGCTCGCGCTCGTCGTCGCCGGCCTGCGCCGGGGCCGGGCCGGGGAGGTGTGGTGAACCGGCCGGCGCGGTGGCTCGCCGCCCACTGGGTGACCGCCGTCGGGCTGATGGTGCTCGGCTACCTGCTGTTGCCGGTCGGCGTCGTCGCCGCGCTGTCGTTCAACCGGCCCTCGTCGCGGCTGTCGTACGACTTTCACGAGTTCACCGTCGACAACTGGGCGAACCCGTGCGCCAACGCCGAACTGTGCGCGGCCGTGTGGCGCAGCGCCCAGATCGGGCTGGTCGCCACGCTGGGCGCGACCGTGCTCGGCACCCTGATGGCGTTCGCCCTGGCCCGGCACCGGTTCCGCGCCCGGCCGGCGGTCAGCCTGCTGGTGCTGCTGCCGATGGCGACCCCCGAGGTGGTCCTCGGCTCGTCGCTGCTGACGCTCTTCGTCGCCGGCCGGGTGCCGCTCGGCTTCTGGACCGTCGTCGTCGCCCACGTGATGTTCTGCGTATCGTTCGTCGTGGTCACCGTCAAAGCCCGACTGTCCGGAATGGACGGCCGACTGGAGGAGGCGGCGATGGACCTCTACGCCGGCCCGTGGCAGACCTTCCGCCGGGTCACGCTGCCGCTCGCCGCGCCCGGCATCGTGGCCGCCGCCCTGCTGGCCTTCTCGCTGTCGTTCGACGACTTCATCATCACCAACTTCAACTCCGGCAGCACCGTCACCTTCCCCATGTACGTCTGGGGCGCCGCCCAGCGCGGCATCCCGCCCCAGGTCAACGTCGTCGGCACCGCCATGTTCGCGATCGCCGTGCTCTTCGTGCTCGGCACCGCCGTACCGCGCCGGCGACCCCGGGCCGGCGGTGCCCGGTGACGGCCGCCGCCCGGCGCGCCCTCGCCGACGCCGTCCACCGCCCCTACTGGCTCGACCGGCCGGAACGTCCCGACCCGCTGCCGCCCCTGACCGGCGCCGACAGTGCCGACCTGGCCGTCGTCGGCGGCGGCTACAGCGGCCTGTGGACCGCCCTGCTCGCGAAACAGGCCGACCCCGGCCGCGACGTCGTCGTCCTGGAGGCCGGCACCTGCGGCTGGGCCGCCTCCGGGCGCAACGGCGGATTCTGCGCCGCCTCGCTGACCCACGGCTCCGCGAACGGCGCCGCCCTCTTCCCCGACGAGATCGTCACCCTCGAACGGCTCGGCCGCGCCAACCTCGACGACATCGGGGCGACCGTCGACCGGTACGACATCGACTGCGACTTCCGGCGCACCGGCGAACTCACCGTCGCCGTCGAGCCGTACCAGCTCGCCGGGATCGCCGACGACGCCGCCCTCGCCGCCCGGCTCGGCCACCCCGGCATCCTGCTCGACCGCGACGCGCTGCGCGCCGAGATCGACTCGCCCACCTACCTCGGCGGGTTCTGGGACACCGACGGGGTCGCGATGCTCGACCCGGCCCGGCTCGCCTGGGGACTGCGCCGGGTCTGCCTCGACCTCGGCGTACGCATCCACGAACACACCCGGGTCACCGGCCTGCACCGCGACCGGGCCGCGCTTCGCCTGCGTACGCCACACGGGCGGCTGCGCGCCGACCGGGTGGCGCTGGCCACCAACGCCTTCCCGCCGCTGCTGCGCCGCCTGCGGCACTACCTCGTGCCGGTCTACGACTACGCGCTGATGACCGAGCCGTTGAGCCCAGCCCAACTCGCCGCCGTCGGCTGGCACAACCGGCAGGGCATCTCCGACGCCGCCAACCAGTTCCACTACTACCGGCGCACCGCCGACGACCGCATCCTGTTCGGCGGCTACGACGCCGTCTACCACGCCGGTGGCCGGATGACGCCCGCGCTGGAACACCGGACCGTCACCTTCGTCCGGCTGGCCGAACACTTCCGGGCCACCTTCCCGCAGTTCGACGGCGTACGGTTCAGCCACACCTGGGGCGGCGTCATCGACACCTGCACCCGGTTCTGCGCCTTCCACGGCACCGCCTACGACGGCCGCCTCGCCTACAGCGCCGGATTCACCGGCCTCGGCGTCGGCGCCACCCGCTTCGGTGCCCGGGTCATGCTCGACCTGCTCGCCGGCGCCGACACCGAACTGACCCGGCTCGCCCTCGTCCGCGACCGGCCGGTCCCGTTCCCGCCCGAGCCGCTGCGCACCGCCGTGATCCAGTTGACCCGCCGCTCGATGGCCCGCGCCGACGCGAACGAGGGCCGCCGCGACGCCTGGCTACGCACCCTCGACCGCCTCGGCCTCGGCTTCGACTCCTGATCCGGGTATCCCGGCTTCCGTCCGGCGCGGACGTCGGGAATCATTGCCCGGATGGGTGACGAATACCTGTGGCTCGAAGACGTCGACGGCGCCGACGCCGGCACCTGGGTGCGTGAGCGCAACGCCGAGGCCGTCGCGCGGCTCGCCACCGGCGGCACGTTCGACGACCTGAAGGCCGAGATCCGGCAGGTGCTCGACGCCGACGACCGCATCCCCTACGTCGCCCGCCGCGGCGACCACGTCTACAACTTCTGGCGGGACGCCGCCCACCCCCGCGGCCTGTGGCGGCGGACCACCCTCGACGACTACCGCCGGCCCGAACCGGACTGGCAGATCCTGCTCGACATCGACGCGCTCGCCGCCGACGAGGACGAGAACTGGGTCTGGGCCGGGGCGGCTGTGCTACGCCCAGACCACCGTCGCTGTCTGGTCAGCCTGTCCCGGGGCGGCGCGGACGCCACCGTCGTACGCGAATTCGACCTGGTCGACCTGGCCTTCGTCGCCGACGGGTTCACCCTGCCCGAGGCGAAGACGAACGTCGGCTGGATCGACGTCGACCACATCTACGTCGGGACCGACCTCGGGCCCGGCTCACTCACCGCGTCCGGCTATCCCCGGGTCGTCCGGCGGTGGCGCCGGGGCACCCCGCTGGCGCAGGCGCCGACCGTCTTCGAGGGGCGGGCCGAGGACGTGGCGGTGCACGCCAGTCACGACCCGACGCCGGGGTTCGTACGCGACTTCGTCAGCCGCCGTATCGACTTCTTCCGCAGCGAGAGCCACCTGCTGGCCCCCGACGGGACGCTGCGCCGGGTCGACGTACCCGACGACGCCGACTGGGACGTGCACCGGGAATGGCTGCTGGTCCGGCCGCGCTCGGACTGGACCGTCGGCGACGTGACGCATCCGGCGGGTGCGCTGCTGGTCATCACGTTCGACGAGTTCCTTGCCGGTGGGCGGGACCTGACGGTGCTCTTCGTGCCGGACGCGCGAACGTCGGTCAGCGAATACGCGTGGACCCGCAACCACCTGCTCCTGGTGCTGCTGCGCGACGTACGGACCGAACTGCTGGTGCTGACGCCCGGCCCGGACGGCTGGCGGCGGGAGCCGCTGCCCGGCGGCCCGGCGATGGACCACAGTGGAATCCTGGACACCGAGCCGGACCACGACGACTACTACGTGACGACGTCGGAGGGGTTCCTGCAACCCGACACGCTGCGCATCGGCACGGTCGGCGGCGGCGTCGAACCGGTCAAGCGGGAACCGGCGTACTTCGACACCGACGGGCTTACCGTCCGGCAGTTCTTCGCCACCTCCGCCGACGGCACCCGGGTCCCCTACTTCGTGGTCGGCGACCCGGACGCGTCGCCCGGACCCACCCTGCTGACCGGGTACGGCGGATTCGAGATCGCCCGTACGCCCGCCTACGACGCGGTCGCCGGCCGGGGCTGGCTGGCCCGGGGCGGCACCTACGTGGTCGCCAACATCCGCGGCGGCGGCGAGTACGGTCCGCGGTGGCACCACGCCGCACTGCGCGAGCGCCGGCCGCGGGCGTACGAGGACTTCGCCGCCGTCGCCACCGACCTCGTGACCCGCGGCATCACCGAGCCGGCCCGGCTCGGCACCAGGGGCGGCAGCAACGGCGGCCTGCTGATGGGGGTCATGCTGACCCGCTACCCGGAACTGTTCGGCGCGATCGTCGTGCAGGTGCCGCTGCTCGACATGCGCCGCTACCACCTGCTGCTCGCCGGGGCGTCCTGGGTGGCCGAGTACGGCGACCCCGACAACCCCGACGACTGGGCGTTCCTGCGCGAATACTCGCCCTACCAGAACGTGCGCCCCGGGCAGCCGTACCCGCCGGTGCTGCTGACCACCTCGACCCGCGACGACCGGGTGCACCCCGGCCACGCCCGCAAGATGGCGGCCCGGCTGGCCGGGCAGGGCTACGACGTGTCGTACTACGAGAACGTCGAGGGCGGGCACGGCGGCGCGGCCGACAACGAGCAGGCGGCGTTCATGTCGGCGCTGACGTACGAGTTCCTGTGGCGCAAGCTGTCCGGGCCGGCCGGGTCGGTGCCCCACCAGCCGGAGCGGGCCGCCCTCGACGTGCGGTAGGTCGCCGCGGCATCCACCGGTAGGCCGCGGCGAGATCAATTCCGTATCTGATCAACACGGCATCTTAGGTTGACAGAAATCAATCAACGGTCGGCTTTTGCCTGCCTTTTTCTGCCTATCATCTGGCCACCAATCCCTCTTCCTGCGATCCAGGTCAGGAGAAATCTGTGGTCAAACCGCCCCCTGGTGAACTGCTGCGCGCCGCACCGGAAACGATCTCCGCGCCATCCGTCGACGCCGCGTCCGAGCCGAAAGCGACGTCACCATTCGTCAATGGTCATTTCCCGCGCCGACGCGGATTGATCATCGGCCTCAGTGTGCTGGCCGGCTTCCTGCTGACGGTGGTCTGGTCGGCCCACTTCGTCGACTCCACCATCGGTGACAACGTCGCCAACACCCTGCTCGGCCACGACGCCAAGGAAACCCCGATCGCCGGCATCGCCGCCGGGATTCTTTTCGCCTTTGTTTCCGGGCTGGCCGGCACGTTCACCGCCTGTAACATCGCCACCTTCGGCGCGATGGCCCCGTTGTTGGGCAGTGGCGGCAGCCGGTGGAGCCGCATCGTGCACACCCTCAAGCCGCTCGGCTGGGTGTCGGTCGGAATGCTCGCCGTGTCATCGGTGTACGGCGTGATCGTCGGGCTCGTCGGCACCTCGATGCCACAGTTCTCGCAGGCGGCCAACCAGCCCGGCAGCCTTTCCCCGCGCAGCATCCAGTCGATGGTCGTCTACGGCATCATCGGCCTGGTCATGTTGTATCTCGGATTGGCGTCGCTGGGGCTGGTCCGCGACCCGTTCGCCAAGATCTCCAAGCGATTCCCGAACGCCCCGATGGTCTTCATGGGCATCCTGATCGGCGCGTTCCTGATCGGCCGGCCGTTCCCGCTTTTCCGGCAGATGTTCCGCGACGCCGCCGAAAGCGGAAACCCGCTCTACGGCGCCGCCGCGTTCAGCCTCCAGTCGATCGGCAACATTCTGGTGATGGCGATCCTCTTCCTGATCATCGCCAACTTCACCGGCAACCGGCTCCAGCGGTGGCTGACCGCCAACCCGCGCCGCCTCACCGTCATCACCGCCGTCGCGTTCCTCGTCGCCGGCGCCTTCACGTTCCTCTACTGGGACGTCCGCCTGCTCGCCCGGCGCGAGATCATCCCCTGGTACCCGACCGCACCCTGGGCCTAGCCCGGATGCCGCGCCGCCCGGCGAGCCGCCGGGCGGCGCCCATTCCCACGACGGGCGCCACAACGCACACAGCACGCCGAATGCCGCATCGGCGCACAGGGCTCGTTGACCGTGCCGGGAGCCCGCCCTACGGTCCACTTGACCTTGGGAGGGCGCCCGGATGGCCACAAAGGACCGTGCCGTCGTACTCGGCGGGAGCGTGGCCGGCCTGCTCGCCGCCCGCGCACTCGCCGGCAGCTACGGCGAGGTGGTGCTCGTCGAGCGGGACCCGCTGCCGGCCGGCACCTCGACCACGCCCCGGACCGGCGTACCGCACGGGCGGCACGCGCACGGTCTGCTCGTCGGCGGGCTGCGGGCGATCGAGACACTGCTGCCCGGTGCCACCGCCGACCTCGTCGACGCGGGTGTGCCGGCCGGCGACATGTGCGGCGGCATCCGGCTCTACGCCGACGGGCATCCACTGCGCCAGGGCACCATCGGCGAACTCGGCCTGGCGGTGAGCCGGCCCTACCTGGAGAGCTACGTCCGGACCCGGGTGCTCGACATTGCGAACCTGAAGGTGATCGACGGCTGTGACGTCGCCGGACTCGACTCGGATGCCGGTGCCGTCACCGGGGCGCGGATCCACCGGCGGTCCGGCGGGGGTGGCGGGGAGACCGTTCCCGCCGACCTGGTGGTCGACGCGACCGGGCGCGGCTCGCGCACCCCGCGCTGGCTCACCGAAATGGGCTACGCGGCACCGGCGGAGGAGCGGCTCGAGATCAACCTCAGCTACACGACCCGGAAGTTCAAGATGGCGCCGGACGGCCTCGGTGGCAACCACACGGTCATCGTGGCGCCGTCGGTGACCAACCCGCGCGGCGGCGTCCTTCAGGTCGTCGAGCAGGGCCGGGCCGTCGCCACCGTCTTCGGCATCCTCGGCGACGCCGCGCCCGCCGACCTCGACGGGTTCCTCGCCTTCGCGCGGACCCTGCGGGCACCGGAGTTCGACGGGATCCTCCGGGCGGCCGAGCCGCTCGACGACCCGGCGATCTTCCGGTTCCCGGCCAGCGTGCGCCGCCGCTATGAGCGCCTGGACCGCTTCCCGGCCGGCCTGCTCGTGATCGGCGACGCGATCTGCAGCTTCAACCCCCAGTACGCGCAGGGGATGAGCGTCTCGGCGATGGAGGCGGCCACCCTGCTGCGGATGGCGCCCGACGGGGTGTCGGCCCCGGAGTTCTTCCGGGCCGTCGCGCCGATCATCGACGTACCGTGGGAGATCGTGACCGGCTCGGATCTGGCGCATCCGGGCGTGCCGGGGGAGCGCACCCGCACGATCCGGTTCGTGAACGCCTACCTGCGCCGGCTCCAGGCGGCCGCCCGCCGCGACGCGACCCTGACCGAGGCGTTCGCCCGGGTGCTCAACCTGATCGCGCCGCCCCGGTCGCTGATGCGCCCCGACCTCGCCGCCCGGGTCCTGGTCGGCGGCCGGGCCGCGCGCTGAGCCCGCCGGCCCGGCCCGTGGCGGACCACGGACCGGGCCGTACGGGTCAGGTCAGCAGGCGGGAGCGGATCAGGAAGCGCACCCCCTCCGGCGCCTCCAGCGAGAACCCGCTGCCCCTTCCCGGCACGACGTCGACGGTCAGGTGGGTGTGCCGCCAGCGTTCGTACTGCGACGCCGACATCCAGAACGGCACCGGTTCGGGCACCCCGTCAACCTGGAGCGACTGGAGGAGTACGTCGGAGGCGCCGGTCCGGAACTCGCCCGCCGGATAGCACATCGGCGCGCTGCCGTCGCAGCACCCGCCGGACTGGTGGAACATCAGCGGCCCGTGTGCCTCCCGCAGCGACCGGATGAGGTCGGCCGCCGCGGGGGTCACCGCGACCCGCTCGACGGCCGCCCCGGTGTCCGGGCCGGCGTCCGGGGGGCCGCCCATCAGAAGAATCCGAGCTTGTCGGGGGAGTAGCTGACCAGCAGGTTCTTGGTCTGCTGGTAGTGCTCCAGCATCATCTTGTGGTTCTCCCGGCCGATGCCGGACTGCTTGTAGCCGCCGAACGCCGCATGTGCCGGGTACGCGTGGTAGCAGTTGGTCCACACCCGGCCGGCCTGGATGGCGCGCCCGGCCCGGTACGCGGTGTTCATGTCCCGGGTCCACACGCCGGCGCCGAGGCCGTACAGGGTGTCGTTGGCGATCTTGATGGCGTCGGCGAAATCGCTGAACGAGGTCACCGAGACGACCGGGCCGAAGATCTCCTCCTGGAAGATCCGCATCGCGTTGTCGCCCTCGAAGATGGTCGGCTGCACGTAGTAGCCGCCGGCGAGGTCGCCGCCGAGATCGGCGCGGGCGCCGCCGGTCAGCACCTTGGCCCCCTCCTGCCGTCCGATGTCCAGGTAGGACAGGATCTTCTCCAGTTGGTCGTTGGACGCCTGCGCCCCGATCATGGTGTCGGTGTCCAGCGGGTTGCCCTGCTTCACCGCCCTGGTCCGCTCGACGGCGGCAGCCAGGAAGTCGGCGTAGTGGCCCTGCTGGATCAGGGCGCGCGACGGGCAGGTGCAGACCTCGCCCTGGTTGAGGGCGAACATGGTGAACCCCTCGAGCGCCTTGTCGAAGAAGGCGTCGTTGGCGGAGCTGACGTCGTCGAAGAAGATGTTCGGGCTCTTGCCGCCGAGTTCCAGCGTGACCGGCTTGATGTTCTCGCTGGCGTACTGCATGATCAGCCGCCCGGTGGTGGTCTCGCCGGTGAACGCGACCTTGGCCACCCGCGGGCTGCTCGCCAGCGGCTTGCCGGCCTCGACGCCGAAGCCGTTGACGATGTTGACCACGCCCGGCGGCAGCAGGTCGGCGACCAGGCTCAGCCACAGGTGGATCGAGGCCGGGGTCTGCTCGGCCGGCTTGAGTACGACCGCGTTGCCGGCGGCCAGCGCCGGGGCCAGCTTCCAGGTCGCCATCAGCAGCGGGAAGTTCCACGGGATGATCTGGCCGACCACGCCGAGCGGTTCGTGGAAGTGGTACGCCACGGTGTCGTCGTCGAGTTCGCCGAGCGAGCCCTCCTGGGCGCGGATCGCCCCCGCGAAGTACCGGAAGTGGTCGATCGCGAGCGGGATGTCGGCCGCCAGGCACTCCCGCACCGGCTTGCCGTTCTCCCAGGTCTCGGCGACGGCGAGCAGTTCGAGGTTGGCCTCCATCCGGTCGGCGATCCGGTTGAGGATGTTGGCGCGTTCGGCGACCGGGGTACGGCCCCACGCGTCGGCGGCGCCGTGCGCGGCGTCCAGCGCCAGCTCGACGTCCTCGGCGGTGCCGCGGGCGATCTCGGTGAAGGGGCGGCCGGTGACCGGGGTGACGTTCTCGAAGTACTGGCCGCGGGCCGGCTTGACGTACTCGCCGCCGATCCAGTGGTCGTAGCGGGTCTGATACGACGCGAGCGCACCTTCGGTGCCCGGCGCTGCGTAAAGGGTCATGGTGTGCCCTCCCGGCGTCAGCCGCCCGGGTGCGGGGCGGCGGTGATGCCGGTCACGCTAGTTTCGCCGACGTTGCAACTACGTTGCGCGCGGGTGGCGCCCGACCGGGCTGCCGGGCCGTCCCGTGGCCGTCCCCGGCCGCGCCGCGAGGCCGTACTCGCCGCGCAGGTGGCGTACCCGGTCGAGGGTGAGTGGCCGGCGCGGCGACCCGGGTGGCAGCAGCGTGGCGAGGGCCTCCCACATCTCCAGGTCGTCGCCGCCCCACGGGGCCCGGGTCCAGGCCGACAGCAGCGCCGGGTCGCGGGTGGCGAGCACCCCGGCCCGGAGCTGGCCGTCGAGCAACCGGCGGAGCCGGACCACGCCGGGCGCGTCCGACCCGGGCAGGAGCGGACCGCGGTACGCGTCGAGCGCCTCGGCGACCCGTCCTTGATCGAGGAGTCGGGTTACCGCCGTGAAGTCGGCGTCCAGACCGACCAGCAGCCGGTAGGGCCGGGAGTCGAGCAGGGCCGGCCCGAGAATCCGCCGCAACCGGGACAGCTCGGCCCGTACGGTGACCGGGTTGAGCATCGCGTCGCGGTAGAGGTCGAGGCCGAGCTGGTCGCCGCTGCGCCCCTCCGGATGGCAGGCGAGCAGCACCACCAGCTCGCTGTGCCGGCGACCCAGCCGGACCGGGCGCCCGTCGACGGTCAGCACCGCCTCGTCCCGGCCCAGCGCGGTCAGTGCCGCGCCCGGCCGCGCCCCGGCCGCCCGCGCCAGCCCGGCGAGATGTGCCTCGGCCGCCCGCGCGGTCGCCCGCACCAGCGCCAGGCTGTGCGGGTTCGCCAGATGGTCACCCCCGGTGACGTCGATGGCGCCGAGCAGCCGCCCGGTCAGCGGATCGTGGATCGGTGCCGCCGCACACGTCCACGGCTGCACCAACCGGCTGAAGTGCTCGGTGGCGAAGATCTGCACCGAGTGGTCGACGGCGAGCGCGACCCCGGGCGCGTTGGTGCCGGCGTGCCGCTCGTCCCAGCGGGCCCCGGCGACGAAGTTCATC
This sequence comes from Polymorphospora sp. NPDC050346, assembly GCF_040655695.1. Taxonomy (NCBI): domain Bacteria; kingdom Bacillati; phylum Actinomycetota; class Actinomycetes; order Micromonosporales; family Micromonosporaceae; genus Polymorphospora; species Polymorphospora sp. NPDC050346. The sequence goes on along the minus strand of NZ_JBFAKM010000002.1, from coordinate 183,680 downwards.
GCCTCGGCCCGGCGCAGCACCCGGGGATGGCCCTCGACCCAGAGCATCCGGCCGTGCGCGTCGCAGACCGCCATGATGTGCTCGCCGTCGTCGGCGATGCCGCCGAGCAGGTCCCGGAAGACCGGCAGCACGGCCGCCAGCGGATGCCCGGCCCGGTAGCTGTCCAACTCGTCGTCGCTGAGGTCGATCGGGGCGGTGGCGTCCGGATCGACGAGGGCACCCGCCGACCGTCGCCACGAGTCGGCGACGACGCCCCGCACCTGGTCGGGCACCGGGTCTCCGGTTTCGCCGGTGACAAACCGCTCGTGGGCGCGTCCCACCTGACCGATCCGCTCGCTGGGATCGGCCCCGGACCGCAGGGCGAGCCACGGGTTGGACATCGGCGTCGTCCTCCTCGTACCCAATCGTGACCGACGTCACCGCGGACGACAAGGCGCCGAGCGGGCCGCCGGGCCGACCGCCGGCGCGGCCCGGGTCGGCCCGGCCGGCGGCCGGACCGGCCGGGCGCCACTAGGCTGCGGTACGTGGAACCGATCCCGTTCTACGTCGCCGGGCAGCCCGCCGTCAGCGACGACACGCTGACCGTGCGGCACCCGTACGACGGGCGCCCGGCCGGGCGTACCACGTACGCCACCCCGGACCAGGTCGAAGCCGCGATCTCGGCCGCCGTCGGGATCACCGCGGTGGCGGCGGCGCTCCCGGCGTTCCGGCGGGCGGCCGCGCTCGACCACGTGTCGCGCCGGCTCGCCGAACGGGCCGACGAGGTCGCCCGCCTGATCACCGCCGAGAACGGCAAGCCGGTCAAGTGGGCGCGGGCCGAGGTCGGCCGGGCCGTCGCCACCTTCCGGTGGGCCGCCGAGGAGGCCCGCCGCTTCTCCGGCGACCTCCAGCGACTCGACACCGACCCGGCGTCGGCCGGCCGGCTCGCCGTGGTCCGCCGGGTGCCCAAGGGACCGGTCCTGGGCATCACGCCGTTCAACTTCCCGCTCAACCTGGTCGCCCACAAGGTCGCCCCGGCGATCGCGGTCGGCGCCCCGATCATCGTCAAACCGGCGCCCGCGACACCGCTGTCCGCCCTCCTGCTCGGCGAACTGCTCGCCGAGACCGACCTGCCCGCCGGCATGTTCTCGGTGCTTCCGCTGCCCAACGACCGGGCCGCCGACCTGGTCGAGGACCCCCGGCTGCCGGTGGTGTCGTTCACCGGCTCGGGGCCGGTCGGCGCGGCGATCCAGGCCGCCGTACCCGGCAAGCACGTCACGCTCGAACTCGGCGGCAACGCCGCGGCGCTGATCTGCGAGGACTACGCCGCCGACGCCGACTTCACCTACGCCGCCCAGCGGATCGCCACGTTCGCCAACTACCAGGCCGGGCAGAGCTGCATCGCCGTTCAACGGGTCTACGTGCACGAATGGCTCTACGACGGCTTCCTGCCCCGGCTGGTCACCGCCGTCGAGGCGCTGCGGGTTGGCGACCCCACCGACGAGACCGTCGACGTCGGGCCGCTGATCAGCGAGGAGGCCGCCCGCCGGGTCGAGGCGTGGGTCGACGAGGCCGTCGCCGCCGGTGCCGAGATCGCGGCCGGCGGCCGGCGGGAGGGCGCGACCTACCCGCCGACGGTCCTGACCGGTGCGCCGGCCGACGCGAAGGTCTGCACCGAGGAGGTCTTCGGTCCGGTGCTGGTCATCGCCCCGGTCGCCGACGACGAGGCGGGATTCGCCGCGATCAACGACTCGATGTACGGGCTCCAGGCCGGGATCTTCACGCACGACCTCCGGACCGCGTTCAGCGCCCACCGTACGCTCCAGGTCGGCGGGGTCGTCGTCGGCGACGTGCCGTCGTACCGGGCCGACCAGATGCCGTACGGCGGCACCAAGGCCAGCGGGGTCGGCCGGGAGGGGCTGCGCAGCGCCATGGACGACTACACCGAGCCACGGGTGATGGTGCTGACCGGCATCGACCTGTAGGGCCGGCTCACCAGGTCCCGTCGTCGTGGAGGCGGGCCGGCGCCCGCCCGAGCAGCAGGTTGGTCAGGGCGGTGTCGATGTCGGACCCGACGAACCACTCGCCGCCCTGGTCGAGCGCGAACACCCGGCCCCGCTCGTCGACGGCGAGGATGCTGTCGCCGCCCTCGCTGCCGATCGGGAAGAGCCGGCAGCCGATCAGCCGGGCCAGGTCGCCGAGGGTGTCGGCGGTGTGCGCGACGCTGCCCGGGTTGATCTCGAACCGGCGGACCCACACCTGCTCGCCCGGCCCGCGCCGGCCGCTGACCAGCCCCGGAAACGCGGTCAGCGCCTCCTTCGCCGCCGGAAACGCCTCGTGCCGGAACTCCCGGCCGGGCACCGCGGTGACCCGGGCGATGGCGGCGTCCGCCAGCACGTCGTCACCGGTCCCGGGCCGCCAGCCCGCCTCGACCAGCGCGTGCGCCACCTCTGCCGAAAACCGCCCCGGCACCGGCACCGGTTGCGGGGCGGGGTGCCACTCCTGGGCAAACGCCAGGTGCGACCACGGCAACACTCCGAAGTAGACCAACGCCTTGACGCACGAGTCGCACGGCCGCTCCGCCGGGCCGCCGGCCGGGTCGCCCGGCTCGCGGATCCGGAACAGCTCCAGGTAGGAACTGCCCAGCAGCTCCCGCGCGGTCTCCTCGGTCAGCGGCGGCTGGCCGGCCGCGGCCTGCCGCCGGTCGTATTCGTGCAGCACGTCGGACACCACGATCAGTTCGGCGTGCCGTTCCCCGCCCCGGACCAGGTGCCCGGGGGGCAGGTCGTCCAGGTAGTCGCGGACCAGCGGGTGGTGCCGCAGTTCCACCTCGCCCTTGGCGCCGTGCGCGATGTGCTGGTCGTACTGCACGGTCAGGTGCGCGGCCGCGCCGGGCGTCACGGCCCGGCCGGTGTTGCGCCGCAACTCCAGCGTCGGGTCGACGGTGCGCAGGCCACCGAGCCGGGCGGCCCGCCCACGCCGGTACATGTCCTGCACGACCGTCGGCGGCAGGGCGGGCCAGCTCGACACCTCGCCGGTCTCCTTGTCGATGACCGTCGTCGCGCCGCTGCCGGGCACGCTCACCACGTCCGGCGGAAGTTTGGACCACACCACGTAGCCGACATCGAACTCGCTGAGCATCGGCGTGCACTCGTAGCCCAGCCGAAGGGTCTCCCGCCGGGCCCACTCGGCGGCGATCCGTTCCGCCTCCGGTCGACTGATCATGCCTGTCGCCTCCCCGTCATCCGGTCGCCGCCGCGGAAGCGGTCGGGCCGGCTCGGCTCTGCTGCGCAGAAACTACCGGACAACGCTGTTTCGTGGCGCCCGGTATGGTGCGGCGTTACCGAGAGTCGATCAACCATCGATCTTGATCGAGGTTGACATGGGGGAGGGACGCCGGTGACACAGTCCGTGGATCGTGACGCCAACCGTGCGCTGAGGGCGCGCTTCGACGAGGTGCACGACCAGTACGAGCGGCTCCGCAGCGGACTCGACGAGCTGCGGCACCGGCTGGCGGCGGTCGAGGTGACCGCGACCTCCGACGACGGCCACATCGCCGCCACCGTCGGGCCGCGCGGCCAGCTCGTCAGGCTCGTGCTCGACCCACGCGTCCACCGCACCCACGACACCGAGGCGCTCGCCGCCCGGATCACCGGCACCGTGCAGCGGGCCGCCGCGCGGGCCACCACCGTCGTACGGGAACTGGTCGCCGGCTACCTCCCACCCGGCTCCGGCGCGGGCGACTTCCTCGACGGCGGCGACTTCGGCGCGCTGCTGCGGCGCGGTGACGCGGCCCTGCGCGAGGAGGCGGCCCGTGGCGCCTGACGGCGACCTCTGGCTCGACCCGGCCCTGGCCCGCCGCGCCGGCCGCGACCTCGCCGCCGCCGGGCGGGCGATCACCGCGCAACGCGACCGGCTCGGCGCCGACCTCGCCGCCCGCGGCGCCGCCCGGCCCTGGGGGCGCGACGACATCGGCGCCGCCTTCGACCGGGTCTACCGCACCGCCGAGACGACCGTCCTGAAGGGATGGCGCGGCTCCGGCCGCCACGTCGAAGGGCTCGGCGACCGCGTCGTCAGGGCCGTCGACGCCCACGTCCGCGACGACGCCGGCACCGCCCGGCGGGTCGCCGCCGCCGCGACCTGACCGTGGAGGGAGCACGGCACCCGTGACGATCCTGCCGAGCCCGATCCCGCACCCGCTCGACCTGCTGCCCTGGGACCTGCCCGGCTGGGCGTACGAGGGCCTCGACTGGGTCGTCGGGGCCGAGTGGCCCGAGGGCGACGAGAAGGCCGTCTGGGACCTCGCCGACCAGTGGTATGCCGTCGCCGCCGCGCTGGCCGGGCCGCGCGACGACGCCCACCTCGCCGCCGGCGAGGTCCTCGCCGGGTTCGGTGCGGGCGGGGCCGCCGGTACGGCGTTCGGCGCCGCGTGGCGCGACTTCAGCCAGGGCGACGACGCGCCCCTGCCGGTCCTCCAGACGGTCAGCGGCGAACTCGGCCGCATCGTCGAGGAGTGCGGCTGCGACATCGAAGGCGCCAAGATCGAGGTCTGGATCCAGCTCGGCATCCTGGTCGTCGAGCTGATCGCCCTGACCGTCGTGGCCGCGCTCACCCTCGGCGCCGCCTCGCCGGCGGCCGCCGCCGCCATGGCCGCGACCCGGCTCGTCGTGCAGCAGATCTTCCGGCGCCTCGCCGCCCAACTGACGAAAAAGGCGATCAAGGAAGGCGTACGCGAGGCCGCCGAACGGGCCGCCAGGGACGTCACCGGGCGCGGCCTGAAGAACTTCGCCCGATACGCCGCGACGCAGGGTGGCAAGGAGGCCGGCGAAGAGGTCGCCGTCGACCTCGGCATCCAACTGCACCAGAACGACAGCGGCCGACGGGACGGCCTCGACGCCCGCTCGCTGGGCCTGTCGGCGGTGGGCGGCTTCGCCGGCGGAGCGGCGGCGAGCCTGGCCACCCTCGGCCCGCACGCGGCCGGCCGGGCCACCAGGTTCGGCGAGGACACCGTCCGGGGCGCGGCCGGCGAGGTGCTCGCCGAACAGGCGGCGAGCCTCGCCACCGGCAACGGCCTCGTCGCGCTCGACGACGCCGGCCGCGCCGCGACCTCGGGCGCGGTCAGCGCCGGAGTCAACCACACCACGACCGGCCTCGACCGGGACCTGGACACCCGCCTCGCCGGCCTGTCGTCGACGCCCGACCTCCCACCGGCGGCCGGCACCGCCGAAGCGCGGGGGCTGACCGGGACGGCACCGGCCGGCGACGTGGCGACGGTTTCGGCGGCGACGACCGTGGGATCCGTGGCGCCGACGCCGGTCGCGGTCGGGGAGAGCGGGCTGCCGGACGCCGCCCGGTCGGGTGTCCTCCCGGCGCCGGACGTCGCACTGTCGCCGGCGGTCCCGCTGACCGATGCCGACCGGACCGCCGCCGTTGACCGGGCCGCCGAAGCCGACCGGGCCGCCGACGTCGCGCCGGACCCGTCACGCGAGGGGCCGCCGCCGCAGCAGCAGCCGGCCGCCGAGCCGCGCGAAGCGGCGACCTCGCCGGCCGACCAGACCCTCCATGTCGGAGACTCGAACGGCCGGGACGGTTCCGTCGGTGGCGCTACCGTCCCGGCCGCCGAAGCGGCCTTCGCGCCGGTGACCGGGACCGCCGGTCCCATGATCGCGACGGTGCCCGCGCCGGTCACCGACCCGCCGTTGCCGTCCGCGTCGCCGTTGTCGCCCGCGCCGCCGTTGTCGCCCGGGCCGGCGTTGTCGCCCGGGCCGGCGGTCACGTCCGGTCCGCTGGCGCCGACCCCGCTCCCGACCCCGCTCCCGGCACCGGCCACCGAGCCGCCGGTCGGCAGCGCGATTCCCGGCCCCCGGCCACCGGCATCCCCGGCCACCCCCGCCCCGCCGCACCCGCCCACGCCGCCGGATCCGCCCGCCCCGCCGAAGCCACCGGCCCCGGCTCCGGTGGCTGATCCGACCCCGGCGACCGATCCGGCGCCGGTGCCCGGGCCGACCCGGCCGACCCGGCCACTCCGGACACCCCGAACACCACCCTTCCAGCAGGCCATGCTCGACCAACGGGAGCGCCTCCGCTATCGCGAGTACGCCCGCCGGCAGCGGGAAAGCTACGAGCGGAATCGCCGCGAGGACGAAGCGGCCCGGCTGCGTGCCGAGTCGCGTGAGAATCTGCGGCGCCACACCACCTTCGCCGCCGAGAGCGACCGGATGCGCGCCATCGGTGAGACGGAACTCGCCCAGCAGTTGTCGGCGGCCGCCCGGCGGGAGATCCACCGAGCCGACCTGCGGGCCGACCGGGCGAACGCGGTGCTCGCCGGGACGATCACCCCCGACCGGCACGACGTCCCCGACGGACTCGACTTCCGGCGGCTCAACCGCGACGCCGGCAGTCTCTTCACCGGCCCGCCCCGGGCCGGTGACCATTCGGTGCTGACCGGCACCGACCGTCCGCCGCCGGTCGACAACACGCGCGCCTACGGCCGGCGGGGCGGGCTGCGCCGGCCGCTGGCACTGCACCAGCGGGACCTCGACGAGCGGATGCCCCGCGACCGCGACGGCGCCGTCGTCCGTACGGCCGATCCGCGCTCCGGCGGGTGGTTCCGGTTCGCGAACGACGGCGGTCCGCTGGCCGACCCCACGCGGGCGATCAACTGCGTGGACTGCACGCTGTCGTTCTACGAGACGTGGGTGCACGGGCGGCCACGGGTGTCGGCGCCCCGCACCTTCGACGGCTACGCCCACGGCAACATCGACTTTCCGCTCGACGGCGAACTCGACGGTCCGGGCCGGGTCGAGGACGTCACCGGCGGCCGTTTCCAGCAGCTGTGTCCGGACGTACGCGGGCTGCCGCCGGCGGTCGGACGGGAGCGGGTCGGGGCGGCGTACGCCGAACTGGCCGGGCAGTTGCGGGCCGGCGGGCACGGCTCCTACGCCTTCGTCATCAACACCTGGGCGACCGGTGCGTCGCACGCCTGGGTGGCGATCAACCAGGGCGGCACCATTCTGTTCCTTGATCCGCAAAGTGGACATGTCTCGGTCGGGCAACCGCTGTACGGCCACGACGGGACCCGCAACGACGGCAACGTCACCGCGCTCGACGTCCTCGTGCTCGGCGGCGACGCCACGCCGATGCCGCTGCCGGACCGTCCACCGGGCACCTTCAGCGCCCGCCCACCGCTGACGGCGGACGACCCGCCCGTGCCGCCGCCCCCGGACAACCCGCCCGTGCCGCCGCTTCCGGACGACCCGCCCGTGCCGCCGAGCACCGACGAGCCGCCGCCGGCCCCGCCGGCGCCGGAGGAGCGCCCGGTGCCGGTGCCGCGGGTGGACGGGGACACCCCGGACTTCAACCGGGTGCATCTGCTGGAGGGTTCCACGACACACTCCGTGCCGCCCCCGCCGCCGGGCCCCGGCGCCCACTCGGGCAGCATGCTCCGGTGACCGAGGTACGCGTACCGGCCGACTGGCCGACGAGCGAGGAAGCGGCCCGGGCCGAACAGGACCGGCTGCGTCCGCTGGTGGACCTGACCGGACCGGGGCCGGCGGCGCCGCGACTGGTGGCGGGGCTGGACGTGGCGTACGCGGAGAGCGGCGACCGGCTCGCGGCGGCCGTGGTGGTGCTCGAGACGTCCGGCCTGACCGTGGTCGACGCCGCCGTGGCCGTGGGGCGGGCGGCGTTCGGTTACGTCCCCGGCCTGTTCGCGTTCCGCGAGCTGCCGGCGCTGCTGGACGCGCTCGACCGGTTGACGGCCGCACCGGACCTGCTGGTCTGCGACGGGCACGGGCTGGCGCATCCGCGCCGCTTCGGCCTCGCCTGCCATCTCGGCGTGCTCACCGGGCTGCCGGCGGTCGGGGTCGGCAAGACCCCGCTGGTCGGCACCTGGGATCCGCCGGCGCCGCGCCGCGGGTCGTGGTCCGACCTGCGGGACGGTACGGACACCGTGGGGCGGGTGCTGCGCACCCGGGACGGGGTCAAGCCCGTCTTCGTCTCGGTCGGGCACCGGATGAGTCTGGACAACGCCACGGTCCAGGTGCTCGCGTTGTCGCCGAATTTCCGGCTGCCGGAAACGACCCGGGCGGCCGACCGGATGTGCCGGGAGGCACTGGCCGGCCAGCTCGGGTGAGGCGGGGCGGCGGGTACGTATCAAAGATCGATACCTCGGTCGGGCGAGGTGGGTCCGGCCAGGGCGTACGGGCCGTCCGGGGGAGTGGCACGACGAGTGGTTGGCGGCGGTTCGGGGCGATCTTGAGTGGTTTGGGCGTCTCGGCCCGCAGGTCAGGTGCGGGGTAGCCTGTCCGCCGTACCAGGTCCGGCCCGAGCAGCGAGGTGATCATGACAGTACGGCGCGGCGCGATCCGGCTCGCGACGGTGCTGGCGCTCGTGGGCGGCCTCGTCGCGGTCGGCGCGAGCCCGGCGATGGCCGACGAGGACCGGGTGTCGGTCAAGCTCCCCGGCAGCTTCAAGGTCGGTTCGCCGAGCGGTATCACGGTCACCGTGGCGAAGCGGACCGAGGGCTGCGTCACGGTCCGGACCGCACTGGCCTTCAACCTTCCCCAACTCTCGCCCGACCAGGTCGAGGTGCAGGTCGCCGACGACGGCGAATGGCGCCGGGTGATCACCTCCGACGGCGGTGGCGGCCTGATCGTCACCGAGCGCACGGCACCGGAGAAGTCGCGGTTGTGCGAGCGCAAGAGCGTGTCCATGCGCTACCGGGTGCAGTTCCTGGCGGGCGCACCGAGCGGCACGGTGAACGTCGTCGCGGAGGCGTACGGCAACCCCGGCGGGGTGCTGGACCGGGCCGCCAGCACCCGGCGGGTCACCGGCGGGGTGAGTCCCACGCCGGCACGGCCGTCGAAGTCGCCCACCCCGTCGCCGTCGGCGAGCCCGTCCCCGTCGGAGTCGGCGGTCGAACCGTCGCAGGAGACGGTGCCGGTCGCCGAGGGCTCGCCCGCCGCGGCCGCGCCACCGTCGGGCGGTGGCGGCGGCTTCTTCGGCGTCGGCACCATGGTCATGACGGCTGGTGTGGGGATGGTCGTCGTCGGCGTCGTGCTGCTCATCTTCCTGCTGCGTCGCGGCCGGGGCGGTGACGATCCCGGCCCGGGCGGCGGGTACGGGTTCGGTTCCCCGCCGCCTCCGCCGCCGCGCGGTGGAGGCGACGGCGACGCGACGGCGATCCTGCCGCGCGTTCCGTACTGAACCCCGCGCCGGCCGGGACGATCCGCGCCGGCCGGGACCCCGACTCCGCACCGACCGGAACCCGACCGCACGCCGGCCGGGTCGCAACCGCGCCTCGGCACGGTTGACGGCCTCGGCTCCGATACGCTCAGACGGTTGGATACTGATCGGCTGAGGAGCGAGACAATTGTCTGACTTGTCCCGGATCGTCAAGGCCTACGACATCCGCGGCACCGTGCCGGACCAGTGGGACGAGCGGGTCGCCGAAGCACTCGGGGCGGCCTTCGCCCAACTGCTGCGCGGGTCCGAAGACGGCGGCGACACGGTCGTCATCGCCCACGACATGCGTGACTCGTCGCCCGGTCTCGCCGCCGCCTTCGCCACCGGTGTCCGGGCCGAGGGGTTCGGGGTCGTCGAGGCCGGTCTCGGTTCCACCGACATGCTCTACTACGCGTCCGGTGCGCTGGACATGCCCGGTGCGATGTTCACCGCGAGCCACAACCCGGCGCAGTACAACGGGATCAAGATGTGCCGGGCCGGTGCCCGGCCGATCGGGCAGGACTCCGGCCTGGCCGAGATCCGGGAGCGGGCCGAGGCCCTTCTCGACCGCCCCGCGCAGCACCCGGCCGGCCCGGCCAAGGAGGCGGCGGAGCGCCGCAACCTGCTCCCCGACTACGCCGCCCACCTGCGCACCCTCGTCGACCTGTCGAGCATCCGGCCGCTCAAGGTGGTCGTCGACGCCGGCAACGGCATGGGCGGCTACACCGTGCCGGCCGTCCTCGGCGACGCGGCACTGCCGGCCCTGCCGCTGACCATCGTGCCGCTCTACTTCGAACTCGACGGTTCGTTCCCCAACCACGAGGCCAACCCGCTGGACCCGGCCAACATCGTCGACCTCCAGCGCGCCGTCGTCGAGCACGGCGCCGACCTCGGTCTCGCGTTCGACGGCGACGCCGACCGCTGCTTCGTCGTGGACGAGCGGGGCGAACCGGTCTCGCCGTCGGCGATCACCGCCCTGGTCGCCACCCGCGAACTGGGCAAGCACCCCGGCTCCACGGTCATCCACAACCTGATCACCTCCACCGCCGTGTCGGAGATCGTCCGGGAGCACGGTGGCGAGCCGGTACGCAGCCGGGTCGGCCACTCGTTCATCAAGGCCGAGATGGCCCGCACCAACGCGGTGTTCGGTGGTGAGCACTCCGCGCACTACTACTTCCGCGACTTCTGGTTCGCCGACACCGGCATGCTCGCCGCGATGCACGTCCTGGCCGCCCTCGGCGAGCAGGACCGCCCGCTGTCGGAGGTCGGCCGGGACTACGAGCGGTACGTCGCCTCCGGCGAGATCAACTCGACGGTCGACGACCAGCAGGCAAAGCTCGACGAGATCAAGCGCAACTACGCCGACGCCGACACCGACGAACTCGACGGTCTCACCGTCCGCTTCGCCGACGGGGCGTGGCTCAACCTGCGTGCCTCCAACACCGAACCGCTGCTGCGGCTCAACGTCGAGGCGCCCACCGCCGAGCGCATGTCCGCGTTGCGCGACGAGGTACTCACCCTCGTACGCGGATAAGATCCGTCCGCCGGTCGGCGGCGCATGATCGGCCCGGTACGGGACCGGGCGACGCCGACCCCGACCGCCCACGACCGTAAGGGGAGTCGCGTCATGGCCCTGGATCCGCAGTTGCTGGAGATCCTCGCCTGTCCGGACACGCATCACGCACCGCTCGACCACGATCCGGTCGCGCAGACCCTGACCTGCACCGAGTGCCGGCGGGTGTTCGAGGTGCGCGACGACATCCCGGTGCTGCTGCTCGACGAGGCGCGCGGCGGAAACGAACAGGTGGAGGCGCACTGATGGCCGGTCCGATCGAGGGCGCCGCCGGCGTACGCGGCAGCCGGATCGCCGACGAGGCACTGCTCGACGACCCCGACGCGCTGGCCGAAAACGACCCGGGCGGCATGCTGCGCTTCACCGCCTCGGCGGGCGCCCAGGTACGCGAGTCGGCCAGCCTGGCCGCCGAGGCCAACCTGTCGGTGCTGGCCGACGAGGGGCGTCCCCGGGCCGTGGTCATCGCCGGCATCGGCACCGCCGGCCGCACCGGCGACGTGCTCGCCACGGTCGCCGGCCCGCGCTGCCCGGTGCCGGTGATCGCCCACCGCAGCGCGGGGGTGCCGGGCTGGGTGGGTGCCGCCGACGTGGTCATCGCGGTCAGCGCGTCCGGCCGTAGCCCGGAGGCGCTCGGCGCGGCCGAGGCCGCCGCCCGGCGCGGCGCCCGGCTGGTCGCGGTCGGCGCGCCCGACTCGCAGTTGCAGTCGGTGGCCGAGGGGGTCCGCGCCCCGTTCATCCCGGTGCCCCGGCGGGCCCCGGCCCGGGCCAGCCTGTGGGCGCTGACCGTGCCGGTGCTGCTGGCGGCCCGCACCCTCGGGCTGGTCAAGGTCAACGAGGCCGACCTGGCGGAGACCGCCGCCCGGCTCGACGCCGACGCCGACCGGTGCCGGCCCGCCGCCGAGTCGTTCGTCAACCCGGCCAAGGCGCTCGCGTTGGGGCTCAGCGGCTCGGTCCCGATCGTCTGGGGCTCCTCGCCGCTGGCCACCGTCGCGGCGCGGCGGTTCGGCGACACGCTGTCCGCCAACGCCCGTTATCCGGTCGTCACGGGCGCGCTCGGCGAGGCCGGCCGGGGCCGGGTCGGCCTGCTCGACGGCGTGTTCGGCGGGCTTGTCGAGTCGACCCGGGACATCTTCGCGGACCCCGAGGACCAGTCCGACGCGACCCGGTTGCGGCTGGTGCTGCTGCGCGACGGCGGACTCAACGCCGACGAGGACACCGACGAGCCGTTGGCCGTGGAGGAGCGCCGGGCCGACGCCGTCCAGACCCTCGCCGAACGCCGTGGCGTGCGGTGCGACGTGGTCACCGCCGAGGGCGGCTCGGCCCTCGAACGGCTGGCCTCCCTGATCGCCGTACCGGACTTCGCCTCCATCTACCTCTCTCTCGCGCACGGGCTCGACCCGATGGCCGTGCCGGCGGTGCAGGAGATGAAGGAACTGTCCAACCAGTGACCTTCGCGGGCCGCCCCGGTGGCGGCCCGGACTCGGCCCGGCGGTGGCCGTCGGCGTGCCCGGCGGCCACCGCCGACGTCTGGCCCGGCGGCCCGCCGGTGTCCCGGGCGCCGGCCGCCGTGGGATTCGGCCCACCGTCGGGCACCGTCGTGGATATCCTCCCGGTGAAACCGGCCGCCCGGCCGACGCGCGGCCGGGATCGCGGCCCGGGAGCGGTCGTCCGGGACCGGCTGCCGCCGACAGCGGCGGTCGCCCGGTCGACCTACCTTGGGGCCGACATCCACCACACCGCGGCCGGCCACGTGCCGGCCAGGGCCGGCCCACGACCCGTGGAGTGACCGTGCGACTGCTGCGCAGCCCGATCCGCGACTACGCCTGGGGATCCCGTTCCGTGATCGCGGAACTGCAGGGGCGTCCGGCGCCGAGTGACGGCCCGGAGGCCGAACTGTGGCTGGGGGCCCATCCGGGGGCACCGTCACTGGTCGAGTTGGCCGACGGGACACCGAGCCTCGTCGACGTGATCGCCGCCGCGCCCGGGCACTGGCTCGGGTCCGCGGTGGTGTCACGGTTCGGCCCGCAGTTGCCATACCTGATGAAGGTCCTGGCCGCCGACGCCCCGCTGTCGTTGCAGGCCCATCCCGATCTCGACCAGGCCCGGGCCGGCTACGCGGCGCAGGCCGTGGCCGGTGCCGGGCACCGCAACTACGCCGACGGCAACCACAAGCCGGAACTGCTGGTGGCGCTCACCCCGTTCGAGGCGCTCTGCGGCTTCCAGCGGCCGGACCTGTCGGCCGACGTGCTGGCCGGGTTCGGGATCGCCGCCCTCGACCCGGTGATCGCGTCGCTGCGCGCGGGCGTCGACGGGCTGCGCGAGGCCGTACGGCTCCTGCTGTGCTGGCCGCCGGCCGAGCGGTCCGGTCTCGTGGCGGCGGTCGCCGCGGCCGAGCTGCCCGAACGGTTCGCGGCCGAGCAGGCGTTGGCCCGCCGGCTCGCCGGCCACTATCCGGGTGATCCGGGCGTGCTGGTCGCCCTGCTGCTCAACCACGTCCGGCTCGAACCCGGCGAGGCGGTCTGGATGCCGGCCGGCAACCTGCACGCCTACCTGCGGGGTGCCGGCGTGGAGATCATGGCGGCCAGCGACAACGTGTTGCGCGGTGGCCTGACCCCCAAGCACGTGGACGTCGCGGAGCTGTTGCGGGTGCTGCGGTTCGAGGTGCTCGACGAGGTGGCGCTGCCGCCGGTCCCGGTCTCGCCCGGGGTGGTCACCTGGCCGGTGCCGGTTCCCGACTTCGTGATCCACCGGGTGACCGTCGACGGGGAAAGTCCTCGGGTGACGCTCCCGGTCGACGGGCCGCGGGTCGTGCTCTGCACGGCGGGGCAGGTGGCCGTCACGGACGGCTCCGGAGCGGTCGATCCGGATGGCCGGCCGGCCCCCGGCCCGGCCGAGGTGGTGACGGTGCCGCCCGGGCGGGCGGCGATCGGCGCGGCGGCGGGTGGCGCGCTGACGTTCACCGGGGCCGGTACGGCGTACGTCGCCTCCGTCGGCGTGCGCTGACCCCTCCCTCGACCGCCGCCGGCAGGCGTGCCGGCAAGGGTGCGCAATTGACCATTTCTGGATTTTTCCGAAATCCCTTGACAGGGTAGTTGCTGAGTGTGACTCTATAGGTACGCAGCGTTATCGCGACGAAGGTCCGAGACACGCGCGAGGAACCAAACCGGGGGGATGCGCGGGGCGGTCGGGCAGTGAGCGGGAAACCGTTCATCAGCTCGCCCGCCCCGCGCGCTGTCCGCGTACGGGTGTTGGCGCCCGCCGACCGCGAACTGGCGCGGGACCGACAGGTCCGCGCTGATGGTCAACTGCCCAGCGTAAGCTTGACCGTCGCGCAGCAGACTCGTACGACAGGAGCTTTTATGACCAGCACCCTTCCGGCGACCGCTGACGGGACCCGCCCGCAAACCCTCGCCGAGGGCGACTTCAAAGTGGCCGACCTGTCCCTGGCAGCGTTCGGGCGCAAGGAGATCCAGCTCGCCGAGCACGAGATGCCGGGGCTGATGGCGATCCGTCGGGAGTACGCCGCGAGCCAGCCGCTGCGGGGTGCCCGGATCACCGGATCGCTGCACATGACGATCCAGACCGCCGTGCTGATCGAGACCCTCGTGGCGCTCGGCGCGCAGGTCCGTTGGGCGTCCTGCAACATCTTCTCCACTCAGGACCACGCCGCCGCGGCGATCGTGGTCGGCCCGGACGGCACCCCCGAGGCGCCGGCCGGCGTGCCGGTCTACGCCTGGAAGGGCGAGACGCTCGAGGAATACTGGTGGTGCACCGAGCAGGTGCTGGTCTGGCCGGACGGCCAGGGCCCCAACATGATCCTCGACGACGGTGGCGACGCGACGCTGCTGGTGCACAAGGGCGCCGAGTTCGAGGGCGTCGGCGCCGTACCGGCGGTCGAGACCGCCGACTCCGAGGAATACGCCGTCATCCTGGGCCTCCTGCACCGGTCGCTCGCGGAGGACAACCGGCGCTGGACCCGCGTCGCGGCCGGCATCAAGGGCGTGACCGAGGAGACCACCACCGGTGTCCACCGGCTCTACGAGATGCAGCAGGCCGGTTCGCTGCTCTTCCCGGCCATCAACGTCAACGACTCGGTGACCAAGAGCAAGTTCGACAACAAGTACGGCTGCCGCCACTCGCTGATCGACGGCATCAACCGCGCCACCGACGTCCTCATCGGCGGCAAGGTCGCGGTCGTCTTCGGCTACGGCGACGTCGGCAAGGGCTGCGCGGAGTCGCTGCGCGGCCAGGGTGCCCGGGTCATCGTGACCGAGATCGACCCGATCTGCGCGCTGCAGGCGGCGATGGACGGCTACCAGGTGGCCACGATGGAGGACGTCGTCGAGACCGCCGACATCTTCATCACCGCGACCGGCTGCTACGACGTCATCACCGACGAGCACATGGCCCGGATGAAGCACCAGGCCATCGTCGGCAACATCGGCCACTTCGACAACGAGATCGGGATGGCCGCCCTGGCCAAGCGCCCCGACGTGCAGCGGATCAACATCAAGCCGCAGGTCGACGAGTGGCGGTTCGACGACGGCCACTCGGTGCTCGTGCTGTCCGAGGGACGGCTGCTCAACCTCGGCAACGCGACCGGGCACCCGAGCTTCGTCATGTCGAACTCGTTCGCCAACCAGACGATCGCCCAGATCGAGCTGTTCACCAAGACCGACGAGTACCCGGTCGGGGTCTACACCCTGCCGAAGTACCTCGACGAGAAGGTGGCCCGGCTGCACCTCGACGCGCTCGGTGTCAAGCTGACCGAGCTGACCTCGGCGCAGGCGAAATACCTGGGTATCCCGATCGAGGGCCCGTACAAGTCCGACCACTACCGCTACTGAGATTTCCCCAGGTACGAACGAACGGGCCGGCTGGAGCCTCCAGCCGGCCCGTTCGGCGTCTTGGGGCCTCAGTCGTCGGAGCGCCGGCGGGGACGTACCCAGGTCCAGATGCAGTAGACGAGCCAGGCGACCGCCACGGCCGTGGCCAGGGGGCGCAGTCGCAACGCGTTCAGGGCGAGGATGACCGCCAGGACGACCAGCCAGGGTACGAAGGCTTTCACCCCGCCATTTCAGCAGATCCGGGCCTGGAACGGACAGGTCCGGCGGGGGAGGGGTGGGCCGGCGTTTGCCGCCGCCGACCCACCCCCCGGCTCGACCCCCCCGGGTCAGGCCGCCAGGTGCTGTGCCCTCCGGCCCGCCACCTGGACGAGTTCTGCCTGGAGCAGCCGGCTCCAGCGGCGGCGCACCTGGTGGAGCGTGGTGAGGATGGGGCGGGCCTGGGGCCCGTCCTCGGTCGGCAGCAGTACGGCCGCGCCGTCGGGTAGCGCGACGACCCAGGCCGCGACCCGGCCGGGGTCGTCCATCTCGCCGCGGTCGTAGAGCGCGTAGAGGGAGGGCTTCTCGTCGACGAGCACCAGTCCGAGACTGAGCTGCCAGGGCAGTTCGGCTACGTCGCCAGCGGTGACTCGCTCGTTGATCACGGCAGCCTCCCCGTGTCGGGTGGCGGCGGCGCATGTGTGATGTCGCCGTCGCTCAGCGCACTTCCAGCCTGCATGAGAGCCTGCCCAGATGCAAGTGCAGATTGATGCCAGGATGTTGCATTACTCGGCAACAAGTTGCCCTTATGCTTTGCAGGATGGCAGTGAAGCCCAGCCCGACCACGCTGCGACGGCAACTCGGCGCCGAGCTGCGCAAGTTGCGCGAGCAGGCCGGCAGCACCGTCAGTGAGGTCGCGGAAACGCTCGGCTGGTCCGATTCGAAGATCAGCCGGATCGAGACGGCGCACACCGGTATCCGCAACGGCGACCTCGACCGCCTCCTGAACCACTACGGTGTCAAGGAGGACATCGCGGCGAAGATCCGGGCAATGGCCAGCCAATCGCGCCAAAAAGCCTGGTGGGAGGCGTACGGCGACGTCCTGCCGAACGCATACGAGACCTACATCGGCTTCGAGGCCGAAGCCACCAGCATCTTCAACTACGAGTGCCAGATCGTGCCCGGCCTGCTCCAGACAGCGGAGTACGCGAGCGCGGTCATCCAGGCCGACGGGGTCTACGACGACCCCGACGTCCTCGGTCAGCGGGTAGCCGTACGGATGGCCCGACAGGCCGTCCTGACCCGCGAGCCACCGCCGCAACTCTGGGTGATCCTCGACGAGGCGGTTCTGCGTCGCCAGATTGGCGGCCCCGACGTGCTGCGCCGCCAACTGCTCCGGCTGGTCGAGGCGAGCGAACGACCGATGGTCACCATCCAGGTGCTGCCGTTCGCGGTCGGTGCACATCGGGCACTGGCCGGATCGTTCGTGATCCTCGAATTCGCCGGCCGCTCCGACGCGCCACTCGTCCACAGCGAAGGCATGACGGGCGGGGTGATCCGGGCCAGACCGGAAGAACTTCGGAGCTATTGGATGAGCTTCGAGGCGTTGCGTGCGGCTGCCCTCTCGCCGAGGGAATCGGTCGAGTTCATCACCGCGACCGCGCACGACAACAACTGACACCAGATAACCAAAAGAGAGGAAGTGGCGCGGTGTTCTCTGCGCCTGAAAACGACGAGCTGCGCTGGTTCACGAGCAGCCGGAGCGCTGGCAACGGCCAGTGTGTCGAGGTCGCGGTCGTACCCGGAGTGGTCGCCGTACGCGACTCGAAGGACCCGCACAGCCCGATCCTGCGATTCGACGCCGGCACGTGGCAGAACTTCGTCACCTCCGTACGAAGCGGCGACCTCGCCAACGGCTGATTTTTCGGGCGGTCGGGCCACCTCCCGGCCGCCCCTCCAAGACAACGGCGCGGACCGGCCTCAACCGGGCGGGGCCGCCTCGTCCGGCGGGGTCGACGGACGCAGCGTGCTCGCCACCGGCGGCGGACGCATTCCGGTCCAGTCCGGCAACTCGGCCGTCGGCCCCAGCCATGGCGGGGTCGGCCAGCGCTGGCTCGGCCAGTCCGGACCGGGCTGCACCGGCGCCGGCGGGCGTACGGCGTCCGGTGTCCACGACTCCGCCTTCTGTTCCAGCCTCGCCGCCGGGACCGGCCGTCCGATCAGCGGCGACGCCGCCAGGTCCGGCCACAGCGCGGCGCTGGCCGCCCGGGCCCGGCTCAGCCGTAGCGCCGCCCGCCGGTGCCGCTCGGCCAGGACCGCGGCCAGGTAGGCCCAGGCCGGTACGCCCGGTGGCGGCGGGGGAGCGGTCGCCGCGGCGACCTCGTTCGCGAGTTCCTGTCCGAGCCGGCTGCGGGCCGGCTCGACCAGCCGGTGCCCGCGGGCCAGGTAGTGGCGGATCGCCAGGGCCAGGTCGTCGGGCAGCCCGGTCAGGTCGAGCCGGCGGGCCCAGCCGGCCAGCGGCGCCGGCATCCCGGGTATCCAGCCCCACGCCGCGGGGGTGCGGTCGTGCACGACGAGAGTGCCGGCCGCGAGGTCACCGAGCCGCCGGGCGCGGGGATTCGACAGCATCGCGCCGAGGCTCGCCAGCCAGGTGACGAGCGGCAGCACCAGGCCGGGCCACTCCACGGCGACGCCCACGAGGCTGCGGGTCAGCGCGTGCCGGAACCGGACCGGGCCGCCGTCCTCGCGTACGACCCGCAGGCCGAGCGCGGCCTTGCCGATCGTACGGCCGCCGGCGAACGTCTCGAACAGCGTCGGATACAACACCAGTACGACGATCACACCGACCGTGAACAGCCCGCGCTCGAACGCCTTGTCGACGGTGAAACGGTTGGCGACGGCCGCGAGCCCGATCATGCCCACGAGGGTGAGGGCCAGGGCGATCTGCGCCTGCATCACGACGTCGATCAGCAGCGCCACGACCCGTGAACCGACCCGGGCCACCCGTACGTCGACCTCCACCGCCTCGCCGCTGACCAGACCGGCTTCCGCCGTCCGGGGCTGGGCCGACGACGGCGGACGGAGACTCACTCGCCCAGTCAACACCATGTCGGCGACACTGGGCGACGTGGATCTCGACGCGTACGTCGCCGAGCACGAGGGTGAATGGCGACGGCTCGAACAGTTGTCCCGGGGGCGCCGGCTGTCGGCGGCCGAGGCGGACGAACTCGTCGCCCTCTACCAGCGTGCCGCCACCCATCTGTCGGTCGTGCGCAGCCGGTCGCCCGACCCGGCGCTCGTCGCGCGGCTGTCCCGGCTGGTGCTGACCGCCCGGGCGAAGGTCACCGGCGGCAGCACCTTCACCTGGCGCGACGTCGGCCGGTTCTGCACCGTCGGCTTCCCGCTGGCGGTCTACCGGGCCTGGCCGTGGTGGTCGGGGGTGGCCGTGGCGTTCAGCGGGCTGACCGTGTACATCATGTGGTGGGTGGCCGGGCACCCGGAGAGTGCCGAGGCGTTCGTCGGCGCGGACGAGGCCCGGGAGTTGGCCGACACCGGGTTCGCCGCCTACTACACCGAGTTCACCGCGCCGACGTTCGCGTTCCAGTTGTGGACGCACAACGCGTGGCTGGCGGCGCAGTGCCTGGCGGCGGGCATCCTCGTCGTACCGACGGTGTGGCTGTTGTGGGTCAACGCGGTCAACATCGGCGCCGTCGGCGGGATCATGATCGACCATGGCCGGGCCGACGTGTTCTTCGGTCTGATCACCCCGCACGGCCTGCTGGAGTTGACCGGTGTGTTCGTCGCGGCCGGCGTCGGGCTGCGGATCGGGTGGGCGTGGATCGCGCCGCCGGCCGACGTGGGCCGGGGACGGGCCCTCGGCGAGGCGGCCCGGTCCGGGATGCTGGTGGCGCTCGGTCTGGTCGCGGTGTTCGCCGTGTCGGGGCTGATCGAGGCGTTCGTGACCCCGGCGCCGCTGCCGACCGCCTTCCGGATCGGGATCGGGGCGCTGGCGTGGGGCGCCTTCCTGGCCTACGTGCTGCACTTCGGCTCACGCGCCGCGGCGGCCGGCGCGTCCACCGACGTATCGTCCTGACGGCGAGGGACGCCGGTACGGGGAGAGGTGAGTCGGGGTCACTCTGCGGCCAACAAGGTAGATTGAATCTACGTAGATTGCATCTACCCAAGTGGGTGGCGGGTGACACAGTTCGTCGGCCGGCGTGCCGAACTCAACCTTCTCCAGAAGCGGCTGGATCAAATCGGCCGCACCGGGACCGGGGTGGCGGTCGCGATCCGTGGTCGCCGCCAGGTCGGCAAGTCGCGGCTCGTGCAGGAACTCTGCGATCGGGCCGGCCTCCCGTACCTCTTCTTCACCGCGATCAAGGGCGCCTCCAGCACCGAAGCGACCGCCCTCTTCCTCGCCGAGTTGGCCGAGTCGACCCTTCCCCGGGAACGCGACCTGGTGCCCCGCACCCCTCCCGCCGGTGGCTGGCCCGACATGCTGAGGCTGCTCGCCGGCCTGCTGCCCGGCGGCCCGTGCGTCGTCGTTCTCGACGAACTGCCGTGGCTGTCGGAACAGGACGAGACGTTCGACGCGGCGCTCCAGGTCGCCTGGGACCGGCTGCTGTCCCGGCACCCGGTACTTCTGCTGTTGCTCGGCAGCGACCTGCACATGATGCAGCGGATGACCGCCTACGACCGGCCCTTCTACGGCCGGGCGGACACCCTGGTCCTGGGGCCGCTCAACCCGGCCGAGACCGCGGACGCGCTCGGTCTGGCGGCCGCCGACGCGCTGGACGCGCATCTGATCACCGGCGGCCTACCCGGCATCGTGCGTCGGTGGCCGACCGGCACTCCCGCCATGGAGTTGTTCCGGGAGGAATGCGCCGACCCCGCATCGCCCGTCTTCAGCGTTCCGGAACAGTCTCTTTCCGCCGAGTTCAGCAACCCCGACCTCGCCCGACGGGTGCTGGAGGCCGTCGGCGGTGGTGACCGTACGTTCTCCAACATCGCCGCGACAGCCGGGTCCCAGGCCGGCGCGCTTCCTTCCGGCACCCTCTCCCCGCTCCTGCAACGGCTGGTCACCGACAAAGGGGTGCTGGCCGCCGACGAGCCACTGTCGACCCAACCGGGGCGCCCCGCGCTCTACCGGGTCGCGGACAGCAACCTGCGGCTCTACCTTGCAGTGCTCCGCGACGCGCAGCAGCAGACGAGACGCGGCCGGCCGGAGGCCGCCTTCGCGCTCGTCGAGCGGCGGTGGGCGACCTGGCGGGGCCGGGCGATCGAACCGCTGGTACGGGAAGGGCTGGAGTTGGCCGCTGCCGCGGGTGACCTGCCCTGGCCGAATTCCGAGATCGTCGGCGGATGGTGGAACCGCCGGTTCGACCCGGAGGTCGACATCGTCGGTGCGGATCGTGGCCCGGTCGCCGGCCGGATCGACTTCGTGGGCTCGGTGAAGTGGGTGTCGGCCCCGTTCGACCGCCGCAATCTCGCCGCGCTCCGGCAGGGTGCGGCACAGGTTCCCGGGTTCGACCCGGATGCCACCGGTCTCGTCGCCGTCAGCCAGGCCGGAGCAGACCTGCCGGCGGACGCGGTGGACCTGCTGTGGGGGCCCGCCGACCTGCTCAACGCCTGGCCGCGATGAGGCACCGGGCGCGAGGAAGGAGCAGGGGTCAGAGGCGGCCCTGGGCCTTCAGGGCCAGGTAGGTGTCGGCGACCTGCGAGGCGAACAGGTGTGGCGGGGAGTCGACCACCTGTACGCCCTGCCGGGCCAGTGCGGCGCGTACCCGGTCCCGCTCACCGAGCGCCCGCCAGGCCGCCGCGGCCGAGTAGACGTCGGCGGCCCGCGCCGGTGGCGTCGACGTCAGATCGGACAGCACCGGGTCGTGGGTGGCGGCGACGACCACCCGGTGCCGGGCCACCAGCCGGGGCAGCACCGGCAGCAGACCCTCGCCGAGTGCGCCCGGCTCCAGCGCGGTGAAGAGCACCACCAGGGACCGCTTGCGTTCGCGGCGCAGCACCTCGCCGACGATCAGTTCGAAGTCGGTCTCCACCAGCGTCGGCTGCAGCGGCGCGAGTGCGTCGACCAGCCGGGTGAGCAGCACCTGCCGGCCGGCGCCGGAGACCACGGCGCGTACGGCGGTGTCGACGGCGAGCAGGTCGACCCGGTCACCGGCGCGTGACGCGAGGGCGGCGAGCAGCAGTGCGGCGTCGATCGACGCGTCGAGGCGGGGTTCGGCACCGAGCCGGACGGCGGACGTACGGCCGCTGTCGAGCACGCACACCACCCGCCGGTCACGTTCGGGGCGCCAGGTGCGGACCAGTACGTCCCGCCGGCGCGCGCTGGCCCGCCAGTCGATGGAGCGGACGTCGTCGCCGGTCACGTACTCGCGCAGCGTGTCGAACTCGGTGCCCTGGCCACGGCCACGGATGGTGGTCGCGCCGTCGAGCACCCGCAGCCGGGCGGTCTTCTCCGGCAGGAAGCGCCGCGACTCGAAGCGCGGCAGCACCCGCAGTGTCCACTGTGGGGTCATCGGCCGTTCGGCGCGCTGCCGGAACGCCAGCCGCATCGGCCCGTACGAGCGCACCCCGAGCCGTACCGCGGAGCGGTCGCCGCGCCGGGTCGGGGTCAAGGCGGTGACCACGGTCGCGGTCGCGCCCGGGTCGGCGGCGACCCGGCACGCACGTCCCGCCACCGGGCCGCTGCGCGCTCCCGCCGACGGCACCCACGAGTCCCGTACGTCGCCGACGAACCGGCGGGGTGAGCCGTTGTGCAGCGACAGCGTGACGGTGGCGGTTCCGCCCAGCCGGACGGTCCGGTCCCCGGCCCGCGCGGCCGTGAGGTGCCGGGGCGAGGCGGCCAGGGCGAGGTCGAGCAGGGCCAGCAGGAGTACGGCGCCGGTCAGCACCGCCAGGCCCAGCCAGGCCGGCGACCACAGCGGCAGGGTCAGCGCGCCGAGTCCGAGCAGAGCGGCGGCCCGCCAGGTGAGCACGGTCGCTACCTCGGCGTCGGCACGGTGCCGAGCACCGCGTCGAGGACCGCGTCGGCGGTGACGCCCTCGAGTTCGGCCTCCGGGCGCAGCCGTACCCGGTGCCGCAGCGCGGCCCGCGCCACCGCCTTGACGTCGTCGGGGGTGACGTGGTCGCGGCCGGCGAGCCAGGCCCACGCCTTGGCGGTCAGCAGCAGGGCGGTGGCGCCGCGCGGCGAGGCGCCCAGCTCCAGCGACGGCGAGACCCGGGTGGCCCGGCACAGGTCGACGATGTAGCCGAGGACCGGCTCGGCGACGCCGACCGCGCCGACCGCCTCCCGGCCGATGGCCAGGTCGGTGGCGGTGGCGACTCGCCGTACGCCGGCGGCGGCGAGGTCGCGCGGGTCGAACCCGGCGTGGTGGGCGCGCAGTACGCCGAGTTCCTCGTCGCGGGTCGGCAGCGGCACGGTCAGCTTCAGCAGGAACCGGTCGAGCTGGGCCTCGGGCAGCGGGTAGGTGCCCTCGTACTCGACCGGGTTCTGGGTGGCCACGACGATGAACGGCTGCGGCAACGGCCGGGGTGTGCCCTCGACCGACACCTGCCGTTCCTCCATCACCTCCAGCAGCGCCGACTGGGTCTTCGGCGGGGTCCGGTTGGCCTCGTCGGCGAGCAGCAGGTTGGTGAAGACCGGCCCCTCGCGGAAGGTGAACTCGGCGGTCCGGGGGTCGAAGACCAGCGACCCGGTGACGTCGCCGGGCATCAGGTCCGGAGTGAACTGCAGCCGCTTGGCGTCCAGGTCGAGAGCGGCGGCGAAGGTACGTACCAGCAGGGTCTTGGCGACGCCGGGGACCCCTTCGAGCAGGATGTGCCCGCGGCACAGCAGGGCGATGACCAGGCCGGTGACGACCGCGTCCTGGCCGACCACGGCCTTGGCGACCTCGGCGCGCAGCCGGTGCAGCGCGGCCCGGGCGTCGTCGGCCGGGATGGCGGACCGGTCGGCCGGTCCGGCGGGTCGGGTCACCGGGTCTCTCCTTCGTCGGTTCGGTACGCCGGACCATGGTGCCCGGCGGGCCCGTCGCCGGCGGCACCGGCGGCGGGCGGGTGGGGTGGCGGGGGCAGGCCGGCGGCTCCGGACGGCCACGACGCGCCGGCGGCACCCGGGGTGGCGACGGCGTGCGGCAGCGCGTCCAGTCGCCGGGCCAGGTCGAGCAGTTCCGCGTCGGTCGCCGGCGCGGGGCCGTAGAGCAGCGCGTCGACCTCGTCGGGCGGCTGGCCGGTCTGCGCGGCGACCGCCGTGACCACGTCCGCGGGGCCGGGATCGGCGGGCAGGTCGAGCAGCGGCACGACGCGGTCCAGGGCGGCGGAACGCAGGATCTCGGCGGCCGGGCCGCGTGCCTTCGCCCGGCGGTAGAGCCGGGCCCGCCCGAGGACCGTCTCGGCGGAGCGGACCGAGACGGCCAGCGGCTCGGTCGCCGGCGGCCCGAGGCGCCGGGCCCGCCACAGCGCCACGATCAGCAGGGCCAGCGCGAGTTGCGCCAACAGTGCCCAGAACCAGGGCGGGAAGGCGCTCCACACCGGGTTCGGCCCGTCGGCCCCCGGTGGCCCGTCGCCACTGGGTGCGTCGCCGCCGGGGCGTGGCCGGCCGCCGTCGCCGGCCGCCGGGCCGCCGGGCAGCCCGCTCCCGCGGTCCGGGTCGGGAACCGGTGTCGACGCGGGGCCGCCGTCGTCCGAGGTTTCGGCGGGAGCCGTCGGGCGCGGTTCGGGCCGGTGCAGGTCGAGCCAGACGACGCGGGGGGCGGCGCCGAGCAGGGCGGTCGCCAGGGCGGCGTTGCGGTGTTCGTCGATCCGGTCGTTGCGGAACGGGTCGGCGGTGCCGATCACCAGCACGTCGATCGACTGCCATGCCAGCCCGACGAGCCCGCCGTCGTAGCAGCGGTCGAGCCGCCCGCCGGCAGCCGGCCCGGACGGCGACGTGTGGTCGTACCGCTGCCGCAGGGCCGCCGCGGCACCCGCCCCGACGGCCTCCGGCCGGTCGCAGCCGGCGCCGGGGACGGTCGCCCGGGTGGTCCAGCGCCGGGCACCGGTCTGGAGCGGGATTCCGGCGGCCCGCAACGCCCCCGGTGCCGGGTCGACGAGCACGATCCGGGTCCGCGCCGGCAGCAGGCGGAGCATTTCCAGGTACGCCGGATGCACCATCGACGGCGTCGGGACGAACAGTGTCGCGTTTCCCCGGTACGCCGACGCCAGCGCCTCCGGGGTGCGGGTCTGCCGCTCGACCGACGTTCCCTGCGCGCGCAGCCGGTCGGCGAGCTGCCGGGCGCCGACCGGGGCGGTGCTGACCGGGGACAGGAAGTCGCCGTCGCCCGGATCGGGTTCCTCGATCGCGTACGTCACGCCGGTGATGAGGAACAGCAGCAGCACGAGGCCGAACGGGATGGCGATCCGCCGGCGGCGCCGTACGGGTCTCGTGGCCGGTGACCGGGGTGCGCCGCCGGTCACCGGTCGCCCCGTCCGCCGGTGCCGGTACGCGGCCGGTCGGCGTCGTCGGCCAGCGCCCGGTGCAGTTCGGCGGCGAGCTGGCGCATCCGGGCGTCGTGTTCGGCCCGCGCGGGCCGCTGGCCGTACCAGAGGTCGGAGAAAAGCCGGCCGGCGGCGGCCAGCGGGGCGTCGACGGCCGGCAGGGTCCGGCCGGCCGCCCCGGCCAGCTCGGTGACCGTCCACCCCGGACGGTGTTCGATCACCTGCCGGTCGGCGAGTTCGCGGACCATGGCGCGCAGGCGCTCGCGGACCGCCTCGGCGTACCGGCCCTGTGCCGCGTAGCGGTCGGCGAGCGAGACGAACGCGGCCACCGGCAGGTCGGGCAGGGCGTCGGGGTCCGTCTGCTCCGGCACCTCGGTAGCGGGTAACTTCTTCCTGCGCCGCCAGGGCCACCGGGGCCGGCGTGGCCGCCAGCGCCAGCGGGGCAGCCGGGGCAGCCGTCGTGGCACCCACGCCGGCCACCAGTACCAGCCCGCGGCGACCAGGGCCGCGGCGGCGACCAGCAGCAGGGCGGCCAGCGGCAGCGGCAGCACGTCGCCGACCGACGCCACCGTCTCGGTCCACCACCGGCTGAGGTCCGCACCGCCGGTGAGCGACGCCCGGCCGGTCGGCATTCCGCCGGCCGGCAGCGGGACAGCCGACGTCGCGGCGGTCACGGCCCGCCCGCCAGGATCGCGGCCGCGGACCGGCCGGTGTGCCGGGCCCGGGTGAGCGCGATGTCCAGTCCCTCGGTCCGCATCCGGGTCTCCAGCAGCAGCACCGCGTCGAGACAGGCCAGTGTCGGGTAGGCGAGGCTGTTGACGAGCAGCCAGACGACGGCGGCGACCGGCACCGCCCAGCCCGGGTCGTCGATCCCGACCGCGTTGAGCGCGGCCAGCGCGCCCAGGCTCAGCGCGAGCCGGACCGCGAACCAGGCCAGGTAGCCCATGAGCCGGATCCCGGCGCCGCGCAGCCCGGACCGGATGGTCAGGAGGGCACCCCGCCCCAGGGCCTGGAGCGGGCCGGTCCGGTCGATCACCAGGGCCGGTACGGCGAGCCCGACCAGCGTGTATCCGATGACCCAGGTCGGCCCGGTCAGCGACACGAGGAACACGATCCCGCCGGCGCCAAGGGCGAGTACGGCGACCAGGCCGAACCGGCTGCCGGCCGGGCGCAGCAGGTCGCGGGCGGTGGCCCGGTGGCCGAGCAGTTCGGC
This sequence comes from Polymorphospora sp. NPDC050346, assembly GCF_040655695.1. Lineage (NCBI taxonomy): Bacteria > Bacillati > Actinomycetota > Actinomycetes > Micromonosporales > Micromonosporaceae > Polymorphospora > Polymorphospora sp. NPDC050346. Next base: position 157,381 of record NZ_JBFAKM010000002.1, on the reverse strand, counting down.
CGTGGCGGCCCGACCGGTGAGGCCGCCCAGCGCGGCGATGATCGCCACTTCGGTGGCCGCCCCGACGCACAGCAGCATCCAGTACGCGCTGGCGTGGTCGAAGTTCGGCAGGTAGGCCGGTGGTGCGACGTGGGCGGCCGTCCGCAGCGGCGCCAGCAGGAGCTGTTCGCCCAGGGCCAGCACGGCGGCGACCGGCATCAGCACCGGGGCGTACGCGCGCAGCAGCGCAACGGCGGCGTCGAGCAGCTCACCGACGGTCAGCGGGCGCAGCGGCAGCACGGCGGGCCGGCCGGCGTGATCCACACGGTCTCCAGGGGCGCGGTACGAGTCAGCGGCCATCGTGGCATGTCCACGCGTCGACGGCGAACCGGCACTGCCGTGCGTGCGCCCGTCCTGACGTACGGTGATAGGTGTCTGAAATGTCGGCCCGCTGGCCGGGGTTCGGGCGAGACACGGGTGGAGCCGGCTCCGTCAATGTGAACGGGGATGGAATATTGGTCGCATGAGAGCCCGGGTACTGGTGGTCGACGACGATCCCGCGCTGGCCGAGATGCTCGGCATCGTGTTGCGCAGCGAGGGGTTCCTTCCGTCCTTCGTCGCCGACGGCGAGCGGGCGCTGGCCGCGTTCCGCGACAGCCGTCCAGACATCGTCCTGCTCGACCTGATGCTGCCCGGAATGAGCGGCATCGACGTGGCCCGGGCGATCCGGTCCGAGTCCGGCGTGCCGATCGTCATGCTGACGGCGAAGAGCGACACCGTCGACGTGGTCCTCGGCCTGGAGTCCGGTGCCGACGACTACGTCGTCAAGCCGTTCAAGCCCAAGGAACTGGTCGCCCGGATGCGGGCCCGGCTGCGCCGGGGCGAGGACGCCGCGCCCGAGATGCTGACGATCGGCCCGCCCGGCAACCAGATCACCATCGACGTGCCGGCCCACACGGTCAGCCGCGACGGCGACGAGGTGAAGCTGACCCCGCTGGAGTTCGACCTGCTGGTCGCGCTGGCCCGCAAGCCGCGCCAGGTCTTCACCCGTGAGGTGCTGCTGGAGCAGGTCTGGGGCTATCGGCACGCCGCCGACACCCGCCTGGTCAACGTGCACGTGCAGCGGCTGCGGGCCAAGATCGAGCCTGACCCGGAGCGTCCGGAAATCATCCTGACGGTTCGGGGCGTGGGTTACAAGGCGGGCACCGGCTAGCCTTGAGAGCACTGTGGCTCGCCTCCTGACCTCCTTCAACGTGCTTGCCGCCCGGGCCGCGACCGCGACCCGGGCGACCTGGCGCACCGGCACGCGGCGCGGGGCGGTGGTCTGGCGGGTCGTCCTGCGCCGGGCCGGCGTCGTCGGCGCCGGCGTGCGCCAGACGTGGCGTCAGTCGTTGCAGGTCCGGATCGTCACCATCACGCTGGTCTCGTCCGGTCTGCTGGTCGGCGGGTTCGCCTACATGGTGGTCACCCAGATCACCGACAACCTGCTCGACAACGCGGTCGCCGACGCCCACGAGCGCCTGGAGACCAGCCGTGACTACGCCTACGACCAGCTGAGCGTGCACCCCCGGATCGAGCCGAGGCTGCAACGCACCTTCGAGAACACGGTGGTGGCGCTGGCCGGCGGTGATCCGGACGAGGCCGGCGTCGTGGTGGTGCTGACCGCGAGCGGCTATCCGACCATCGAGACGGCGACCTCACCCGCGGTCGAGGCCAGCGCGCTGATCAGCCCCGAACTCGAGCGGACGGTCGCCGGCGGTGCGGTGGCGCACCAGATCCAGACCGGCGACCTCGGCGGCGGGAGGACCAGATACCTGGTCTACGGCTCTCCGGTCCCGACCGGCTTCGGTCAGGTCGAGATCTACCGCCTGGTGCCGCTCGCCACCCAGGAGCAGACCGCGGTCCAGGCCCGCACCACCGTGCTGGCCACCGGTATCGCGCTGGTCCTGCTGCTGGCGCTGCTCGCCGCCCTGGTCACCCGGCTGGTCGTCAACCCGGTACGAGACGCGGCCCGCACCGCCCAGCGGCTCTCCGCGGGCCTGCTCGACCAGCGGATGGCGGTCAACGGCGAGGACGACCTGGCCCTGCTCGCGGCCTCGTTCAACCAGATGGCCACCAACCTGCAACGGCAGATCGTCCGGCTGGAGGAGATGTCCCGGCTGCAGCGCCGGTTCACCTCCGACGTCTCGCACGAACTGCGTACGCCGCTGACCACGGTCCGGATGGCGGCCGACCTGATCTTCGCCGAGCGCGACGAGTTCGACCCGGCGGTCGCCCGCAGCGCCGAACTGCTCCAGGCCGAACTGGACCGCTTCGAAGACCTGCTCACCGACCTGCTGGAGATCAGCCGCTTCGACGCCGGCTTCGCGATGCTGGACGCCGAAGCGACCGACCTGGTGCCGGTGGTGCAGCGGGTGGTCGACCGGCTCGGCGGGCTGGCGCAGCGGTGCGGGGTGCCGCTGGAGGCGCATCTGCCGGACGGGGCCGTGATCGCCGAAGTCGATCCGCGGCGGGTCGAGCGGATCCTGCGCAACCTGGTCGGCAACGCCGTCGAGCACGGCGAGGGCAGGCCGGTCGAGGTGACCCTCGGCATCGACTCCTCGGCGGTGGCGGTCACCGTACGCGACCACGGGATCGGGCTGCGACCGGGCGAGGAGAAGCTGGTGTTCAACCGGTTCTGGCGGGCCGACCCGTCCCGGGCCCGGCAGACCGGCGGGACCGGGCTGGGCCTGTCGATCAGCCTGGAGGACGCCCGGCTGCACGGCGGCTGGCTGGAGGCGTGGGGGGCACTCGGCAAGGGTGCCCAGTTCCGGCTGACGCTGCCGGTGCGGTCCGGCGACCGGCTCACCTCGTCCCCGCTGCGGCTGGTGCCGTCCGAGGTGATGACCCCGATCGACCTGCGGGTCTCCGCCGATCTGCCGCTGCTGCCGGTCCGGCCCGCGGTGCAGCCGGCCGACCCGGCCGTGGCCGGCGAAGGACCCGCGAAGGCCCCCGACGCCGGGGACGGCGCGCCGGTGGAGGTGACCCGGTGAGGCGCCGACTGGCCGCCGTCGCCGTGGTGACCGCGCTGGTCGCCGGGCTCGCCGGTTGCGGCATTCCGGAGAGCAGCGGCGTACGCGTCGACGGGCCCGGCCCGGCCCCCAACTACGGCAGTGGCACCGGCCTGGGGCAGGTGCCGCCGCAGCGGGCGGTGGCCGGCAGCGAGCCGCAGACGTTCGCGGTGGCCTACCTGGAGGCGGCGGCCGGCGAAATGGGCGGCGCGGTCGAGCGGGTGCGTGAGTTCATCGCACCCGCCGGCCAGCCCGAGCTGCGGGACAAGCCCGGCCCGGACGCGCAGGTGAACGTGGTCCGGTTGACCGAGTTGCCGCGGGTCCAGGCGAACGCCGACGGCACCAGCAAGGTGGACGTGTCGGTGCAGCAGATCGGGATCCTGACCCGCAGTGGCGCCATCGATCCACCGATGGCGACCGCCACCCAGTACTCGTTCACGGTCGGACGGCTCGCCGGCAACACCGGCCTGTTCGTCCTCAAGCCGCCGCCGGTGCTGCTGCTCAGCACCGAGGCGTTCGGCAAGTACTACCAGCCGCGCACGATCTACTTCTGGAACGCCGACCAGTCCGGGCTCATCCCCGACCTGCGTTACCTGCCGCTGTCGGTGCCCCGCGAGCTGCAGGCCACCGAGGTGCTCGGCTGGCTGACGGCCGGCCCGTCCGGCTCGATCAGGTCGATCGCCAAGGGGCTGCCCGACGGCACCGCCCCGATCGGCAACGCCCCGGCGACCGACGGCCGGCTGGTGGTCAACCTGTCGGCGCAGGCCGTACCGACCGGCGACGACGCCGAACTGGACCGGCTCGCCACCCAGCTCGTCTGGTCGCTGCGACCCAACCTCGTCGAGAACGAGGAACTCGAACTGAAGATCCAGAACCAGACCCGGACGACCCTCGCGGCCGAGGACCAGTTCCAGAAGCACCCGGTCTACGACGTGGCCCCGGTGGCCGAGCGTTACACCGTCTACGCCGGGCAGGTGCGCCGCCTCAACGATCTCGGTGAGCCGCCGGGCAGCCCGGCTCCGATCGCACCGGAGGCGAACACCGGCATCGTCTCGGCGGCCATCATCCGCACCGGGGAGATGGCCTCGGTCGCCCTGGTCACCGCGGTCGGCGACCGCAGCCAGTTGCAGGTGGGGGCGAGCACCGGGGCGGTCCGGGGCTTCCGGCCGAGCGGGCCGAGCTTCGCCTCGATGGGCCGGCCGGTGTGGCTGCGTACGACCGACCCGCGCGGGCCGGTCGGGCTGGTGGTCGCCGACGGCCGCCTCTACCAGTTCGGGGTGACCGCCGGGCTGACCGAGCTCGAGTTGCCGGGCACGAGCGGCCCGGTGACCGGGGTCGCGCCCGCCCTCGACGGCCACCGGATCGCCTACACCGCGGGCGACCGGCTGCACGTGGCGACCCTGATGGTCACCGGCGGGCTGGTCGAGGTCGCCGGCCAGCGCCAGCTGACCACCTCGCTGGCCGACGTGTCGGCGGTCGCCTGGACCGACGAGAACCGGCTGGTGGCGGCGGGGCTGAAGAGCACCCGGCTGGCGCTGGTCGACATCACCGTCGACGGCCTGCTGGAGTCGTGGCTGGACGAGGACCTGCCGGCCGCCCAGGTCACCCACATCTCCGCCGTGCCGGACAACCCGGTCACCCGGCCCGGCTTCGCCCGCCTGATGTACGAGGCCAGCGGGGTCGCCTGGTACCGGCTCACGCTGACCGGCGCGCAGCAGATCCACTCCACCGAGGTGGCCGGGGTCGGGTCGGGCGATCCGGCGCCGGAGGCGACCGTCCCGACCGCCCCGTTCTTCGTCTACTGAGTGGGGGCGTGGTGGCCGCGGCCGGGCTCTGGGATGCGCTGACCGATCTCGTCCTGCCCGCGTCCTGTGCCGGCTGCCGGGCCGACCGCATACCGCTGCGGGCCGGGGCGTGCGCCGCCTGCGCGGCCGACCTGGAGGCCCTGCGGGCCGGCCCGGTACGTCCCACCCCGGCCCCGCCCGGCCTGCCCGACTGTGTCGCTCTGGGGCCGTACGCCGGGGTGTTGCGCGAGTCGCTGCTGTCCTACAAGGAGCGGGGGCGGCACGGCCTGGCCCGGCCGCTCGGCCGGTTGCTGGCCGAGGTGGTGGCGACGGCGGTGCGCCCGGACCGGCCCGTACTCCTGGTGCCGGTGCCGTCGACGGCCCGGGCCGCCCGGGCCCGGCACGGCGACCACCTTGGGCGGTTGGCCCGGCACGCGGCGCGCCGGTTGCGTGGCGCCGGCTGGCGGGTGGCGGTGGCCCGGCCGCTGCGCGCGCTGCCGCGGCCGGATTCGGCGGAGCTGACCAGCGCGCAGCGGGCGCAGGCGGCCGGGGAAGCCTTCCGGTTGCGGTCGTCGGTTCGGGCGGCGGCCGGGCACCGGGTCGTCGTGCTCGACGACATCGTGACCACCGGGGCGACGCTGGCCACGGTGACGGGGCTGCTCGGCACCGCGGGCGTACGCGTCGACGCCGCGGCCGTGCTCGCCGCCACCCGAAAGCGTGACCGTCGGTAACGTCACACCACCCCCTCGGTGCCGGTCGGTGCCTCGTACGCTGCCCGTTCTTGCTTGATCGGGCGAATCATCTCGAAACGCCTTTGCAAGTAGGGGTGACGAGAGGGCCAACAGGAGTTAGCGTCGTTGTCACCAGGGGTATGACTTGATCAGCCCCGGCGCCCCGCACCCGGAAAGGAGGCGTAGCCCTCAAAAACACATTCCGGTCGTTGTCAGGGGTCGAGCGACAAAGGGCGGACAAGCCGACCGGGAAAGTCTCTGCAACTACGACCATCCGATCGTCGGGGAGGTCACGCGTGGACATTGTCGTCAAAGGCCGCAACGTTGAGGTGCCCGATCACTACCGGGTTCATGTAGGCGAGAAGCTCGCCAAGATCGAGCGCTACGACCACAAGCTCATCCGGGTCGACGTGGAACTCTTCCACGAACGCAACCCTCGACAGGCCGACCACTGCCAGCGCGTCGAAATCACCTGCGTGTCCCGAGGTCCGGTGGTGCGAGCCGAAGCGTGCGCGAAGGACTTCTACAGCGCGCTGGACGCCGCGATCAGCAAGCTGGAGACCCGGATGCGTCGCGCCGCCGACCGCCGTCGGGTGCACCACGGCCGGCAGACGCCGGTGTCCGTGGCGGCCGCGACCGCGGACCTGCCGGTTGCCGACTTCGGCACCGCGCCGGTCGCGACGATGACCGAGGCGCCGGCGGAGGACGGCTACGCAGAGGCCGACGACCAGCCGTGGCACATCGTGCGGCACAAGGAGCACTCCGGCCAGCCGATGACCGTGGACGACGCGCTCTTCCAGATGGAACTCGTCGGCCACGACTTCTATCTCTTCAACGACAAGGAGTCGGGCCTGCCCAGCGTCGTCTACCGCCGCAAGGGCTACGACTACGGGATCATCTCGCTCGCCAACTGAGCCCGGACAATCCCCCGGAACACCCGTCGATCCCGTACCGTCGCGTTCGCCCGGTGCGGGATCGACCCGGTCCGGCATCGACCGGCGCTGCCCGGATCAGCCGGCGTCGTCGCCCGGCAGCCGCGCGAACAGCACGTCGTCGTGCCGGGTGCCCTCCACCCCGGGCAACCGGCCGCGCTGATAGCCCTCCCGGCGGAACCCGGCCTTCTCCAGCACCCGCTGCGAGCCGAGGTTGTCCGGCAGCGTCCCGGCGATCATCCGGGAGACGCCGACCGTGAAGGCCCATCCGGTCAGCAGCCGCGCCGCCCGGGTCGGATAGCCCCGGCCCCGCCAGGCCGGCAGCATCGAGTAGCCGATCATGGCCAGCCCGGTCGGCGGCTCGTGGTAGAACAGGCCGATGTCGCCGGCCGGCTCGCCGGTCGCCGAGTCGGTGATCACCAGGTCGGCGCGTTCGCCGGCCAGCCAGCGGGCCTCGGCCTGGCGGCAGCGCTCCTCGATTCCGGCCCGCTCCGGCGGCACCGGCGGCACGCTGGTCGCGACGACGTCCGGCGCCGAGAGCAGGGTGAAGAGGAAGTCGGCGTCGTCGGGCCGCAACGGCCGCAGGGCCACCACGCCGTCGTCGAGCCGGCCGGCCGGCAGGTCGGGCAGCAGCCGCGCCGTCGGTCCGGCCGGATCCCCGGCGAGACGTACCCAGGCGATCAGGTCGTGCCGCCCGGTCCGGCCGGCACCGGCCGACCGGCGTACGCCCTCGCGCCGGTATCCGGCGGCCAGCGCGACCCGTTGGCTCGGGGTGTTCTCCCACTCGGTGAGGATCTCGATGCGGGCCAGCCCGGCGGCGAAGGCCACGTCGGTGAGCGCCCGCGTCGCGGCCGTCGCCACGCCACGCCCACGGGCCCAGGGCGCGACCCAGTAACCGATCTCGCCCGATGCCCTCGGCCGGTTGATCCGGTCCAGGCCGACCGCGCCGATCAGCCGGTCGGTGGCCGGGTCGGCGACCGCGTACGCCGCACCGCCGGCCGCCCACGCCACCCCGGATCCCTCGGTGATCCACCACCGGGCGTCGGTCGCGGTGTAGGGGTGCGGCAGCAGCGACAGGAAACGCTGGGTCAGCGGATCGGCGCAGGCCGTCGCGATGTCCTCGACGTCACCTTCCCGGTACGGCCGCAGCCGTACCCCGTCGCCGTCGATCGGTTCCTGCGGCAGGCCGGTGAGAGGCATCATGTGCTCCTGTCGTCAACGAGCAGCGCGCCGACCCAGACGTCGACGCGGGCGCCCCGGTGGGCCAGCCCGCCGCGGGCGACGCCCTCGACGGTGAACCCGGCCTTCTCCGCGACCCGGCGCGAGGCGGTGTTCCCGACGTGCGCCCGCCACTCGACGCGGTGCACGACGAGAGCGTCGAAGGCCCAGGCACACACCACGGCCAGCGCGGCGGACGCGTATCCCCGGTTCCGGGCGGCCGGGCTGATCAGGAATCCCACGTCGGCGACGGCCGGGTCGGCGGCGGACAGCCGCAGCGCCATCGAGCCGTCGAACGTCCCGGCCGGCCCGGCGATGGCGAAGACCGCCCCGGCGCCGCGTGCCCACTGCTGTTCGGCGGCGGCGAGGAAGTGTCCGGCGTCGCGTCGGTGGTAGGGGTCGGGTACGGAGGTCCAGCGGATCGCCGCGTCGTCGCGGCAGGTCGCCACGATGCGGTCGACGTCGGCCGGTCCGGGGCGGCGCAGCCGGATCCGGCCGCCCGGGGCGTCGGCCGTCAGGGTCGGCTGGTCGCCGGCGAAGACGGCCGCCCGGCGGGCCTCGACCGAGCCGGGGCGGGCCGGCTCCCGACCGGGTGCCGGGCCGGGGTCGTCCGGCAGGAGGGAACCGATCCAGCTGTCGGTCTCCCCGGCGCCTGCGGGCGCGTCCCGGCGCAGGATGCCCTCCATGGTGAAACCGGCCCGCAGCGCGACCAGGCGGGAGGTGTGGTTGCCGACCTCGGCACGCCAGACCAGCCGGCGTAGCCCGACGGACTCGAAGGCCCACCGCGCCACGATCCGGGTCGCCCGTACGGCGACGCCCCGGCCGCGCGCCCACGGCGCGGTCCAGTAGCCGATCTCACCCTGCCCGCCAGCCCGGTCGAGGCTGACGAGTCCACAGGAGCCGAGGAGTTCTCCGGTGGCCGCGTCGCAGACCGCGAACGGCGCCCGGGTGCCCGCGGCCCAGCCGGCGGGGGCGTGTTCGGCGACGAACCCCACGGCGTGCTCCGGCAGGTAGGGCGACGGGACCGTGGTCCACCGGGAGATCGCCGGATCCTGGCAGGCGCGGAGCACCGCGTCGGCGTCGTCAGGGTGCCACGGCCGCAGCGTCAGACCGGCTTCGGTGATCGTCGGCGGCTCCACCGGCGCCATCCTGCCGGATGTTCCGGGGGCTCACCAACGGGATTCGTCGTCAGTATCTGGGCGTAATGTTCGCTTACCTGCATTTCCCTAGTGGGCGCGGCTGCCGTTTGCCCCAGCGATGCGCCTACGATGGTTCGGCAGACAGCCTAGGGGAGCGTTGATCCGTGTCGATTCTGGAAAAGGTACTGCGTGCCGGCGAAGGCCGCATGGTGCGCCGGCTCAAGGCCGTTGCCAACGCCGTCAACTCGATCGAGGACGACTACGTCGACCTTACCGACGCCGAGCTGCGGGAGTTGACCGACCAGTACCGGGAGCGCATCGCCGACGGCGAGAGCCTCGACGACCTGCTGCCGGAGGCGTTCGCGACCGCCCGTGAGGCGGCGTCGCGGGTGCTCGGTCAGCGCCACTACGACGTCCAGATCATGGGCGGCGCGGCGTTGCACTTCGGCAACATCGCCGAGATGAAGACCGGTGAGGGCAAGACCCTGACCTCGGTGCTGCCCGCCTACCTCAACGCCCTGTCGGGCAAGGGCGTGCACATCGTCACCGTCAACGACTACCTCGCCGAGCGTGACGCGGCCTGGATGGGCCGGGTGCACCAGTTCCTCGGCCTCAGCGTGGGCGTGATCCTGCCCAACCGGCCGTCCGCCGAGCACCGCGCCGCCTACGAGTGCGACATCACGTACGGCACCAACAACGAGTTCGGCTTCGACTACCTGCGCGACAACATGTCGTGGTCGAAGGACGAACTCGTGCAGCGCGGCCACAACTTCGCGATCGTCGACGAGGTCGACTCCATCCTGATCGACGAGGCCCGCACCCCGCTGATCATCTCCGGTCCGGCCGAGCACTCGGCCCGCTGGTACGGCGAGTTCGCCCGGGTCGTCGCCCGTCTGCAGTCCGGCAAGGACGGCGAGGGCGACTACGAGGTCGACTACGCCAAGCGGACCATCGCGGTGACCGAGCGGGGCGTGGCCAAGGTCGAGGACCGGCTCGGCATCGACAACCTCTACGAGTCGGTCAACACCCCGCTGGTCGGCTACCTCAACAACGCGATCAAGGCCAAGGAGCTCTACAAGCGCGACAAGGACTACATCGTCAACGAGGGCGAGGTCCTCATCGTCGACGAGTTCACCGGTCGCATCCTGCACGGCCGTCGCTACAACGAGGGCATGCACCAGGCCATCGAGGCCAAAGAGGGCGTGGAGATCAAGCAGGAGAACCAGACCCTCGCCACGATCACCCTCCAGAACTACTTCCGCCTCTACGGCAAGCTGTCCGGTATGACCGGTACCGCCCAGACCGAGGCCGGCGAGTTCAACAAGGTCTACAAGGTCGGCGTGGTGAGCATCCCGACCCACCGGGCGATGGTCCGCCTCGACCGGCCCGACGTCATCTACAAGACCGAGAAGGCCAAGTTCAACGCCGTCGTCGAGGACATCGCCGAGCGGCACGTCCTCGGCCAGCCGGTCCTGGTCGGCACGGTCTCGGTCGAGAACTCCGAGATCCTGTCGCAGCTGCTGCGCCGGCGGGGCATCCCGCACGCCGTGCTGAACGCGAAGTTCCACGCCAAGGAGGCCGAGATCGTCGCCCAGGCCGGCCGCAAGGGCGCGGTCACCGTGGCGACCAACATGGCCGGTCGTGGCACCGACATCCTGCTCGGCGGCAGCGCCGAGCACCTGGCCGAGGCCGAGCTGCACCAGCGGGGGATCGACCCGGTGGAGCACGAGGAGGAATACGCCAAGGCGCTCGAGGAGATCCTGCCCAACTGGAAGCGGGCCTGCGACGAGGAGGCCGAGGAGGTCGCCGCCGCCGGTGGCCTCTACGTCCTGGGCACCGAGCGCCACGAGTCGCGCCGGATCGACAACCAGTTGCGCGGCCGTTCCGGCCGGCAGGGTGACCCCGGTGAGTCCCGCTTCTACCTGTCGCTCCAGGACGAGCTGATGAAGCGGTTCCGGGCGGGCGCGGTCGAAGCGGTCATGGAGCGCTTCAACATCCCCGAGGACGTGCCCATCGAGTCGAAGATGGTCACCCGGCAGATCAAGAGCGCCCAGGCCCAGATCGAGGGCCAGAACGCCGAGATCCGCAAGAACGTCCTGAAATACGACGAGGTCCTCAACAAGCAGCGCCAGGTCGTCTACGCCGAGCGCCTCCGGGTGCTCAACGGCGAAGACCTCAACGACCAGGTGACGCACATGATCGACGACGTCGTCGACGCGTACGTCCGGGGGGCGACCTCCGAGGGCTACGCCGAGGACTGGGATCTCGACCAGCTGTGGTCCAGCCTCAAGCAGCTCTACCCGATCGCGGTGACCGTCGAGGACCTCGAAGAGGAGGTCGGCGGCGAGCGCAACAACCTGGACCCGGACTTCCTGCTCACCCGCCTGAAGGAGGACGCCCACGCGGCGTACGAGCGGCGCGAGGAGGAACTCGGCGAGGAGGCGGTACGCCAGCTGGAGCGGATGGTGCTGCTCCAGGTCATCGACCGCAAGTGGCGTGAGCACCTCTACGAGATGGACTACCTGCAGGAGGGCATCAGCCTGCGGGCGTACGCCCAGCGTGACCCGGTGGTGGAATACCAGCGGGAGGGCTTCGACATGTTCGCCAACATGATGGACGGGATCAAGGAAGAGACGGTCGGCTTCCTGTTCAACCTGGAGGTCCAGGTCGAGGAGGCCCCTCAGCAGGCGCCGGCCGAGGAGGGCGCCGCCACCCCGGCGCCCGACGACGCCGCCGTCGAGATCCGGGCCAAGGGGCTCGGGCGGGCGCCGCGCAACCAGGGCCTCCAGTACTCGTCGCCGACGATCGACGGTGCCGCCGGCTCCGGCGGGGTGCAGATCGAGAAGGCGGCCCCGACGCAGCCGCCGGCCCCGTCCGCCCCGGCCCTGGGGGTCGGTGGCCGTCCGGCGCCGTCGCGACCGGCCCGCCGTCCGGCGCCCGGCCAGGCCGTCGGCGGCAACAGCCCGTCGCGTAACGCGCCCTGCCCCTGCGGCTCCGGCAAGAAGTACAAGCGCTGCCACGGTGGCCCCGGCGCCTGAGACCGGCTGCCGCCGGCCCACCGTCAGCGAGGTCTGAAACGGGCTCTCCCGCCAATTGGCGGGGGAGCCCGTTTGCCGTACCGGCGCCCCCGTGTGGCCGGTCTGGCGCCCGGGACGCCCACCGTCACCGCCGGATGGGCGCCCCGGGAGCTGGCTGGTCGCAGACCTCCGAGCGGTCGTGGGCTCAGATCAGTTGGGCGGTCGTGCCGAGCCAGACGCCCCGGCGGCGCTCCAGCCGGTAGGCCATCGCCCGGACCCGGCCGGCCCGGTCGAGCACCGCGGTTGCCTCGGCGATGCCGGGCAGCGGCTCGGAGACCCGCAGCAGCCGGGGGCGCAGCAGTTGCCCGGACCGGCCGCGCACGGGCGACCGCGGCCCGGCGAAGCGTCGGTTGGCCGCCGTGATCCGCTCCACGACCGCCTCCGCGTCGCCGGGGACACAGAGCCGGCGCAGGTGGGAGACCGGCCGGTATCCGTTGAAGACCTCCAGGCAGGTGCCCAGGAACCGGCGGGCCGCCTGCCGTGCCTCCGGCGATGCCGTCCCGGGACCCGCCGGCGGCCCGGCCACGGATCCGTCCGCCGGAACCCGACCGGCCGGCGACGACCCGGCCGGGAACGGGCCGGCCGGGGCGGCGAGCTCCGGATGCGCGGTGGTCATGGCCGCCGGACCCGCGGCGTACGCATCGGGCTGGCCCGGACCGTGGGTGGGCCGGACGGCCGGCCGGGGGACGGGCAGGGCGGGCGGTGACTCGCGCCGCCGGCCACGCGGCGGGCGGGTGCCGGTCAGGTCCAGGGTGAGCTGGCCGGCACCGGTCAGCTGGCTCCACGGGTCGCGGGGCGACTCGTCGTCGTACGGCGGATCGAGGGGCGGAACGGCGCGCACCCGTACGGACTGTCGGGCAGGGGGCCGGGTCAGGGTCGCTCGCACGGCGTTCCTCTCCTGAGTTGATCTTGCGTTTGCTTTCGTTTGCCTCCGACAGCCCTAATTTGTAGATGGGTTCCAATGTGTCGGTCAACGCTTGCGCGCTGAAAAAAGCCACCCGCGACAAGGCGCGGATGGCTGCGAAACGGTCGAAAGGCGTATCAGTCAGGCTCGCGGTCGACGAGCGGGTTCTCCTGCACCCACTCGGCGGTCTCGGCGTACTTGCGCTGGATGTACTCCTCCAACCGGGCCCGCTCGACCCGCCACTGACCCCGTCCACCGATCTTGATCGCGGGCAGCTCGCCGCTGCGGACCATGTGGTAGACCTGCGAATCCGAGACGTTCAGCTCGGCGGCGACGTCGGACAGTTGCAGGAACCTGGGCGGCACGGCGACTCCCGGCGGTGGGGGTGACTCCTGGTTGCCTCAGTTTGCCACCGGTGGCCTGCGATGCCGCTACCCATGCGGTCCCGCCGGCCCGTCGACCGCCCCGACCGCCAGGTCACGCTCCGGTAGCGGACTCGAATAGACGACGCTTGTGGTGACCCCGCCCAGCCCCGAGATCCGGCCGGTCACCGACTCCAGGTGCCGCATCGAGCGGGCCACCACCTTCAGCACGAAGCAGTCCTCCCCGGTCACGTGGTGGGCCTCGACGATCTCCGGGGTGGAGTCGAGCAGTGCGTGGAACGGCCGGTAGTTGCCCGTCGGGTAGCGCAGCCGGACGAACGCGAGGATCTCCAGGCCGACCCGTTCCGGCCGGACCACCGCCCGGTAGCCGACGATGACACCGCACTCCTCGAGCCGGCGCACCCGTTCGGCGACGGCGCTCGGCGACATGGCCACGGTGCGGGCCAACTCCGCGTAGCTGGCCCGGCCATCGGCCTGCAACGCCGCGAGAATCCGCCAGTCAGTCTGGTCCAGTGCCGGTGATTCCGTGGTCATCCGGTGAACCTACCGTGGAAGCGGTGCCTTCTACGCCGATGTGCCGTTGACCGGGCGTTCCCGGGGCCGACGGTGCGCCGTACCGTCTGATCATGACGACAACCACCGCGAACCCGGTGCTGGCCGTGCCGCCGGCAGCGCCCGACCAGGCCGCCGCCTGGTTCGCCGCCAAGCTGGCCGCGCAGACCGACGTCGCCGACGTGCGGGCCGCGCTCCTGCTGGCCGACCCCGGCTTCACCCTCGTCGACAGCCGTTCGCTCGCCGCCTGGCGGCAGGGCCGCATCCCCGGCGCGGTGCATCTGCCGACCGCGATGATCCCGGTCCGTGGCCACCGGCTGCTCGACCCCCACCGGCCGGTGGTCACCTACTGCTGGGGACCGGGCTGCGACGGCGCCACCCGGGCCGCACTCGCCCTGGCCCGACGCGGCTACCTGGTCAAGGAGATGATCGGCGGCATCGAGTACTGGACCCGGGAGGGCTTTCCGGTCCAGGTCGGCGACGAGGTCCACGAGCGGCCCGCCGACCCGCTGACCGCACCGGTGGCGCGCTGACGCCGCCGCCCTTCCCCGGCTGGTCGCCGCCTCGTGTAGGACAATGGGCGGCGCCGCGCCAGATCGGAGTCCGCGCGGCCACCGGCCCGCGCGCCGGTCGCGGAAACGGAGACCTCGCGGTGCCAGACGAACTGATCAGGGTGTACGTCCCGGCCACCGTGCCGATGCTGGCGATGCTGCGGGCCGAGGGCGCCCTGCCCGGCCCCGAGGCGCACGCCGTCACCCCGGCACTGCGTGAGTGGTACGCCGAGGGCGACGAGGAGGAACTCGAGTACGTCGCCTTCACCCGCGCCGCCCAGGCAGCCCTTCCGCTGCTGCACGCCGACCCGGACGCGCCCCGCCGCCGGGTGGTCGTCTCGGCCGACCTGCCGGCCTCGGCGGTGCGCAACGGCGCGTACGAACTCGGCTCCAGCAGCGTCGGGCTGGCCGGACCCGTCCCGCTGCGGGCGGTCGCCGCGATCCACGTCGACAGCACCGACGCGACCGACGACGTCGCTGCGGCGGCCGCCGTCGTCGAGCAGGCCCTGGCCGGTGACGACGACGCGCAGTTCACCGTCGACGGGACCGAGGACCACGAACTCGAGTGGTACGACGCCTCCGAACTGCCCGTCCTGCTCGACGCCTGAGCCGGACCGGCAACCCGGCGACCTGAGGGGCTCGGCTACCGGGCGGGCTTGAGGGTGCGGCCGAACGCGATCGTCGCGGTGAGCGCGCCGATGAAGAGCACCATCAGGGCGAACATGATCCGGTCGCTGTCCGCCTGGGCGCGGACCAGCCGGTCCACCTCGCTGATCGAGCTGACCGCTTCGAGTACCCGTGCCCCGCCGACCCGGGTGACCACCTCGCTGACCAGCAGCAGCAGGCCGGAACCGGCCCCGCCGAGCATGTACGCCGGCCAGCGGGGGGCCGGCACGCCCGACGACCGCCGGCCCACCAGCCGCAGATAGCCGAAGACGACGAACCCGGCGACCAGGCCGCTCAGCACCGTCGACGCGAGCGTGAGCCGGCCGGCGGCACTCTGCTGCGAGGCGCCGCTCTCACCGGCGCCCAACAGCGGCAGCAGTGCCCCCCGGAAGACGTTGAGGAGCAGGACGACCGCGAACAGCGCGAGCGTGGCGGCGGCCACCCCGGCCAGCGCCGGCGCGGCGGCGCGACTCACGGCCGTGGCGGCGGCCGCCCCGCCGACGATCACCGCGGCGGCGACCGTGCCGGCGAGGATCGTGCCGGCCGCGCCGCCGTACCAGACGCTGCCGGCGAACGCGGCGGCGAGCCCGACTACCATGCTCGCGCCGATCGCGGCGGTGAACCGTACGGTCGTGCCGGGCCACCGGCGGGCGGCCAGGTTGGCCGCCGTCAGCCCGACGGCGGCACCGGCGACCACGCTGGCCGAGACGACGTTGGGCAGCGCGATCGCGGTCGAGGCCAGCGCGATCGCGTCGGTCACCGAGGTCGCGATCGCGTCGCGGAGCAGCCAGAGCGAGGCGGCCAGCCAGCCGACGGCGAGCAGGGCCACCAGTGCGGCGCCCGGCGCCAGCACCCCCCGGCGCCCGTCCTCGCCGTCAGTATCGGTGTCGGTGTCGTCGTCCCCGTCGTCGTCACTGTCGACCGGCCCGGCCGCTGCGTCGTCCAGGTCGGCGTCGGCGGACCCGGGCGGGCCGGTCTCGGCGGCCGGGGGAGCGGCGCCGTCGGGCGTCTCCGTGGCCGGCGCCGCGGTGGGGTCGCCGGCCTTCGGTGGCGCGGTGGCGCCGGACTTGTCGGTCATCTTCTCCCCTCCCGGGCGACCGGCCGCGCCGGTCGGGCGGCGCGAGATCGGGCGCGGCGCCGCTACGGCACCGGCTCATCAGGGTACGCGGCCCGGCTGGGCCTTCCGGCGGGCGGCGGCTGCCGGCCCGGCGGCCGAGGCGACCGGCAGCCCCCGGACCAGGGCCGGCGGCGGCCGGGCTCGGGGTGGACGGCCTTCGACGTGCGAGTATTGGGATGGACCCGACACCGTGGCATTGGCACCCCCGGAGTCGTCACGCGTTTCGTCGGAACGGCGGCGTTGGCGGGTCCGGTTTCGTCTACCCTGTCGAGATCTTGCGGGAGCCCACCCATGGACGCTGTCTTCTCCGTACCCGAACCGCACAACGAACCGGTCCGCGGCTACGCACCCGGTAGCCCCGAGCGCGACGCCATCGCGCGCCGCCTCGGCGAACTTGCCGCCGAGCGCCTCGAACTGCCGATGACCATCGGCGGTGAACGGCGGATGGGAGCCGGCACGCCGATCGACGTCGTCCAGCCGCACCGGCACTCGCACGTGCTCGGGGTCACCAACAACACCACCGTCGACGACGCCCGAGCCGCGGTCACCGCCGCGAAGGACGCGTCGTACGACTGGCAGCGGCTCTCGTTCGAAGACCGGGCCGCGGTGTTCCTGCGCGCCGCCGACCTGCTCGCCGGACCGTGGCGGGACACCCTCAACGGCGCGACCATGCTCGGCCAGTCGAAGACGATCCAGCAGGCCGAGATCGACTCCGCCTGCGAGCTGGTCGACTTCCTGCGGTTCAACGTGCACTTCGCCCGCCGGCTGATCGCCGAGCAGCCGATCTCGTCCGCCGGCGTCTGGAACCGGTTCGACCACCGGCCGCTGGAAGGCTTCGTCTACGCGATCACGCCGTTCAACTTCACCGCGATCGCCGGCAACCTGCCGGCCGCGCCGGCCCTGCTCGGCAACACCGTGGTGTGGAAGCCGTCGCCGACCCAGCAGTTCTCGGCGCACTTCACGATGCGGCTGTTCGAAGCCGCCGGCCTGCCGCCCGGTGTGATCAACATGGTGACCGGCGACGGCATCGCCGTCTCCGAGGCGGCGCTCGCCGACCCCGACCTGGCCGGCATCCACTTCACCGGCTCCACCGCCGTCTTCCAGCACCTGTGGCGCACCGTCGGCGAGAACATCGCGAAGTACCGGGGCTACCCGCGCCTGGTCGGCGAGACCGGCGGCAAGGACTTCGTCGTCGCGCACTCCAGCGCCGACGTTGACGCCCTGCACACCGCGCTGATCCGGGGCGCCTTCGAATACCAGGGCCAGAAGTGCTCGGCCGCGTCGCGGGCGTACGTCCCGCGCTCGCTGTGGGAGGGCGGCCTGCGCGACCGGCTCGCCGCCACCGCCGAGTCACTGACGTACGGCGACGTGACCGACTTCGCCAACTTCGGCGGGGCCGTGATCGACGCCCGCTCCTTCGGCCGGCTCGCCGCCGCGCTCGACCGGATCAAGAACTCGCCGGAGAGCACCGTGCTGGCCGGTGGCACCGCCGACGACTCCGAGGGCTACTTCGTCCGGCCGACCGTCGTCGAGTGCACCGACCCGACCAACGAGGTCTTCACCACCGAGTACTTCGGGCCGATCCTCGGCGTACACGTCTTCGACGACGCCCGCTTCGACGAGGTGGTGACGCAGGCCGAGTCGGCGGCACCGTACGCGCTGACCGGGGCGGTCTTCGCCGACGACCGCCGGGTGGTCGACCGGGTGACCGAGAAGCTGCGGTACGCCGCCGGCAACTTCTACATCAACGACAAGCCGACCGGAGCCGTGGTGGGGCAGCAGCCGTTCGGCGGCGCGCGGGCCAGCGGCACCAACGACAAGGCCGGCTCGTGGCACAACCTGCTGCGCTGGACGTCTCCCCGCACGCTGAAGGAGACCTTCGTTCCGCCGACCGATCACACCTACCCCCACATGTCCTGACCGTCCGCTCGTCCGGCCCACCCGCCCCAGCCCGTCCCCGTCCCCGTCCCGCCCCGCGTCCTCCCCGAGCCCTCCCCGAGCGTCGATCTTGGGGATGTAGCAGACAAAACGGGGCATGATCTTGGCAACAAGTCCTTGATCAACGCGTCTGGGTGGGGCGGGGGGCGGGCGCGGGGAGGGGGGCGGGTGGGGTCGGGGGCGTCAGGCGGGGGAGACGGACTCGATCCGGTCCAGGGCGAACATCCGTTCGTCGTCGCGTAGGTGGCACCAGGCGGCGAGCAGGTGCCGGTCGACGTCCAGTGGCTCGATGACCCGGGTGGTCAGTTCACCCGACGAGTCGCAGTAGTCGATCTTCACCCGGCCGCCCCCGACGGTCGCGTCGACCAGCAGCGCCCGCTCGTCGGCCCGCAGGTGGGCGGCGTGCCGCTCGACCAGCGGCCGGACCAGTTCCGCCGTCAAGGCCGGCTGTTCGACGCCGGGTGACGTGAGCA
The DNA here is from genome assembly GCF_040655695.1 of Polymorphospora sp. NPDC050346. NCBI lineage: Bacteria > Bacillati > Actinomycetota > Actinomycetes > Micromonosporales > Micromonosporaceae > Polymorphospora > Polymorphospora sp. NPDC050346. The sequence goes on along the minus strand of NZ_JBFAKM010000002.1, from coordinate 138,887 downwards.
GGTCGAATTCCCGGCCGCCGGGATCGTCGGCAAGCCCGGCCGCCGCGGTGGCGAGCAGCCGTTCGGCGAGTTCGGCCGCCGCCCGGCCGGTGCCGGACCCACCCCCGGCCGGCCCGTCACCGCTGCCGTCGGCCCGGCCCGCGCGGCCCGGTGCCGACCCACCGCCGCCCGGCGCCGAAGCGACGCGCCCCGAAGTCGACATGTCGCGCCCCGGAGTCGACGAGTCGCGCCCCGAAGCGTCCTGAGCCGACGCGCCGCGAGCCGACGACGACCCAGCGCGACCACCCCGCAGCGCCGGGGCCCGTCGGCGGGTCGGCCGCTCGACACGGACCTCGCCGTCGCCGTCCTCGCCGATCGGGGCGAATCCGGCGGCCCGCAGCGCGTTCAGGGTCTTCGCCATCGGCTGGGCGCTGGCCAGCACGGTCGGGGCGAGGACCCGCAGTTCGAGCGGGCGCAGGGCCCGGGCCGCCGCGATCTCGGTGACCAGGGCCGGGTCGTCGGCGTGCAGGACGCAGCCGACGGCGCGTACCCGGACCCGGCCGTGCTGCCGGCCGACATCGTTGACCAGGTATTCCAGCGTCTGCGGCAGGTCGCCGCCGGCGGCGGCGCGGCGCAGCGCGGCCAGCAGCGCGGACGGTTCGTGGCCGGCGTCGAGAGCGGCGCGTACGGAGGCGGCGCTGAACCGCCAGGTGGCGGCGCCGCCCCGCGATTCCCGCCGGGCGGCCGCGTCGAGCAGTTCGGCGAGCGCGGCGGCCGGCAGGCCGGGTACGACGACGGTCAGGTCGTTCTGGAAGACGGCCGAGCCGACCGACGCCGGCAGCAGGCTCGCCGTCACGTCCTCCAGGGTGTCGGGGGCGTGCAGCAGCGCCCGGCCGAGCCGGGTCAGCACGCCGTGCGCCGCCACCCCGACGAGTTGCGCCTCCCGCCACAGGCCGGCCACCAGGGCGCCGTCACGCTGGCCGGAGAGCAGTGGCAGTTGCCAGGTGAGCGTGTCGGCGAGCCGGTGCGGGTCGGTGATTCCCCGACCGGGCGGCAGTTCGTCCAGGGTGCGCAGCAGCGCCGGCCGCAGGTCGAGGGCGGCCAGCCCGGAGCCGTCGCGGAGCAGGGCCGCCGGTGGCCGCCCGGTGTCGCCGGTCGCGGCCGCCAGCGGTACGGCGGGCAGCCGCTGCCACCCGCGCAGCAGCACCGGCAGCCGGGCGCCCGGTTCGGCCTGGGCCCAGTCGTCGTACGCGTCGGTCGGCAGCACCTCCTCGCGGGCGACACCGAGCAGCCCGGCGGCGTACGCGAGTTCGAGCCACAGCCGTACCTCGGGCTCGTCGCAGCCGACGGCGCGGGCCAGCCGGCGCAGTTCCCGGCTGCCGACGCCGCCGGCCTTGAGCAGCGCGACCGGGGTGACGGCCGCGGCCTCGACGACGGCGGCGACCCGTTCCACGGCGGTGCTGGCGGCGGCGACGGTCTCCCGGTCGACGGCGCCGGTGGGCGTGTCGCCGAGCACCAGCCGGGGCGGGTGCGGGGCGAACGGGGCCCGCCAGTGCGGACCACGCAGTGCCAGGCCGACCTCGCGGGGCAGTTGGGCGTGCCGCCAGCCGTCCCAGACCAGCAGGCCCCGGCGGATCGCCCACTCCAGGGCGGCGCCGTCGGGTCGGGCGGACTCGAAGTCGTCGGGCGCCTCGGTGAGCGGGCCGTCGTGCGCGACGCGGTCGAGCAGCAGGCGTACCTCGGCCGGGGCGGCGGCGACCATCGCGCGGACCCGATCCGGGTCGGCGAGGGCGGCGACGAGGGCGTCGGGTGTGGCGGACGGCAGCCGCCACAACCGGGCCATGTCGTCCAGTTCGGGCGGGAACAGGGCGGGCGCCAGCTCGGCGGCGGGCAGGCCGAGGCCGAGCGGGAACGTGAACGCCGACCACAGCGCGCCGGCCATCCGCAGCTCGTCGCCGTCTGTCCAGACCAGCGCCCGCTGGCCGAGGATCTCCAGGGTGGCGGCGAGTTCGGCGTCGTCCGGGGCGCGGCCGATCAGTTCGGCCAACCGGGTACGGGGCACCGCCGGCCCGCCGAGCGCCTGCATCGCCTCGACGAGTTGTACGGCCGGCGCCGGCAGCCGGGCCAGCGCGGCGGCGACCGACTCGTGTCGTTGCAGGCGGGCGGCGAGCGAGCCGAGGTCGGTGACGGCCGGCGCGGCCAGGGCGTCGGGGCGGCGGACGAGGATGGCGGCCAGTTCGTCGGGGGAGCGGCCGGCGAGCCAGCGGGTCAGCGGTGAGGCCACGGCGCACTCAGTCCTCTCGTCCGGTCCGGCCCAATCTCCCGTACCCCCGCGGCCAGGTCAAACTCCGGCACCCGGAGGTGTCCCGGGTTCGTGCCAACCTGGCCCCGCCGGCCCCGGGCGGGGGTGCCGACGGGCATAACGTCCGGTTCCGGGGAGGACAGTCATGGACACTCTGCTCGACGGCCGGTACCGACTCGAGCGGGAGATCGCCCGCGGCGCGATCGGCGCCGTGTGGCGGGCGGTCGACACCCGCGACGACACCGCGGTCGCGGTCAAACTGCTGCGGCCGGAGGCCGCCGAGCAGCCCGACCTCGTCGAGGCGTTCATCGCCGAGGCGGAGCTGCTGGCCTTGCTCGACCATCCGTCTGTCGTACGCCGGCGGGACTTCGTCGACTCCTCGACCGGGCCGGACGGTGCCGACGGCGAGCTGGCCCTGGTGATGGACCTGGTGGAGGGTGAGGACCTGCGGCGGCGGGTCCGCCGTGACGGGCCGGTGCCGGCGGCGATCGCCGCGGACGTGGTGGCCCAGGTCGCGGACGCCCTGTCCTACCTGCACGGGCGCGGGATCGTGCACGGCGACGTGAAGCCGGGCAACCTGCTGGTGCCGGCGGACGGCGGCCCGGTCCGGCTGGTCGACTTCGGGGTGGCCCGGGCGGTCGAGGGGGTGCCGGCGCGAGCCACCCACGCCACCCCGGAGTACGTCGCGCCGGAGGTCGTCGCCGGCGCGCCACCGACTCCGGCCGCCGACGTCTACGCGCTGGGCATCGTGCTCTTCGAGTTGCTCTGCGGCCGCAGCCCGTTCCGGGGCGGTCCGCCGACCGAGGTCATCAACCGGCACGCGACCTGCACGCCGGTGCCGCCGCCGGGGCTGCCGTCGGTGCTCTGGCCGATCATCGAGGACTGCCTGGCGGTCGACCCGGCCGCGCGGCCGAGGGCGTCGCTGCTGGCGGTCCGGCTGCGCGCGGTCCAGTCGGAACTCGACGGTACGGCCGCGGCGCCCGCCCTGACCGCCGGCACGGTGACCTGGTGGCCGCGGCCGGCCGGGGCGACGACCGGGCTGGCCAAGGTCGCCCAGCCGGTGACGTGGGTGCCGCTGCGGGCGGCCCCGGTCTCGCCGGCGTCGGCGTACTCGGGGCGGATGGTCGCGATCCCGGTCGCCGGGTTCGAGGCGGCGCAGGTCACGCCGGCCGCCCCGGTGGTGCTCGGTGCCGCGTACGGCACGGCGAGCCCGTGGCCGGGTGCGGTGACCGAGGCGCTGCCGACGGGTGGCGCGGGCAAGACCGTCCGACGTGGTCGGGCACCGCTGGTCGTGGCCGGGGTGGGTGCGGCGGCGGTGCTGCTGGCGGCCCTGGCCGGCGGGCTGGCGCTGCGGGCCGCCGACGGTGGTCCGGTGCGGACCGGCGGGCCGGTGGTGCCGGCACCCACCGCGCCGGCCGGTGACCGGGTCTCCCCGCTGCCGGGCAGCGACCCGTCGGCGACGCCGGGCGGGCCGTCGGGTGGTCCCTCGTCCGAGCCGGAGGCTGGGCCGTCCGGTGGACCGGACCCGGCGGACGGTGGACCGTCCGCGCCGCCGTCGGGGCCGGGAACTGGCGGGCCGGGTGGACCGGGTGGGCCGTTGGTGTCCGGTACGCCGGGTCCGGGGCTGACGACGGTCCCCCGACCGGGTACGAGCGGCCTGCCGGGTATCGGTGAGCCGATGCCGACGATCCCGGGGCTCGGGGCGCCCGGAATGGCCGGTTAAAAGGGACAAACTTACCGTCCGATGGACACCGCGCCCACAAGAACCGCCCACGCATCGATGGTCCTCACCAGACTGTCTGCCACCGACAGTGCACAGTGGAGCACTCGGCGTTTTGGATCATGCCAAATCCTGGACGTGGAGGCGACAAAGTGGCAGCGTAGAGGGTATGGCGGATTCTCAGATCAACCCCACGGCGGCCGCTCTGTTGGGCCTCCTCCACGAAGGACCGATGACCGGCGGTCAGCTCATGGCCGCGGCCGAGCGGCGGCTCGCGCCCTACTGGTCGATGACACGCAGCCAGGTCTACCGGGAACTACCGGCCCTGGCCGACCTGGGCTACGTCCGGCTCGGTAAGCCCGGCCCCCGGTCCAGCCAGCCCTACGCGATCACCGCGGCGGGCAAGCGGGCGTTCTCCCGCTGGCTGACCGAGGCTCCCGGTCGCGACGCCGTACGCAACCCGATCGCGCTTCGGGTGGCGTTCGGCGAGCAGCACTCCGGCAACCAGTTGAACAACCTCTACTCCGGTGCGAGCGACTACCACTCCGAGGCCCTCAGCCACGCCCGTGAGCAGGTCAAAGAGGCCAAGAAGGCGGGCGACGGATACGGCGCCGCGGCGCTGGAGTTCGCGGTCGCCTACCACAAGGCGGCCCTCAACTGGCTCAAGGCGGTGCCGGCCGGCTGAGCCGCGGCGGGTGTGGTGGGACGGGAGCCGCGCCCGGCTCGCCGGGGCGGCGTACTCTTGGATGTCGTGACCGCTGCCGATTACGCCGACCAGCTCAAGACACTCGACGCCACACTCCGGAACATCGAGGCCGTGCTCGATGTCGACCGGCTCCGCCGGGAGAAGGTGGAGTTGGAGGAGACGGCCTCCGCCCCTGATCTGTGGGACGACCAGGCCCGTGCCCAGCAGGTGACCTCGAAGCTGTCGTACGTCAACGGCGAGATCACCAAGCTGGAGCGCCTCCGTGGTCGGCTCGACGACGCCCACGTGCTCCTGGAACTGGCCGAGGCCGAGGACGACCCCGGGTCGCTCGAGGAGGTCGGCACCGAGATCCAGGGGCTCGGCAAGGCGATCGACGAGCTCGAGGTCCGCACCCTGCTCAGTGGCGAATACGACTCCCGTGAGGCGCTCGTCGCCATCCGCGCCGGGGCGGGTGGCGTCGACGCCGCCGACTTCGCCGAGATGCTGCTGCGGATGTACCTGCGGTGGGCGGAGCGGCACGGCTACCCCACGGAGGTCTACGAGACGTCGTACGCCGAGGAGGCCGGCCTCAAGTCGGCCACCTTCGCCGTCAAGGCCCCGTACGCGTACGGGACGCTGAGCGTCGAGTCGGGCACGCACCGGCTGGTGCGGATCAGTCCGTTCGACAACCAGGGTCGCCGGCAGACGAGCTTCGCGGGCGTCGAGGTGTTGCCGGTCACCGAACAGACCGACCACATCGACATTCCGGAAAACGAGATGCGGGTCGACGTCTACCGTTCGTCGGGTCCTGGTGGACAGAGCGTTAACACCACCGACTCGGCGGTGCGGATCACCCACATCCCGACCGGCATCGTCGTCACGTGTCAGAACGAGAAGTCCCAGTTGCAGAACAAGGCGTCCGCGCTGCGGGTGCTCCAGGCCCGGCTGCTGGAGCGCAAGCGGCAGGAGGAACAGGCAAAACTCGAGGGGCTGAAGACCGACGCCGCCGGCTCGTGGGGCGACCAGATGCGCTCGTACGTCCTGCACCCGTATCAGATGGTGAAGGATCTCCGAACGGAGCAGGAGACGGGCAATCCGTCCTCCGTTTTCGACGGTGACCTCGACGGATTCATCGAGGCGGGTATCAGGTGGCGTAAGCAGCGGCAGCTCGCGGGCGAGGCGGCCTAGGCCGGCCGGGGGCTCCGGGGGATCGCTGGCACTTTTCGGACAATACGGGTGCGGTCGGTCGATGGCGACTTGGCGATTTCGTTACACGGCGTAGACTCACCACCCGTGATTCTGCTCGAGCAAGTGACGAAGACGTACCCGAAGGCGTCCCGGCCGTCGCTGGACGACGTATCGGTCTCGATCGAGAAGGGCGAGTTCGTCTTCTTCATCGGTCCCTCCGGCTCCGGTAAGTCCACGATCATCAAGTTGCTGCTGCACGAGGTGCAGCCCAGCAAGGGCAAGGTCGTCGTGAACAGCCGCGACGTCACGTCGATGCGCTCCTGGAAGATTCCGCACTTCCGGCGCTCGATCGGCTGTGTCTTCCAGGACTTCCGCCTGTTGCCCAACCGCACCGCCTACGAGAACGTGGCGTTCGCCCTCGAGGTGATCGGCAAGACCAAGGCGGTCGCCCGCCGGGTCGTCCCCGAGGTGCTCGAACTGGTCGGCCTCGGTGGCAAGGAGCACCGCTACCCGCACGAGCTGTCCGGTGGTGAGCAGCAGCGGGTCGCGGTCGCCCGGGCGTTCGTCAACCGCCCGCTCATCCTGCTGGCCGACGAGCCGACCGGTAACCTCGACCCGGACACGTCGATCGAGATCATGCGTCTGCTGGACCGGATCAACCGCACCGGCACGACCGTCGTGATGGTCACCCACGACTCCAACATCGTCAATCAGATGCGCCGCCGCGTCATCGAGATCGAAAGCGGCCGGATCGTCCGCGACCAGGCCCGCGGCGTCTACGGCTAGGTTCCGCGCCCCCGTACGGCTCCACGACCTGAGCAACACCCTCGCTGCGGAAGACCCCCGGAAGGAAACACCCGATGCGCGCGAAGTACGTCCTGTCCGAAGTAATGGTCGGGCTGTGGCGCAACGTGACCATGACCATCGCCATGATCATTACCATGGCGGTGTCATTGACCATGCTGGGTGCCAGCGGCCTGATGTACATGCAGGTCAACTCGATGAAGGACTTCTACTACGACCAGATCGAGGTCTCGATCTTCCTCAAGGGTGACGTCACCGAGGAGCAGCGCTCCACGCTGGACGCCGCGCTGAAGGCCGACCCGCTCGTCGCCGAGGTCATCTACGAGTCCAAGGAAGCGGCGTACGAGAAGTTCAAGGCGATGTACCAGGACGCCCCGGACTTCGTCAACGCGGTCAAGCCCGACACGCTGCCCGAGTCGTTCCGGGTCCGGCTCAACGACCCCGAGCAATACCGGCAGATCGTCGACAAATACCAGGCGAACGAGGGGATCGACGAGATCGTCGACCAGCGCCGGCTGCTCGACAAGATCTTCGGCATTCTCAACTCGGTGCAGAACATGGCGCTGATCGCCGCTTCGATCATGGCCATCGCGGCCCTGCTGCTCGTCGGTAACACGATCCAGGTGGCCGCCTACAGCAAGCGTCGCGAAGTCGCGGTCATGAAGCTTGTCGGCGCGTCCAACTGGTTCATCCAGGCGCCGTTCGTGCTCGAGGCCGTCGTCGCGGGTCTGATCGGCTCGATCATCGGCTTCGGTGGCCTGGTCCTGGCCAAGCTCTTCCTGCTCGACGGCTCGCTGCGCGAACTCACCGACCTGCTCACCCCGATCGAGTGGAACAGCGTGCTGCTGATGTTCCCGCTCATGGCCGGCGTCGGCGGCCTGGTCAGCGCCGCCACCGCCTGGGTCACGCTCCGCTTTTACCTGCGGGTCTAGTCGGCTCTGCCGACCTACCTTCTTGCGGGGTCAGGGCGGGGCTGCGCGCATCCGGCCGACAACTTACGATCGCCGCCACCCGGGATGTCCGGGTTGGCGGCGATCGTTCTTTTCGGGGGAAGTGGTGGCTATTTTGCTGATGTGTCGTATGTGACCAAGTACGGTGACCTTCACGTACGAGTGGAGGGTGTGCCGTGGACTCGTATCGGATGTTCCGTCATGTCGCCCTGGTCGCGACCGTGTTCGCGGTCATGCTCGCCTCGGCCTGCCCGGTCAACGCCAACCCTCGCGACGACCAGAAACGCATCGAGGCGGAGATGGCCCGGGCCGGTTCGATCCTTGAAGGAGCCACCGAGCGGGCGCAGCAGGCGGCGAAGCTCCTCGCCGCCGCCAACGGCGCCATGCCCGCCGCACAGAACCTCGTCGCGCAGCGCCGGGGTGAGGTCGCCGCCGCCGAGACGGCGGCCAGCACCGCGCGGCGCAAGGCCGACGAGGCGCAGGGTGCGCTGAAGGCCGCCACCGCCCGGTACGCCGAATCCGAACGCCAGGTCGAAGCCGCCCGGGAGCGGGCCGCCGGCTTCGTCGTCGCCAACTACAAGGGCAGCGACCTGGCGACCGCCAACATGCTCCTCGCCGCCCGCGGCCTGCTCGACGCCGCCGACCGGTACGGCTACTTCGAGCGGATCATGAGCACCGAGAAGGCGGCCATCGACGCGCTGACCGACGCCCGGCTCGACGCCAAGCAGAGCCAGAACGAGGCCACCCTTGCCCGCCAGGCCGCCGAGACCGCCCGGATCGAGGCCGACCGGGCCCTCGCCGACGCCCGGGCCGCCCAGGCGCAGGCCGAGGCCGCCGCTGCCCAGGTCGTCGCGCTGACCACCCAACGCACCGAAGCGCTAGCCGTCGCCGAACAGGAGCGTGGTGCCAGCCTCGCCAAGTACGAGGAGGCCAGGCGGGAAGCCGCCCGGATCGAGGCGGAACTCGCCGCCTGGGAGGCCCGGCAGACGGGGAACCGGCCGGGCGGCAACGCCGCCCCGCCGCCGGCGGCCAAGCCCGGCGCCAAGTTCCTCATGCCGGTACGCGGCTGGAAGTCCAGCGACTACGGCATGCGCTTCGACCCGTACTACCGGGTCTGGCAGCTGCATGCCGGGGTCGACATCGCGGCCGGCGGCGGGCAGCCCATCTACGCCGCCGCCGACGGCACCGTGATCCGCGCCGGCTGGAACGGCGGCTACGGCAACTACACCTGCCTCAGCCACGGCAGGTCGGGCGGCAAGGGACTGAGCACCTGCTACGCCCACCAGTCGAGCATCGGCGTACGGGCCGGCCAGTACGTGCGCCGGGGCCAGGTCATCGGCCGGGTCGGTACCACCGGCGCCTCGACCGGCAACCACCTGCATTTCGAGGTGCGCCTCAACGGTTCCCCCACCAACCCGCTGAGCTGGCTCCCCGGCTGCCTCTGCTGACCCTCACCCGCGCCTCCCGCCTCGCGATCTTGCAGTCATCTCCCCCTTATGTCCGGTTTGCCGGGCGACAAGTGCAAGATCGACGGGAAAGGGCGGGGCGGGTCGTGCGTTGATCCGGGTAGCATGGCTCGGCTTGACGCCGGGGAGAACAGAAGGAGGTGTGCCGATGCCGCGGGAAAAGGGGCGCAAGGTCGTCGCCTCCAACAAGAAGGCGCGACACGACTACGCGATCCTCGACACGTACGAGGCGGGCATGTCGTTGACCGGCACCGAGGTCAAATCCCTCCGGGCCGGGCGGGCGTCGCTCGTCGACGCGTTCGCGCAGGAACGGGACGGAGAGATCTTCCTGTACGGGATGCACATCCCGGAATACGCGATGGGCACGTGGACCAACCACGAGCCGCGCCGCACCCGCAAGCTGCTGCTCAATCGGCTCGAGATCAGCCGCATGATCGGCAAGCTGCGGGAGAGCGGGCTGACCCTGGTGCCGCTGTCGGTCTACTTCTCCGACGGCTGGGCCAAGGTCGAGATCGGCCTGGCCAAGGGCAAGAAGACGTACGACAAGCGGCAGGACCTCGCCAAGCGCGACGCCGACCGCGAGATCCAGCGCGCCGCCGGCCGGCGGGGCAAGGGCATGTACGACTGAACCACCGGCCGCCGCCGCCCCGGGCCCGATGGTCGTGGGTGGCGGCGCCGGACCGGTCCGGCGGTATCCGGAATGAAGTCCGTGGCGCGAGACGTTACGCTTACGTGGCTGCAACCGGTGCAGCACATCCAGGGGGTGACTGGTTTCGACTTCGTACGTTGCGGCAGGGGAAGCGAGCCGAGGAAGCCGACGTCGTCTCGAGAATCGTTCGTCGGAAACCAATAAGCGCCAAGCAAAATCGCGCTGACTTCGCTCTCGCCGCCTGAGGCGAGTAGCAAGTCTGTCGGTCTGAGCACGCCTTCGGCCCAGTAACCGGCATCAGCTAGAAGGCTGGCCAACCGGACCTCGTCGCGGGGTCCGTGCGGTGAGATTAATCGCGACTGAGCCCGTCACACCGACTCGCTCGCGTGATCGGTGGGGCCGAGAAAGGCACAGCGAGCTGCGCTCGGAGAAGCCCTGTCAAGGCGCCGAAGGACCCGGGTTCGATTCCCGGCACCTCCACCAGACAGCGCCCCCGACCCGAACCGGGTCGGGGGCGCTCTGCTGTCCGGGCCACCCCGGGTGGAACCTGTGGCCGCCGCCCGGCGTCCGACTGGTATGCGCCGTCTCGCCAGTGTCCTTGCCGTCGCCCTGTGCGTCACGCTGACCGCCTGCGGGCAGAACCCGGCAGGTCCGGGCGACCCCGCCCCGGACCCGGACGGGTTCGCCGAGCGGGCCACCGCCGTCGCCGAGACCTGGCGGGCCCGGCCCGCCGACGCGTGGCACACCGGCTACCTGCCGCTGCAGAACGCCACCGTGCTGGCCGGCAACCCGAAGCTCACCGCCGACGCCGAGATGGCGTTCAACGCCGGCTGGTACACCCTCAAGACGACGCTGCCGACCGACCCGCCGCCCGGAGGAGTCGTCCGGTTCGCCGACGGGGAGCTGCCGACCACGCTGGTCGGCGCCGTCGAGGCGTACCGGGAACTGGACCAGGGTGACCCGGCACCGTGCCCGCAGCAGCCGGGCGGCGCGCAACCGACGCCGACCGGCGGCCCGGACGAGTCCGTCAGCTCCGCCGCGCCGTGCGGCGTGCTCACCGTCACCGGGGTCGAACTCGGCGAGGTGGCCGTGCTCACCAGTCGCGGCGAGGCGCGGGTCCCGGCCTGGCTGTTCCAGGTCGCGGAAATCCCCGTTCCGGTCGCGCGGGTCGCGGTCGCGCCGGCCGACACCGCCGCGCTTCCGCAGGTGGCCGAGCCGACCGGGGCGCCGCCGGCCGGACTGGTCACCGTCCAGGACCTGTCGGACGTCGACGGCAGCCAGATCACCTTCCGGCTCGGCATCGGGGCCTGCGACACCGACCCGAAGCCGTTCGTCGAGGAGTTCGACGACGCGGTCGTGGTCAGCGGCACGGTGACCAGGCCGACCGCCGGCGCGTGCACCGACCAGCTTCTGTTCGAACCGGTCACCGTGACGCTGGCCGCGCCGCTCGGCGACCGGCCCGTCCTCGACGCCGTCACCGGCCAGCCGATGCGGCTGCCGATGTTCCGCTAATCCCGTGTGGAGGAGGGGGATGCAGATGTGGACGGTGCCCGCTCAGGGCAGGTCGAACGGGAGCTTGATGCCGTCGAGCGCGTTCGGACACGGGCAGGAGCGCTCGGCCGGTAGCGCGGCGACCGCGTCGAGCAGGACCTCACGCAGCCGGGCGGTGTTCTCCGCGAACACCCGGAAGACCTCCTCCTGCGTGACGCCGTGGCCACCCTCCACCCCGGCGTCGAGGTCGGTGACCAGGGCCACCGAGGTGTAGCAGAGCGCCAGCTCCCGGGCCAGGACCGCCTCCGGGTGGCCGGTCATGTTGACCACGGCCCCGCCGATGCCGGTGTACCAGCGCGACTCGGCCCGGGTCGAGAACCGCGGACCCTCCACGACGACCATCGTGCCGCCGTCGGTCGCCGCGACGTCGTGACCGCGCGCCGCGTCGAGGACTACCGTACGGCCGACCGGGCAGTACGGGTCGGCGAACGAGACGTGCACCGCACCCCGGTCGTAGTAGGTCTGCACCCGACCGGTGGTGCGGTCGATCAACTGGTCCGGCACGACGAACGTGCCCGGCCCCAGCTCCGGGCGCAGCCCGCCGACCGCGCACGGCGCCAGGACCTGCCGTACGCCGATCGACCGCAACGCCCACAGGTTGGCCCGGTAGGGGATCAGGTGCGGCGGGTGGCGATGGTCCCGCCCATGCCTGGGCAGGAAGGCGACCGGCCGCCCGCCCACCTCGGCGATCGTGATCGGATCGGACGGTGCGCCGTACGGCGTCTCGACGATGCGCTCGGTGGCGCCGTCGAGGAGCGCGTAGAGGCCGGATCCGCCGATGATGGCGATTTGCGCATGAGGGCTCACCCGGCTTAGCTTTCCCGCCCCGCCAGAAGCCCGCAAGCTCCCGCGAGACAGGTCCCCGTGGCCCTTATCGGCGGCCAGTTCAGCAGGCTATGGTGCGAGGCATGGCGTTGAGGTGGCAGCGGTCCGAGGTCGGTAACTCCCGTGTCCATGGCGCCGAGTAGCGGGTCACGGCCGTGCACGGAGAGGGGCAGGCGATCGGCGGACGGTCGATGGAGTCGCTGACCGGGCAACTGCTCGTCGCGGCACCCGCGCTGAAGGATCCGAACTTCGACCGTACCGTGGTCCTGCTCGTCGCCCACGAACCCGGCGGTGCGCTCGGCGTGGTGCTCAACCGCGCGACCGAGGTGCCGGTCGCCGACGTCCTGTCGTCGTGGGGCGCGCTCGCCGGCGAACCGGCGGTGCTCTTCGAGGGCGGTCCGGTGCAGCCCGAGTCGGCGATCTGCCTGGCCCGGATGCGCACCCCGACCCGCCGGCTGAAGGGCTTCCACCAGGTGTCCGGTGCGGTCGGCACCGTCGACCTGTCCGCCGACCCGGAACGGCTGCGGGAGAGCATCACCGGCATCCGGGTCTTCGCCGGCTACTCGGGCTGGTCGCCTGGGCAACTGGAGGACGAGATCGCGGGTGGCTCGTGGTTCCTGCTCGACGGGCTGCCCGGCGACGCCTTCGTGAACCGCCCCGACGACCTGTGGTCGATGGTCCTGCGCCGCCAGGGCGGCATGATGGCCGCGATGGCCCACTTCCCCTCGGACGTGGCCGTCAACTGATCTCCGCGGTCGCCACCCGCGCCTCGCCCGCCCCGCTGTCTCGGCCCCGCCCCGTTGATCAAGGACTCGTTGTGGGAAGAAACGGGCGAACCGCCCACGGTTTCTCCTCGATCAGCGCGGCGGCGCGGGTCGATCGGCATGGCAGCACGCGGGGGACCCTCGGATGTGACCGGGCGGGCCGGGGTGTGTACTATTCCGTCAGTGCCCGAGAGATCGGGGACAACCGGGGGCCGTGGCGCAGCTGGTAGCGCACCACACTGGCAGTGTGGGGGTCAGGGGTTCGAGTCCCCTCGGCTCCACCCGAAGCAAAAACGGCGACAGCCCTGCTCAGGAGAGATCCTGATTCAGCAGGGCTGTCGCCGTTTTGGCACCATCTTTGGTCTACATGCCAGATCTTTGCCAGATCAGCCGGCCGCGTTGCCTCTCGCCTCCTCGATCAGGGTGTCAAGGGCTGCCGCGATCAGGTGATCCCGGTCACGGGTCGCGTGCTGGTAGATCATTGCCGCGCGGGTAGACGAGTGACCGATCCTGGCCATCAGTTCCTTCAGGGTCGCCCCGCTCTGCGCCGACCAGGTGCTTCCCGTGTGCCGAAGATCGTGCAGGTGCAGATCCACGTCTGCCGGGATGCCCGCTCCCTTCTTGGCCCTGTGCCACACACGGTTGAAGTTGCGGCGGCGTGGAATTCCGTTCTGCGGCCCGACGAATAGCCGGCCGTCGGGGCCGCTCTGGGCGTAGTTCGCCAGGTGGTGCTCGATGTCCCCGTGGAGTCCGCGCGGCAGGCTGATCGGCCGCTTACCGGCCTCCGACTTGGGATCGTCATCGATCTGCGTACCGTCTTCCATTTCTGCGGTCGCGCGCCGTACCCGGAGCTCCATCCGGTCAAGGTCGATGTTCCGGCGGCGTAGCGCGACCAGTTCGCCAAACCGTAGCTGCGCGAACGCGGCGAGCAGTACGAGTAGCCGGTATCGAGGCTGGATCGCCTCGGCGATGGCGAACACCTGGTCAAGCGTGGCGGTCGGGCGTTCTTCGGCCTTGTCCTGTCCGGCGCCCTTGATCCGGCAGGGATTGCGCCTGATCAGGTCGTCGTCTACCGCAGTGGCGAAGATGGCGTGCAGGATGCGATAGGTCTTCGCCACGGTGGACTTTCCGACACCAGCGGCCAGGCGTTCGGCTCGCCACGCCCTGATGTGCGGTGGGGCCAGCGAGTTGAGAGCGGAAGTGCCGAGGTAAGGACGGACGTGTAGCCGGATGTGCCGTTCATACTCCTCGCGCGTACGGGGCTTGAGATCCCGCTCTTTTACCCATCGGTCGACGTACTCGCTGACGGTGATCCGGCCGGCATCCGGGTCGATCCAGTTGCCGCGCAGCATCTCCGCTTCGGTCTCCACGAGCCACTGTTCGGCGCCGCGCTTAGTGTCGAACGTCTTCGGCGCCTTCCGTTCCTGACCGTCCGGGCCGGTGTACCTCGCCTGCCAGCTCTCGGACGGCAGTTGGCGAACGCTGCCGAACCGACGCTTGCGGCCTTTCGTGTTACCTGCCACTCAGGCAGCCCTCCTGTTCCCGCGCGGTCGGTTGATGGGCGTGACGGTGCACCCGTCGATGTAGGCGTTGAGCACGCTCTCGGCGATGCGAACGTGTCGGCCGAACCGCTTGAACTCGATCCGGCGTTCCTCGATCAAGCGACGTGGGAAGCGCTCGGTGGTGCCGAGTCGCTCGGCCACCTCGGGAATCGACAGAAAGCGTTCGATCACGGGCGGGTGTCCTTCCTTGGGGAGGCGTCGAGGTAGATCCGTTCCAAGGTGGAGGGTGGTCGGTCGGGGTAGCGGCGGCTGACGGTGCGGATGTCGAGCGTTGCGGCGAGGGCGGTGAGGGTGGCGGTTATCTCGGTGGGTGTGCCGTGGAGCCTGATTCGCATCGTGGGCGCCTTTCGGGCAGCGGGTGCCGTCGGTGGAGGATTAGGGAGGTATCACCACAGAAGGGCTCAGAGCGGCCCTCTGAGAGCGCCGTAGGCGCAAGATCTCGGGTGGACCGGTGTATTGGTATGCACCGAACCGTCTCAGCGGGTCTCAGGGGGCCGTTCATCCCGGTCGGGGCCGCATGTCGGTGGCGGTCCGTTGTTGTTCCTGCGTTTGGGGGCTGAAACATCTCCGCATCTCCGCATCTCCGCAAACGTGCCGTTGACCTGGGCTTTTGTTTGCGGAGATGCGGGGATGGTCGGAGAGTTCATCTCCGCAACGGCCGGCTATCTCCGCAGAGGTTGCGGAGATGCGGAGATGGACTCTCTTCGATAGTGAAGATCTCCGCAGGGTGTTTGCGCTGGTAGCGGGCCGGTTTTGCGGAGATGCGGAGATGCGGAGATGTTTCAGCGGGTTTCCGGGGTCTAGCCGTCGTGGCGTTCGACCCAGAAGACGTTCCGGTCGCCGCGTTCGCTCTTGGCGGAGCGTAGGACGTGGTCGCCGCGCCACCGGCCGACCTGCCCGGTCAGCAGCCGGCCGAGGGCGAGCGGGTTGGGTAGGCGGCCGTTGTGGGTGGTGATGAACTGCCCGTCCCAGGCGTCGACCTGCTCTGCGCCGAAGCCTTGGGGTTCTCCGTCGCGGCGTAGCTCGGCGGCGGTCATGGGGTGACTGCCGTGGCGGTCGTGCCAGCAGGTGAGGAACCCGCGCCAGCGGGTTTCGTCTTCATCGATCCCGGACACGGCGGCGACGTTGGTCAGGAACCCGTCGATGCCGTGATGGGCGAGGAACCCGCCGAGGGCGTTCGCCCACGGCGTGAACTGCCGCATGGACACCCCGGACGCGCGGGGTGCGCCGTTGTTCGTCCAGTCCAACACCAGGACCAGCAGGTGCCACAGGACGGTGAGCTGATTCGCGGGGACGGTGATCCACTGGTCGAGGTGCGGGATACCGAACCCGGACTGGTCGCGCTGGTCGGGCCGGGGCATGTTCGGATCGAGATGCACCCGCACCGTGCGGGAGGCCATGTCGCCGCCGACCTGGAGGTTGTTGCCGGTGGCCATCCACAGCCGGTCGTTGACGGCCGCGACGTTCCGGGACGCACCCAACTGCCGGTCCGACCACACCCCGGCCGTGACCAGCAACGCGAGGTTGGCGGAGTCGATGACGGTGCCTTCGGGGACGTTGTCCCAGATGACCACGCCGACCTGTTCGGCGAGTACGGCGGTGATTGACTTGCGGAGTTCGTCTTCGTTGTCGGCCCACGGCATCATCCGCTGCCCGTACAGCATCCCCGGACCGGCCGTCAGGATGCTCTTGCCCGAGGCGGGCATGGTCGCGTCGATCAGCGCGAACGGGGTCAGGGACCGGGTGAAGTGCCGCAGGATCGGCGTGGCCAACAGCGCGACGTAGTTCGCCCGGTCGGCCGCCGTCGACCACGGGAAGTCGCGCAGGAACCGGCCGAGCAGGAATTCCCGTGCCTTGCGTACCTGCTCCGGGGTGGGCCGGTCCGGCACCGGCTGTAGCGCGACTTTGGAGGCGAGGTAGAGGCCGGTGGCCGCGTCGTAGCCGGGCCGCTGCAACAGCGTCCCGTCCCGGCGCAGCACCGGCGCCCCGATGATCCCGCGTAGCGCAGCGACCTTCGGCCACGTCTTGCCGGCCAGGACCGACGACAGGATGTCGCGGGGCGGGGTCACCTCCTCCTCGACCACCTCAGGGTCACCAGCGGCGTTCTTGCGGGTGCGGAGCCGGTAGACGTAGGCGTGTTCGGCGAGCAGGCCAGCCAGCCCGGCCGAGGTCAACCGGGACGCGGCCACCGGCAACGGCGAATCCTCGTCCACCCCGCCGGACAGCCCACCGGACACGGTCTCCATGTGGACCAGGTCCCCGGCCGAGACGTAGGTATCGGGCAGCAGCCCGTTCCGTAGGGCGTTCTTGACCACCCGGATGGTTTCCGGGCCGGTGCCGACCTGCACCCGCACCGGCGCGTCAGGGGTGGTGTTGTTGGTGGTGGTCATGCGGCCACGCTCCGGGGACGGGTCGCCCCGACCCGCAGGCCGGACGCGATCGTGCGGGCTATCTCCCGCTCGGTCAGGGGCGTCTTGCCGGGCAGGCTTCGGGCGACCGGCGTGAGAACGGCGTACACGTCGTCGCTGGTGAGCGAGCCACCGGCGACCAGTTGGCCGAGGACCATCGCGGAGTTGAACAGCGCGTTGTTGCGGTAGCCGTCGGCCGCTGTCCGCAGGTGCGTCACCGCCCCGTCGATCGCGGTGGCGAGGTAGCGCCCGGCCCGACCGGCGGCGAGGTTGACGACCGTCGGCCCCTGTGCGGGCAGCGGAGCGGGGGTGAGAAGCGTGGCGATCCATTCGGGCAGCGGCAGGGGGTCGCAGTCCAGCGCCACCTTGTACGGGCGGCCGGTGACGGTGGACCCGCCGGCCACCACGTAGCCGCCGTGCGCCCGGGTGTCGATTTTCCACCCCAGACCGCGTCCCCGGTCGCTGGTGGTGTTACGCAGCTGCGGGCCGCTGGCCGGGTGCTGGTAGTACAGGTGGCTGCCGCCGCTGGGCGTGTCCACGGTGTAGGTGACATCGATGCCCTCACGGGGCGGGGTGTCCGGGCGGCCGTAGCCGGCGATCCAGCCGATCGGACTGCCGTGCCTCGCGGCAAGCACGGCGAACACGTCCATGCCCGTGCCCGATCCGGCCCACTCGGCCGGCGGGGTGTCACCGGGGTGCTTGGGTACGTCCGGGTCGACCACGACCAGCCCGGACGGGCCGCACGCGATACCGATGTTGTAGGGACGGGTCGACCACGCCCGGCGGATGCGGTCCGGGTCGACGGTGGCGCGTTCCTCCCAGCCGACGTGCCGGCCGGTGGCCCGGCAGCGGGGGTCGACCTGGTCGCAGCGGTCGGCGGTGCACCGGTTCGGGAACGCGGGCCGCTTGGCGTAGTCCTCGTCGGCGTTGCCGGGCCGGTCGGGGTTGAGCGGGAAGACGTGCCAGCCGCGTTCGGCGTAGCCGAGAGCAGCGGTGAGCAGGTCAGACACGGTGTTCTCCGTTCCAAGGGGCGGGCAGGAGGTCAGGCGGGATGAGGCAGGTCGAACAGCCCGGCCGAAGGCCGGTCCGATCGGCTCGTCCGGGGTCGAAGCGGCACGACCGGCGCCAGCCTGGCCGGGCCGGCGAACGGCCGTCGGGGCGCGGTCGACGCGGCGGCCCGCAACGCGGCCACCACCTCAGCCGGCGTCCGACGTGGCGCCTGCGACCACGGGACGACCGGGGCACGCAGCCCGGCCGCCCCGTAGCTGGACAGGTGGTAGTTGAGGTGATCGAGCGTCGCCGCGTACGCCTCTGCCGTACCGGGCGGCGTGCTGGTCAGGAACCACTTCGGCCGGCCGACCAGCGCGCACCGGACCGCCCCGAGGATCGACGCCGGAAACATGCCCGTGCGGTGGACCGGGCAGTTGCGCTGGCAGCCGTCGTGGGAGTCGTAGAGCCGGTGGTCGCGGGTCCAGCCGTGCCGGCCGATGTAGACGGCGGCCCGGTGCAGGGCGTCGGGGATGCTGGTCGGCCGGGTCACGACGTGTCCCCGGCCAGGTGGGCGAGCAGGATGTCGGCGTGGCAGGGCTGGCCGACCGGGCACCAGCAGGCCAGGTTCCGGCCGGCGAGTTCCCGGCGGGCGGCGGCGATCAGGTCGGGCCGGCCGGCGAGCCACTGCCGGTACCGGTCGATGGCCTCGGCTCGACCGGTCGGGGTCGGTTCGGTGGCCGTGAACGGGTTGCCCCACCGGCCGGGTCGGCCGACGTAGACCGTGTTCGGCGGCATCCGCCAGCCACGCGACCGGCGCCGTTGGACACGTCGGGGCGGGGCCGGCGTCGGGGTGGTTACGGTGTCGTCGGCCATCACGCGGCCCACCTGGCGGCGACCGGTGCAGCGGCGTCGGTGATCAGTCGACCGATGTGTTCGGCGACGTCGGGAACGACGGCGTTTCCGAGTGCTCGACGTCGGTCCAGCCCGAGGGGAACCCCATGAGCCATTCGAGCCACGTCGGGTTCGGTGGCCCACCGACCGCATCCCCCAGGTCGCATCTCCCAGAGCCCGTCTTCGCCATCCGGCGCAGCAGGGCCGGTTCGCTCATCCCGCCACGGGCACCGTCCTTGGCCTTGGGGGTGGGCCAGTATGAACAGGCGCTTACGTGGGTGTGGGGCGCCCATCTCGCAAGCGCTGATGTAGCCGGCACGGGCGGTGTATCCGAGCCGGTGAAGGTCGGCGAGAACAACGTTGAGTCCACGGGTTCGCAGACCGGGCACGTTCTCGGCGACGACCCATTCGGGCCGCAGGTCGGCGATGACCTCGGCCATCGGGTTCCAGAGCCAGCGGGGATCCGCCTGCGCCAGTTTGCGACCCGCGTTGCTGACCGGCTGGCACGGGAATCCGCCGGCGACAACGTGAACAGCGGGACGGGGTCGGGACCGCCACCAGGCGACAGCGGTTCGGACGTCGTCATGTCGGGGCACCTCCGGCCAGTGGGCGGCGAGCACGTGACGGCAGAACGGGTCGATCTCGACCTGACCGACGACGGTCATCCCGGCCCGTTCCAGGCCGAGTTCCAGACCGCCGATCCCGGCGAACAGCGACAGCACGTTCATTCCGCCGCCCCCCGGTACCTGGCCGGCGTCGGCCGGCCCGCCAGTGCGGCGCGGGTGACCAGCGTGCGCAGGTCGCCGAGCAGCGTCCCCAACTGTCGGCGGGCGGTCGGCTCGACCGGGGTGAGCGCGATGCGGAGTCGGACGTCGGCGTACTCGCCGCCGCCGTCGACTAGGACGCGGGTGAGGACGGCTCGGCCGTGGCCGGGCAGCTCGACCACGATTTCCTCGGACCGGTGTTCGGCGAGGTTGCAGCGGTGGTCACGGGCGCACCAGTCGGTGTGCGGCCGCGCCCGGCGCCTCATCGGGTGCCCCGGTCGTACTCGGCCCGCAGGTGCTCGTAGAGGCGGCGGCCGAGGCGGACGCGGCGGCCGGTGCCGTCGCAGGCGAGGCAGTCGCGGTGGCGTCGGTCGAGCCGGTTGCGGCGGCCGGTGCAGTAGCGGCAGCGGCCGAACGGGGCGATGACGCACAGCGCGACGTACCACGCTGCGTAACCGGCAAGGGTGAGGGTTGCTAGGACGGCGGCGAGGGTCACGGGATGCCTCCACAGGCCGTTTCGAGGGTGCGGACCGGCGGCGCTCCTAGTTGCTAGTGCGCTGGCCAGGGTTTGTTTGGATTCCTAGGCGTAGTCCTAGGTCTAGGAGCCACGGCTCCTAGACCTAGGACTGTCGGTTGGGCTATCCGGTCTTGCCGCGCCCGGTCTTGCCGTCACGGTCGGTGAGGGCTTTGAGGATGTGGGCGCGGGTGAAGCCCTGCCGGTTGCCGCTCTCTCCGGTGTCGGGGTCGCTGCCCCAGACCTGGCCGGGGGTGACGCCGTGCGGCTTGAGCGCGGCGCGGAGCTGGTCGGTGGTCAGCCCGGTGTAGATGTCCGGCCGCAGTTCGGCGAGTTGCTTGACCAAGACGGTGGCCCAGACCTTCGGCTTCTTGTCGGACATGACCGCGACCAGGTCATCGAGCAGGGTGTCCTGCCGGACGGCGGCGGTGTCGACCACCTGCCCCAGGGCGTGACCGGTGATGTTGCCCGCCTTCTCCCGCAACGTCCGGGCACGCCGTACGACCTGTTCGGCGGTCGGGCCGTCGATGAAGAACGTGCGGGTGATCGTCGGGTCGTCACCTTCCCCGGCGAGGTAGCCGATACCCCGGTCCCGGCGGGAGAAGGTGGTCGCCTTGATGCCGTTCTTGTGCATGGAGGTGCCGAGGACCATGTCGTTCTCGGTGTGGCCCATGACCTTGAGGCAGAACCGCAGTACCGCGTTCGCGGAGATGCCGGTCGGCAGGGACTTGGCGTCGGGGCGTTGGGTGGCCAGGATGAGCGTGATCCCGGCGGCCGGGCCGCGCTTGATCAGGTCGGTGCAGATCTCCTCGAACTCGTCGCCGTACTTCGGGTGCTCGAACCACACCTGGCACTCGTCCACGCCGATCACGATCGGCTGTAGCCCGAGCTTGCGGTTGTTGGCCAGGTCGTCGGTGACCTTGTTCTCCGGGCACAGGTCACGCGGCAACTCCCGGATCACCTTCGTGCGCCGCCGCAGTTCGGTGCGCATCTCGCGCATGGCGGTCAGGCCGTAGGCGATGTCCTCGTCGTCGTCACCGGCCCGGTAGCGGTGCGCGACCGGCTCCAGCGCGGACAGGTCGCCGGTGCCCTTCAGGTCGAACCCGAGGATCCAGGCACGCGGGTCGAGGCAGGCGCCGAGCAGCGCCAACCGCAACGAGAACGTCTTGCCCATTCGCGGGATCGACCCGACGATCATCGATGCGAACATCAGGGTGAGGGTGACCAGCCGGCCGCGCGGGTCGGTGCCGAACGCGAACGGCTGGAACAGGTTCACCGTCCCCGCCTTCAGCAGTGGCCACACAGCGGGTTTGGCCTGGGACATGTCCCGGTCGGCGACGAACAGGACCAGGCGGCCGGGGTGGACCTCGGCGTTGGCTTCCGGCCACACACAGCCCAGCGGCCGGGTCAGCGCGGCGGCCAGTTCTTCGCGCTTGTCGACCACCGATGAGGCGGTGACGCCGCGCGGTAGCTCGACGTCGGCCCGCCAGCCGGTGCCGTTCTCGCGGGTGATCGGGGCCGGGAACCAGCCCTTGCCGGTGTCACCCCGGCGGACGGCGTCGTTGATGCCCTTGATGTTCAGTGCGATCAGCGCCCGTACGACCTCGGCCGAGGTCAGCGGGGCGACCTGGGTGCGGACAACGGCGGTGTCCAACAGCGGCTTGTCGCTCGTGCCGCCGAGCAGCCCGAACAGGGTTACCGCCATCCCGGCGACGGTCCAGCGTGCCCACTCGGGAAGGAACGCCAGTGTGATCCCACCGGCCAGCAGCGCGGCCGTGCCGAACGCGGCCACGATCCCGCGCCATCGGACCCGGCGGTCACGCTGCCGGGACAGCTTGAGGTAGTCCTCGGCGTTTGCGCGCTGCACGGTCGCCTGCCGGACCGGTTCGCCTTCCAGGTCGAACAGCCACCGCGTCGTGGTCCGGGCGACCCGGTACGCGCCGCGCGGGGAACGGATGGCGAGTTTGCCGACGTACTTCGGGGTCCGCAGCGCGTGGTAGGCGGCAGCGTGCCCCGTGTACCCGGCCGCCCACGCCAGGTTGCTGGCGAACTCCTGACCGGACCGCAGCCACGTCGGCACGATCGGCACCCGCTTCGCGTCACGAAACGACGCCAGGTCGAACCGCGGCCGTCGCTGCGCCTGGACGCTGTCGACCAGCACCGGACCGGTCGCCGGGCCGTCGTCCAGGTCGTCTTCGTCGTCGCTGTCCGGCCTGGCCGGGTCGGTGGAGGTGCCCCCCGCCCCGGCTCGGCGGTTGCGGACCTTGTCCAGGTCGACCACCTCGGCGTCGACCACTTCACCATCGATCGTGCGCCCGTCGTCGTCGGGCTGGTAGGCGTTGCTGGTCATCGGTGCTCCCTCGCGGGCAGGTGGTGGGCAGGACGGAATCGATCAGGGCCAGGTCGGGCCAGTCCTTCGGGCGGGCGGTGGCCAGCTTGGAACGGCGGACCTCGGCTAGCGGGGCGAACGGGATACCGGCGTGCCACTCGGCGGACCCGATGAGGTGGTCGGTATCCCAGCCGGGTAGCCAGCGGTCGGCGGCCTCGATCTGGAGCCGGACCATGCGGCCGTGACCGGACGGTGCCTGCACGGGGCGGGACATGGCGGCCAGCCGGTCCCACGCCGCACCACGCGCCACCACATCGAGGTCACCGAGCTGGGTGCGTAGGCCGTGGGCGAGCAGCGGTCCGGAGCCGAACACGACGTAGTCGGCGGTGGGCAGGTCGAGAGCGCGCAGCATGCGGATCAGCGGGTGCCGGCCGATGTTGTTCATGCGGCCACGACCAGGGCGGCGATGAACAGGAAGCCGACATGCGCGGACTGGTCGAGCGCGTACATGCCGCCCCCGTGGTCGAGCCAGGCCGGGTCTTTGCCGAGCCAGTCAGCGAGGCGGCGCAAGTGCACCCGCCGGTCAATGACGAAGTGCGACACCGCCGACAGCGCCAGCCCGGCAACGGTCTGCCAGAGCGGCAGCGGCAGCCCGAGGAACACGACCAGCGCGCCCAGCGCGGCAGCGGCAGTCAGGGTGTAGGAGACGACATGTCCGGCGCACGCTGCCCGTCCGGCCCATCCAGGCGCGGCCTTGCAGGTCGCCTGACGCTGCGACTGAATCCAGTGATCCGCGACCATGTGCGCGGCGTAGAGGGCGGCGAACACGGCCGCGAACACGACCGCTCTGGCGAGAGATTCTGCGAGCATGGGTGCTCTCCTGAAGTCTCACGACGGAAAGGGGACCGGCGGCACGGCACGGGTTTCCAGTCCACGAGGGCCGTGCCGCCGGGCGGGGCTAGTAGCTGACGCGGCCGGTGCCGCCGCAGCCGGTGCAGGTCTTCAGCGCGGCCATCTTGGTGTAGGCAACCGTCCGGCCGTTCTTCATGACCTCGGCCGCGTCCTTGACGTAGTGCTCTTCCTTGCCGGTGCCCTGGCAGCGCATGCACTTCGTGATCGCGTCCATCGCCTTGGAGAACAGGTTCTTGCCCATCAGGGGTGTCTCCTCTCGCGGCGGCCAGCGGGTCTGGCAGCCTCCGCACACCACCGGCCGGCGGGCCGGGCCGATCGGCCGGTGGTGACAGGGGCGGTCAGGCCAGCGCTTCGGCGAGCATCGCCTCATGGGCGGCGAACACCCGACCGCCGTAGCGGGTGGCCAGCCAGGACGTGAGCACCGGGTAGGTGTCGGCGCGGACCCATTCGGCGCGGTTGGCGTCGTCGGCACCGACCACGACCGGCGGCACGGCCAGGTCGCCGAGGTCGAAGGTGACCAGGACGGTGACCATCCACGCCTCGGCCGTCCCGCGCGGGTCCGGGACGTACCGGGGCTGTCCCACCTGCCACGACCGGACCGCGACCGTTGCCAGGTCCAGCCCGGTCTCCTCGGACAGCTCGCGGCGGGCGGTGTCGGCGATGGCCTCGCCCTGGTCGCGCTTGCCGCCGGGCAGCGCCCACCCGAAACCGTCGCCCCGCTCGACCATCAGGATCCAGCGGTTGCCGTCGGGGTCGGTGACGGTGACCAGGGCGTCGGCGGCGACCTGCTCACCCCACCGACCGAGCCGGCCACGGCCGTAGCGAACGGAGGTGCGCTCGCACGGGTTGACCGGCCGGCCGTCGACCACCTCGAACGGGATCAACGCCTGCGACTGGCGGGCCGGCCAGTCGATCTGGGTCGGGTCGGTGATCGGTTCCGCCCACGACTCGCCCCGAGCAGCGGCGGCGAACACGTCGGGGTGCGTGAAAGTACGGCTGTTCTCAGCCATGATGAGGGTTCCTCCAGCTCGAAAAGGGTTGGGTTGGGCCGGCGGCACGGCACTGGTTTGCGAGGCCGTTGGGCCGTGCCGCCGGGCGGGGTCAGGGGTTGGGGTTCAGGTCGTTGGTCAGTTCGGCGAGTGCGGTGAGCAGGTCTTCGATCACGTACTGCCGGTCGGTGTCCTCGTCGTCCAGGCGCGTCTCGGCCTGGCTGATGAGCTGGTTGAGCCGGTGTCGGGCCGAGGCGATCTGTCGGCGGTAGCCGGCGGCGGTCGCGGCCAGGTGACGGGCGTGGGCGGACATCAGGCGGCGTCCGCAGGCGGGGTGTCTGTCGACACGCTGTCGACAGCGTGTCGACGGTGGCGCTTCACCGTGGCCTCGGACAGACCGAGCCGGGCGGCGATCTGCGCGTCCGACGCCTTCGGCGAACGGGCGATAGCGGCGACGACCCGATCGGCCGCCGACGGCTGACGCTTCGCCGGCCGGACCGCCTTCACCACCGGGGCCGGCGGTGCCGGTACCGGGGTCGGTTCGGGTGCCGGGGTCGGGGTGACCACGGGCGGCGGAACCGGCGGCGGCAGGGTCACCGGGGCGGCCGGTTCGCTGTGCACGGGCGGTACGGGTACGGGTGCGGGGATGGTGAGGTTCAGGTCGGCCAGGCGGGGCGCGTTGTCCCACGGCCGGGCGTTCGCGGCGTAGGAGTCGAACACGCCGATCAGGAACGCGGTACCGGCGGCGCCGATCGGGCCGACCGAGTGCGCCAGCCCACCACCGAGCGCGGTCCAGAACCCGTTACCGTGCCAGCCACCGGCCAGGTTCAGCGCCAGCGACAGCGACAACGCGGCCCACTCGGCGACGTCGGCACGCCAGTCGGTGTCACCACCGGCCGACCGCAGCACCGCCCGACCGATGATGATCAGCGCCACCACCGTGATCAGCGCCGGTTCCATCGCCCACCCGGCCCACCAGCCGGCCGTACCGGCTTCCAGGCCGAGCAGGCGGACCACCCCGGCCTGCACGCCGGTCGTGGACCAGGCGGCGAACGCGGCCAGCACCGGAATCCCGGCCAGCAGGGTCACCTGCCGGACCCGGGCGACCCGGAGTGCCCGCATCTCGGCGGAGCGTTCGATGTCGGCGCGTACCCGCGCCCGCGCACCGGAGCGGGCCGCCCGCCGGTACAACTCGGCCAGGGCGGCCGTCTCGTCGGCGTCGCGGGCACGTTCCCGCCGCGCCCGTGCCGCAGCTGCGGCACGCTCGTCAACGGCGGCCAGCGCCACCCGGTGGTTGACGTCCTGCGCCCGCCGCTCCCGCGCGTCTTCCCGCCGGACGTCGATGACCTCACGGGCTTCCTTCAGACCGGCCCGCAACGTCTCGGCCGACTCGACCCGGGCGGGCCGCTTGTAGATGCTGACCAGGCTCATTCGGCCACCGCCAGCGCGGTGAGCTTGTCCGTCGTGTCGGTGTCGAGCGGGCCGGGGTCGGTGTAGTCGCGGGCGGAGGCGTAGATCTCCCAGCCGTGCCAGGTCGGGTAGGCGGTCATCGACCGGTAGGGGCGGCCGTCGTCGTCGGTGTGGGAGCGCTCGCCGGACAGCAGGTCGTCCGAGTCGAGTCCGGCCAGGAACAGCCAGGACTTCAGGTCGGCGATCGACTCGAAGTCGATGCTCAGGTGCTTGCCGTCGCTGAACACCTGCATCCTGGTCGGGTTGGCCAGCAACAGCAGTTCGGCGAACACGGCCCGCCGGGACTTGCGTTCGGTCATTGTCGGGGACCTCCTTCGGTGCGGGGCAGGTCAGGCGACCAGCCGGAACGGGGTGACCGGGGCGCCGATCGAGGCGGCGGCCCGCACGACGCGGCGCTCGGCGCGACGGACCCGCCGCCAGTCCAGCGCGGTCGGACCGCCGTGGTCAGCGGCGTAGATCAGGGAGATCTCCGCGTCGACCAGGTCGAGTTCAGCGGCGATCAACGGCCACTCCGCCTCGATCGCAGCCAGGTCGGAGGCGGTCGGCTCGATCGGGTCCAGATCGGGAAACATCGGGGTCGTTCCTCTCAGAAAGTCAGCGGCGGCGACGCTTCGGGCAGGCGCACGCCGAACGCGTGCCCACCCGTCCGCACCGGTCGCACTGGCGCAGGGGAGTCGACTTCGGGGCGCTCACCCGGATGCAGTTGGCGAGGTTCATGGGGATCACTCCTCGAAACGAGAGTCCCGGGTCGGCACACGGCACGGCCCGGGACCATCCGTCAGGGGGTGCGGCTCGAATCCGCACGTGGGTCGCCTTATCAGCGGAGGCGACCAGGCCATATGGGGCGATATCAACGAACCTGCGCACGGCGGGCCGTGGGCGCGCGGCACCGCGAGGTACCGCCTTCCCCGACAACCGTCGGCAACTTCGGTGCTCGCCACCTGAGAGGTGGCGCTTGTTTCAGCGCTAAAATTAGCGCTTACGTTGTGCGTAGTCAACCCATAGGAGGGCTACGATCAACGGCGTCAGGTCAGATGAGGTGGAGGCGCAGGGTGGAGAACTGGCAGGCCGTGGCCAACGCGATCAACGACCGCATGACTGAACTGCCCTTGTCGCAGAAGGAGTTGGCCGACCGGTCGGGCGTGTCGGTGGCCACGCTCCGGGAGTTGCAGCACGCCAAGGCCACCCGGAAGCGGTCCGCGCGTACGCTCGCCGCGATCTCCCAGGCGCTCGGCTGGCCGGACGGATACCTGCAAGCCCGGCTGACCGGAGGTGCACTGCCGGCCGGTGGCGGTTCGACCGCCTCGGAGAGCGAATTGTCGATTGTGCTGGCCAGGCTCGATGAACTGCACGTTGAGGTTCGCCGCCTGGCCGACGCTGTCGACCGCATCGCGGACGACGGTAAAGCCCGGTAGCGGCTGTCCCTGTCTTGTGTCGTTCATGCATCAAGGACACCAGTTGACGACTCACGATCGAACGGTCTTCGCACGTCAGCCAGGTGCACCAGGTAGGCACCGAGTAGGCACGACGGACTACGGCGCTCGACGCGGCCAGAGCCGAGGGGGTGACGGCCGTGCCGGCACGGGCGAGTGACGCTACGCCGAATCTCGCGCTCTACAACCTGCGTGACGCGGCTGGCCAGACACAGCAGGACGTCGCCGATGCCCTGAACCGCCTCGGCAGCCAGCGTGGCAAGCGGTTGGCGGTGACCGCCAACCAGATCAGCCGGTGGGAACGGGGCGTCACCCATCCGTCAGCGCTCTACCGCCAGCTCCTCGCCGAGCACTTCGAGGTATCCCTACAAGACCTCGGCCTGACCCGGCAACGGATCACCCCGACCACACCCGATACGTCAGAGACGGACACTCCCGGAGGCTTCGCCATCTACGACGTAGACACCAGACCCCGTCCCCGGGTTGAGGCCAGCCAGACGGAATGGCGCGCGGTCCGTCGAGCCCTGAACAGCCACCGCGTCCCGCTCGCCCGTCAAGCGGCCCACCTGTACGAACCGGAGAACCGCGTCGGCGACACCGGCCTGATCGCCACCCCTGCCTGGCTACCGGCATCCCCTGTGGACCTGACCCGGTTCGGAATCGGCCTGTCGCCCAACGGCAACACCCCGCCCGAGATCACCGGATCAGAGGATGCCTCGGCCGGCGTACGCCCGCTCGACTACACCGGCCAGCGCCACCAGCGTTACAGCCTCGCACTACGCGACGTCGAGCAGCCGCGACTGTTCGACAACCGGCTCTCCTGGTACCTCACCGGCGTCGACTGGACCAACCCGGAACAGGTCTTGACCTTCGGCACAGGCACATACTTCGGCGGGGTCGACGTCTCCGAGGCCCTGGCCCACGAGATGGCCAGCTTCCACGTGGCCGGCGACGGCAGCGGCATCGTGCCCGCGACCTGGCGCAACCTCACGTTCCGGCGACTGGTCGGCGACCCGTTCACCCCGCACCGCCGGCCAACCGTGCCATCGATCAACACCCTGACCCTACGGGCCGACGACGACGGCGTTACCTTCGTCCTGCACAACCGTGCCGCCGGCAACGTCGCGGTAGCCGGCGGGATGCTGCACATCATGCCGGCCGGCGTCTTCCAGCCGTCGAGCATCCTGCCCGCGGCCCAGGCCAACGACTTCGACCTGTGGCGCAACATTGTCCGCGAGTACAGCGAGGAATTCCTCGGCAACGCCGAACACGGCGGCGACGGCCAACCCGCCGACTACCGGACCGAACCCCTTGCCTCACTCGATCGCGCCTACCAGGCCTGCGAGGTCCGGGTGTACTGCCTCGGCGTCGCGCTCGACGCCCTGACCCTGTGGGGCGAGATCCTGACCGTCGCCGTCTTCGACGGCGCGGCCTACGACCGGCTGTTCGCCGACATGGTCAGCACCAACACCGAGGGCACCGTCGTCAAGACCGGCCGACTCAAACCCACCTCGGCGCTGCCGTTCACCCGGCACAACATCGAGGAACTGAACGCCAGCGGACGCCTCGCCCCGGCCGCGGCCGGGTGCCTGCAACTGGCGTGGGAGCATCGCAGGACCATCCTGGGGAGGAACTGACGTGGACGTTCTGGTCACCGGCGGACTCGGCTTCCTCGGCCACGCCGTCACCGTCGACCTGCTCGCCGCCGGCCACGAGGTCACCGTCATGACCCGCGGTCGAACCGATGCAAAGCCACCGGCCGGCGCCGACCTGGTCACCGGCGACATCCGCGACCGCGACCGGGTCGCCGACATCGTTAAGACAGGGGAGTACGACGGCGTCGTACACCTCGCCGCCCTGACCAGCGGCCGGGACTCCCACGCCGACCCGCTGACCTACTTCGACGTCAACACCGGCGGCACCCTGAACCTGCTCATGGCCCTCGACGCGGTCCGCGACCACCGCCCACCCGCATCCCTGGTCTTCGCCTCCACCAACATCGTGTACGGCTCCCAACACGCCGGAGCCCTCTCCGAAGACCTCGACCCACACCCCGAAAGCCCGTACGCCGCGTCCAAACTCGCCGCCGAGCAACTCGTAGCCGCCTACGCCTTCACCGGAGCAATCGGCGCGGTAACCGTACGTCCCTTCAATATCGCCGGAGCCGTTGACGGAGTCGGCGACACCGATCCCGCCCGCATCATCCCCAACATCTTTCGCGCCATTACTGGCCAACTTCCCCACGTCACCGTCAACGGCGACGGATCAGCAGTACGCGACTTTGTGCACGTCGCAGATGTAGCCGGAGCATTGCGCGTTGCGCTTTCGACGTGTGTTCCGGGTAGACACAATATATTCAACATTGGCTCCGGGGTCGGAGTGAGTATGGCGGAGGTCATTGCCACAGCGGAGCGACGTGCCGGAGTCGCGATCGCAATTAAGCACAACCCGCCCAAATCTGAGCCGCCTTATCTCACCGCAGATGTCGCTCAGGCGCGTGCCCAACTCGGCTGGAGTCCCAAGCGTTCGGATCTTTCACGAATTATTGATGACGCTTGGGCGGCGTGGCGGAAGCCTGGCCGCGTATCGGCAATGTGATGCGCGGTGGCTGGTCGAGGGAAATTTCTCGACCGGCCACCGCGATCGCCAGCAGTGTTCGCTTAGGAGTGGGCGCGTATCTTGCGGATCTCTACTAGAGTGGCTTGCGTGAGGCTGCCTAGATCAGCTCTAGGGCTGAATATCTCGCCAGGATGCGATGATTCGAGTAGTGTCGCGGAGACCTGCAAATCCCCTACTGGCTGGCGCCAGCGCTTTGCGGAGAGAGACGCTGATCATTTGCGCCATCTTAATGTATCCCTGAACTTCCTCTATCTGCTCGAAAGGTATGTTGGTGTCATCTAGTCCAGCTCGGATCTTCTCCAATTGTTCAGACATCTGCTCCTTCAGGAAGGGTACTTCGGAAGCTTGTATCTCGGCGACAACCTGTCGAATGGCAGCGTCAGCTCGTGAGGCGTGAACGGCAACCTCGGCGCCTGAGATGCCAAAATCGCTCGATGGTCCCTGAAGGGATTGCGCCATGACTGGTGCAGCTTTGGTTACGGCTTGAGGGCTTGGCTTGCTGCCGAGGCTCTCGAATTGTTCGGCGAGAACGCGGCTAAATTCTGCAAAATCTGCGAAGGCCTTATCGCCGCTCTCTGTCATCAGTTGGCACTCGTCTGTAAATATCTGCATCAGCTCGAACAAGCCTGGAGCATCGTCGGGTTCCGCTGATGGGGCGCCCGACTCATCTTCGATTGCGTTGGAGGTTGGAGTAAGCACGCTCTGATTTGCGGTGCGTCCGTTGCTGCGCTCTCTTTCGGCCAGATGGGTCTCTGCCTTCTCTACTGACCGAATGAGATTTAGTGTAATATCGTTCATTCTTGTCAACCACGCTCCGGAGTTGTACCCCTCTAGCATGGCTGTCTCTATGCTTTTGTGGTTCAGTTGTTCAATGATGCGCACTTCTTTTCGTTCGTCATCTGCGCGAATCCTATCGCCTCCGGCCAGGATGACCGGCAAGATGAGTCCCGTTACTTCCATGATTCGAGCATTCTCGTAGAATGCCATCAATTCTTCGCGGCAGCGTGGGCGCGTAAAATACTTCATTGAAATCATGGGTATGAAGGCGGTGGCCGACTTTACTGCTTCTGTTATCCCTGACCGCCAATCGTCGCCCCACCCCAAGTCGTCGCGATCAACAAAGACCTCCAGGGTTCTTCCGGTCTTGGCCTCATACATTCCCTGGAGGCTCTTTTTGAACTGATCGACAACGCCGTTGAATGTTTCATTATCTGACCGTGCGTAGCTAATGAAGCAGCGTATGGGGTCGTGTTGTTCGACAGTGTCCGTGGTAGGCAAGGTTCCCCCATGGTGAAGTAATTCGGATTCCGCGTTTGTATTGTGTGAAGAATGCTGCGCCTTACTGAAACGGGCAACGCGGCTCGAAGATTATATATTAGATCCACTGTGGATGCAAGTGGGATAATGGTCTATGTGCGGTGAGGGCTTGATCGCAACGTGCGGGTGGCAAATGGGTTGCGGGGTGCGTGGTGACAAGGGCGGGTCTCTTTGAGATCATGGGGTCGTGCCAGCAGAAGCTCACTTGCAGATGATTCAAACCGTAATTTCTCGACTAGCGTCGCAGTCGACGACTGTCAAGGGGTGGTGTGTGACGGTTACTGCCGCCATCCTTGGGGCTGCGGCCACGACTTCGGCTCATCCCGTGGTGGCGGCTATTGCAGGGTATGCCGTGTGTGCGTTTGCGCTCCTGGACGGATATTACTTGTCTCTAGAGCGGGCGTATAGGCGCCTATATGAGGCGGCGGTTGACGACGATTGTCCTCAGTGGAGCCTTGTGGTCGATCGCCCTACATGGCGGAAAGTGTTTAGGGCTACTGTGAGTCCGTCAATTATTGCGCTATATGGCGTGTCGCTTTTGGCTGCGGTTTCGGTGGGTATTTTCTTGATGTCAAAGTAAAAAATGAGTGGGTGGGTTGGGGTTGATTGCCTCGCATTTGTCCGACAGTGCGCAAGATCCTAGTTCTCTGCGGGCGGCACGTAAGGGTCTGCAAGCAAGCCTCTTTCGGGACATGCTCCGCGGGTGTGGATCGGCATCCAGATCCACGTAGTTAGTGAGAGTCGGCGTGCCAGATCCATGCCAGGAGCCCTGGTGATTGATGGGGTGAAGCGGGGACGGGCGGCGAGTTGGTGGCGGGTGGCGCGGCTCAACCCTGTGGCGGGTCGCCGACTGTCGTGAGATCGCCACTGGCAGTGTGGGGGTCAGGGGTTCGAGTCCCCTCGGCTCCACCCGTAAGTATCGAAGGCGTTCGTCAGACATGGCGGACGCCTTCGGTCTTCCCCCGGTCCGGTGGTCGCCGGGCGACTCGATCCGTCAGCGGCATTCACTTCAGCGTGTACGTCACATCGGCCGGATGATTCCCGGAAAGCGCCGTGGTGATCGACCCGAACTCCCGTACGGCCGCATTGCTCGCCTGGTGCGGAAACTCATTGATATCGGCCGTGGTCACGCGTGGGTCGGAGGACACTCACGCCATGGCTACGGTTACGTTGATTCGGGCTAACCCCGTGTTTCAGGCGTACGGCGAAGCGGCTTGGAACGTGGTCGCGGGTGACCGTGACAACTATTTCGGGTGGTCGGTCCGCCCGTTCCAGGCGAGAGACTCGGCGCTCCTGACCGGGGTCGCCGCCCACTCCGACAACAATCTCAACCAGAGCACCGACCTGATCGTGCGGCTCTCGCCCAATCAGGGGCCGGTCGGGTCCGGCGGACTGATCCGCATCACCGGGGTGATGGTCAGATGAGACTTCGGGTCGTCTACGACGAGGGCGGGCGTATCGTCGCCGCGGCCGCCGTACCGGAACGGGGCGACGACAGCGTCGTGGTGACGCCGCTGGCCGGACCTCGCCAGGTCGCGGCCGAGGTCGAGGTGCCCGACGAGATGGCCGGCGAAGAGCTTGACGTGATCTGTACCCGGATGCGGGTGGACCCGACGAACGGACGACTCACCGCCGACGAGACCGGCCGATGAGTCGGCGCCGCCCGGGGGCACCGCCCGGGGTGGCGGGTCCTGGTGGCAACCAGCCGCGACGGCGGCCGTGGTCGGATCGCGCCGACCACGGCCGCCGTACGCCGGTCAGCCCAGCTTGCCGGCGCCGGCTCCGGCGCGTACGAGGGACGGCACGCTGGACGCCGGGTCGAGCCGGTAACCGTAGTACGTACCCGGTTCGATGACCGAGCCGGCCGTTTCCGGTACGCCCGAGTTGACGAAGATGTTGTCGCGCTGCACCGCCCGGCCCGGCCCGCTGTCGGCGTAGCCGCTGGCGGAGAAGATCGGGTACGGCACGTTCTCGAAGTAGTTGCCCTCGACCACCACGCCCGCGTTCTCGGTCGACGCGACCGCGTACAGGTCGTTGTTGAGGAAGTAGTTGTTGTAGACGTGGACGGGTTCGGCGAACCGGATCCGCGGATGGCGCTGCCGGCTGTTGTCGAAGAAGTTGTGGTGGATGCTGACCTTCAGCTTGCCGATGTCGGTCGAACCGGCGCCGTCGGAGTGGCTGATCAGCATGCTCTTGTCGGCGTGGTCGAAGTGGTTCCAGGAGATGGTGACGTAGTCGGCGCCGCGGACCACGTCGATGGAGCCGTCGACCGCGCCGGTGAAGGTGTTGTGGTCGATCCAGATGTGGTGTGACTCCTGGCCCACGTTGATCGCGTCGTCGTCGGCGTCGGTGAACCGGATGTTGCGGACGATCACGTTGTACGACCGGTAGAAGTCGAGCCCGCCGCCGGTGATCTCGGCGGTGGAGCCGATCCCGATGATGGTCTTGTTGGGCCGTACGCCCTTCTTGCTGCTGATCCGGATCACCCCCTGGACCTGGATGACCAGCGGGCCGATCGTGTCGATGTATTCGAGGAAGTCGGTGGCGTTGGTGGCGGTGACCACCGGGCCGCCGGCCCCGCCGGTAGTGCCGTTCTGCCCGAGGGCGTTCAGGCTCGCGAAGCCGCCCGGCCGGTCACCCGCGGCCGGCGGCGGCGTGGTGGGTGGTGGCGTGGTCGGCGGTGGGGTGGTCGGGGGAGGAGTGGTCGGCCCCACCGTCGGCGTCACGGTCGGCGTCGGACCCGGCGTGACCGTGGAGACGGTCACGTCGTCGAAGTTGGCGCTGGCGTTGAAGGTGGCCAGGCCGACGCCCCCCGAGGCATACCGGGTGTCGGTGGCGACCAGCGGCGTGCCGCCGTCGACCTGGCCGGTCAGGGTGGTGCCGGACACCCGCAGGCTCAGCGTGTACCAGGTGCCGGCGGAGACCGGCACCGAGGCGCTGGCCAGCGTCGTGCTCGACCCGCCGGCCAGCCGCTTCAGCTCGACGGTGTTGTTGCCGCGCAGCGCCAGGTAGTAGTAGCTGGTGGTGGAGGTGACCCGGGCGAGTACGGCGGCGAACCGGTCGCTGCCGCCCAACGCCGTGGGCTTCACCCGGGCGGTCACCGTGTAGTCGGTCCAGTTCGCGGCGCCGGCCCGCGCCCTGGCGTTGGAGCTGGTGCCGGCCTGGCGCAGCACCGGCCCGCCGTCGGCGGCCACCGACCAGGTGCCGCCGGAGGTCGTCCAGCCGGTGTGGTTGCCGTCGTTGAAGTCGTCGGTGAACAGCGTCGCCGCCTGGGCGTTGCCGGCGACCGTGAGCATGGCGGTGGTGAGCAGTGCCGCGAGTCCGGCGGCCAGCGCGGCCCGGCGCCGTACGGAGGTTCGTCTCATCGGGTCAGCCCAGCTTTCCCACCCCGGCACCGGCCGGGACGATCGTCGGGATGTCGGCCGCCGGGTCCAGGCGGTAGGCGTAGAACCCGCTCGGTTCGGGCACCGTGCCCCGGGTCTCGATCGGATGGTTGCAGTCGACGAGGATGTTGCCGCGTTCGACGATGCGGCCCTGGTCGCCGCTGAACACCACCCGGCCGGGGTTGTTGACGCTGTAGAAGTAGTTGTTCTCCATCAGCACGGCGGCGTCGTACGTCGACGCGACGCCGTAGCTGTTGTCGAAGTAGTAGTTGTTGTAGACGTGCGCCGACGCGGAGAACCGGACCCGCGGGTTGCGCTGGTCGGAGCGGTCGAAGAAGTTGTGGTGGTAGGTGACCCGCAGCCGGCCGGTGTCCTGTGCCCCGGCGTCCTCGTCGTGCCCGAGCAGCAGCGTCTTGTTGTGGTCGAAGAAGTGGTTCCAGGAGACCGTGACGTGGTCCGACCCGCGCTTGATGTCGACCGCGCCGTCGTCGCCGTTGGAGAACGAGTTGTGGTCGACCCAGATGTGGTGCGAGAACATCTGCACGTTGATCAGGTCGTCGGTGGCGCCGGTGATGTGCAGGTTCCGGATGATGATGTTGTGTACGGCGTTCGCCGGCGGCGCGGTCACGTTGTCGTCGACCGGCAGGCCGATGTTGAGCCCGCCGCCGCTGAGCGTGGCGTTGCCGCCCAGGCCGACGATCGTCTTGTCCGAGGTCACGTCGTACATGCCGTCGCTTGCGCCGGTCGGCAGGTTGATGGTGCCGGCGACCTGGATGACGTACGGGCCGGGGCGGGCGATGTAGTCGAGGAAGCCGGCGGTGTCCCGTACGGTGACGACCGGTCCGCCGGCCCCGCCGGTGGTGCCGTTCTGCCCGAGTCCGGCCACGCTGGCCCACCCGTCGGGCTGCCCGGCGGGCGGCGGCGTGGGGTCGGGACCCGGCGTGGTCGGCGAGGGCGTGGGGCTGGTCGTCGGGCTCACGGTGGGGGTCGGGCTGACCGTCGGTTGTGGACCCGGGGGAGCGGTTTCGACCGTCACGTCGTCGAAGCCCGCGGCGGCGTACCGGGCCACCAGTCCTGCCTGACCGGTCAGGTAGGCGGCGTCGGAGGCGGTGAGCGTCGGCCCGCCGGTGACCCGGCCGGTGAGGCTGGTTCCGGAGACCTGCAGGCTCAGCGTGTACGCCGTACCGGTCGTGACGCCGAGCGCGGCGGTGGCCAGCGTGGTCAGCGTGCCGCCGGTCCGCTTGCCGAGCACGAGACCGCCGGCGGTGACGCCGAGGTAGTAGTAGTTGCCGCTGCCCTGGACCCGGGCGGCGACCCCGGCACCCGCGTCGGCGCCGCCCCACGTGGTGGGACGTACCTCTGCGGTGACCGTGTAGTCGGACCAGCCGGCCTGGCCGGTGCGGACCCGGGCGTCGGCGCTGGTGCCGCGCTGCACGAGCGCCGGGTCGCCGGCGACCGGCTCGACCCGCCAGGAGCCGCCGGACGAGCTCCAGCCGTTGTGGTTGCCGTCGCCGAAGTCGTCGGCGAACAGGGTGGCGGCCTGGGCCGGTGGCGTGACGGCCAGGACCAGGGCGGTCAGTGCTCCGGCCAGCCCGGCGGTGGCCGGTACGCGCCAGCGTCGGATGTTCACGGGTTGATCCTTCCCACGCCGGCGCCGGCCGCGACGAGCTGCGGGACCTGGGCCGCGTTGTCCAATGTGTACGAGTAGTAGGCGCCCGGTTCGCCGACCGAGCCGTTGACCTCGCAGGTGCCGGAGCGGAGGAAGACGTTGCCGCGCTGGACCAGCCGGCCGGGGCCGGAGTCGGCGTACCCGCTGGCCGAGTGGCAGGGGAAGGCGACGTCCTCGAAGTAGTTGCCCTCGACCAGGACACCGGCGTTCTCGACCGAGACGACGCCGTAGAGCCCGACGCCCTTGTAGTAGTTGTTGTAGACGTGCACCGGGTCGCCGAACCGCACGCGCGGGTGGCGCTGGTTGGAGCCGTCGAAGTAGTTGTGGTGGTAGCTGACCTTCAGGTATCCGATGTCCTGGGGGTAGGAGTCGGAGTGGCCGAGCAGCATGCTCTTGTCGGTCTGGTGGAACCTGTTCCAGGAGACGGTCACGTAGCTGGACCGGTGCTTGACGTCGACCGAGCCGTCGAAGCCCGGGTGGAACTCGTTGTGGTCGATCCACACGTGGTGCGAGCCGTTGTGGACGCTGATCGAGTCGTCGGAGGCGTTCCGGAACGTGATGTTGCGGATGATCACGTTGTTGCCGGGCCGGGTGGTGGTGCCCATCTGGAGGCCGCCACCGGTGATCTCGGCGGTGCCGCCCAGACCGAGGATGGTCTTGTTGGCGACCACGGTCACCATGCCGGAGACCTGGATCCGGCCGGAGACCAGGATGACGTACGGAGTGTTCGCCCCCGCGTAGGTGGCGAGGTCGGCGGCGGTGGTGACGGTGACGGTCGGGCCGCCGGCGCCGCCGGTGGTGCCGTCGAGCCCGAGCGCCGGCACGCTCGCGTAGCCGTCCGGCTGCCCGGCCGGCGGCTGCGGGGGCGGGGTCCCGGTCGGTGTCGGGGACGGGGTGGGGGTGCCGGTCGGCGGGGTCGTCGGCGTCGGGCCGGCGGCGTCGGTCACCCGTACGTCGTCGAAGGAGGCGCTGGCGTAGTAGGTGGCCAGCCCGATGCGGCCGGAGCCGATGGTGCCGTCGGTGGCGCTGACGATGGGGCGGCCGTCGACGAAGCCGCGCAGGCTGGTGCCGAACGCCTCCAGGCGCAGCGTGTACCACGTGCCGGTGGTGACGGTCGCGGGGGCGGCGGCGAGCGTGGTGTGCCCGCTCGATCCGCGCCGGCCGAGCAGCACCTGCCCGTCGCCGCCGAGCGCCAGGTAGTAGTAGGTGGTCGTGCTCTGCGCCCGGGCGAGCACGCCGGCGAAGCGGCCCGCGCCGTTGAACGCGGTCGGCTTCACCCGGGCCTCGACGGTCTGGTCGGTCCAGGTGTCACCGGCCCGGGCCTTGGCGTCCGAGCCGGTGCCCGACTGCCGGTAGACGGTCGACCCGTCGGTGTCGATCGACCAACTGCCGCCCGACCTGCTCCAGGCGCCGGCGTTGCCGTTTTCGAAGCTGTCGGTGAAGAGGGTCGCGGCGTGTGCGGAGGTGACGCCGGCGGCGGCCAGGGCCACGGTGACCGCGCCGGCCACCGCCACGGCCAGACCGGCCTGCCGGATAGATGATGAAAAGATCATATAAATCCCCCTCTCTAGCCGCGAGCGGATGCGCGCGGGCGAACGGTGATTCCGGAAAGGGTGGGACGGGCTGGTGTTAACACGGCCGTAACCAGCACTTCCAACGTAAGGAAAGGGCTTTCCTTGAGTCAAGGGCATAGACGTGCAAGAATGTTGCACCGCGTCGAGGCGGGGCGATGGGTGCTGTCGCCAAGGTCGGAGAGCCCGCCCGGTTTGTAGCCTCTCAACCCTTTCGCAGTCATCCCGGTTTGCAGTCCGGTTGCCGTGCCGGCCCGCCGGGGATCTCCGTGCGGCCAGGTCGCAGCGCTGTGGGAGGCTTTGGTCCATGGCGCACCCAGCGGGCGAACGGCAGCCGAGGATCGCGATCGCCGGTCTCGCGACCAGCCATCCCTTCTCCGACGCGGCCACCATCGGGCGGCTGCGCCCCGGCGCCGCCTTCGACGTGTGGGACGCCGACACGGACCGGGTCGCCGAGTTCGAGCGGCGCAACCCCGGCCACCACGCCCACGACCGGCTCACCGACCTGGTGGACCGCAAGCCGGACGGGATCATCCTGACCGTACGGCCGGACCAGGTCGCGGCGGCGCTCGACGTGCTGCTCCCGCTCGGCGTACCGGTGTTCGTCAACAAGCCGGCGGCCGCGACACGGTCGCAGCTGCGGGACCTGACCGCGCGGTGCGAGCCGGTCGCGCACCGCGTCCTGACCTCGTCGGTCCTGCGTTTCGCGGCGCCGGTGGCCCGCCTCGCGGGGCGGCTCGACCGCGACCGGGTGCTGTCGGCGCGGGCGGTGGTCCGTCACGACGTCGGCCGCTGGGCGCAGGGGTCGACGCCCTGGCAGGACGATCCGTCGGTCGGTGGCGGTGCGATCGTCACCATGGGCCTGCACGGGGTGGAACTGCTCGTCGCGCTGCTCGGCCGGCAGGCGCGGACCGTCGCGGCGACCAGTGCCCGCCGCGTCTATCCCACGTTGCGCAGCGCGGACTCCGCCACCCTGCTCCTGAACTGGGCCGACGGTGTGCAGGGCACGGTCGACGTGGTCGGTGCCGCAAAAACCGAGAGCTACGGCGTCAGCGTCGAGACGGCCGACGGCCCGATCGGGTTCGACCTGCCCGACGGGTCCGCCGACCCGTTCGGATACGCGCGTACGGTCGAGGAGTTCCTGGCGATGGTCGAGGTCGGCGCCCCCTCGCCGGTCGCCTGGCCGGAGACCGTCGCGATCCTCGACCTGCTGATCAGCGCGGTGGAGCTGGAGTCGCGCTCCAGTCGATGAGTTCCGCCAGGCGTTGCCGCGTCGCCGTGCTCCCGCCACCCTCGTGCCCGTTGTACGGCCACACCGTGATCCGCTTCTCGCCCGCGTAGTGGTTGTAGGCGGCGAAGACCGTCGACGGTGGACAGACCCGGTCCATCAGGGCGACCGAGAAGTGTGCCGGCGTGCTGGCCCGCGCGGCGAAGTTCACCGTGTCGAAGTACGACAGCGTGCGGAACACCTGCTCGGCCGCATCGTGTCGGGCGCCCAGGTAGCGGGTGATCTCGGCCCGCGAACCGGCCGCCCCGATCTCGATCGCCCGCCGGAACCCGGCGAACGCGGGCACGTCGAGCAACGCGACGCCGAGGTCGGTGCGTAGCCCGGCCAGCGCGATCCCGACCCCGGCGCCCTGGCTGCCGGCCACGATCGCCGTACGGGTGACGTACGGGGCGGCGACGGTCAGCGCGTCGACCGCCCGGTACGCGTCGACGTAGAGCCGGCGCAGGTAGGACGTCTCCGGCGACGCGATTCCGCGGGTGAGGAAGCCCGGCACCTCGCTCCCGGTGGCCTCGCCGGGGTCCGGGGTGCTGCCCGGGTGGTCGGACTCGGCGCCCTGGCCGCGTACGTCCATGACGAGGACGGTGAACCCGGCGGCGGCGAACGGCAGCCACTGGTGGGGCCAGCCACGGCCACGGCCGTACCCGGGCAGGTGCAGCACCCCGACGTCGCGGCGCGGGCCGGCGGTCGGGGTGAGCAGCCAGCCCCGGACGCGCTGCCCGCCGAATCCGGCGTAGTCGACGTCGTCGACCGCGATGCCGGGAAAGAGGGCCGGCTCGGGGTGCAGCCGTACGTCGGGGGTGCCGGCGTGCTCGTCGAGGGTGCGCCGCCAGAACCCGTCGAAGTCGGCGGGTTCCTCGCGCTCGGGCCGGTGTTCGCGCAGCACGTCGAGCGGCAGGTCGAACCAGCTCATGACCGGTCGGCTCCTTCCTGGTCGCGGGGGAGCGGCCACCAGTCCAGCAGCGACCGCGCCGAGTCGTCGTCGATGGTGGTGCCACCGGCGTCGCCGGTGACCGCGATGGCCGCGTACGGCGGTCCGCCCCGGTGCAGCGTGCGTTCGGTCGCCTCGGCCAGGTCGTCGGGGTGCAGGGCGGCGAAGGCCGGGCCGCCGTCGAGGGCGAGCCGGACGGCGGGGTCGGTCGGTGTGGCGGCCGGCGATTTCCAGAGTGGCCAGAGGGCGGCGGTGGTCGGGTGGCCGAGCCGCAGCGACGTGACGGTGAGCCGTTCGTCGGCGACGGCCGCGCAGGCGGTCTCCGCCAGGCGCTTGCCGAGGCCGTACGGCTGGGTCGAGTCGGGCCGGTCGTCGCGGGTGATGCGGCGCCGGCCATAGTCGCGGAACACCGACAGCGAGCTGACGTGGACGAACCGTGGCACCCCGGCGGCGTGGGCGGCGTACAGGGACTGGACGACGCTGCCGACGTTGACCCGCAGGGCGAGGTCGACGACGCGGGGGTCGGTGGCCGCCGCGCCGCGCGGGACGACGGCGGCGAGGTGCACGACGGCGTCGTGCCCGGGTACGGCGGCGCGCAGCGCCTCGGCGTCGGTGGCGTCGAGGGTCACCGGCCGGATGCCGGTGGTCCGGGGCGGGCGCAGGTCGGCGACGGTGAGTTCGTGCCGGTCCCGCCAGGCCGCGGTCAGCGCGGTGCCGACCGCGCCGGCGCCGCCGATCAGCAGGATTCGCATCGTCGGGTTCCTTCCGATGGTCAGGGGCCGAAGGCTATCTTGACATTAACGGTCCGGGCCGTAAATATGAGGTGACCCGACGTCGCTCGGACGTCGCTGCCTTTCGAGGAGAAGACCCACGATGACCGGGGACCATGGGGCACCGGCCGACGAGCGGGCACTTGAGCACCGATTGTCGGGCCCGGGTGCCGACCTCATCGACGACCTGAGCAAGCTCGACGGCGACCTGGTCGTGCTCGGCGCCGGCGGCAAGATGGGCCCGACGCTGTGCCTGATGGCCCGCCGGGCGCTGGACGAGGCCGGCCGCGCCGACGTCGCCGTACACGCCGTGTCGCGCTGGAGCGACGGCGCCGTACGGGGCCGGCTCGACGCCGGCGGCGTCGCCACGGTCGTCGCCGACCTCGCCGACCCGGCCGCCGCCGGAAAGCTGCCGGACGCCGGCAACGTCGTCTTCATGGTCGGGGCCAAGTTCGGCGTGACCGGCCAGGAATACCGGGCCTGGCTGACCAACGCGGCCCTGCCGCACACGGTCGCCCAGCGCTATCCCGACGCCCGGATCGCCGCCCTCTCCACCGGCAACGTGTATCCCCTCACCGACGTCCGCACGCCGTCACCGACCGAGCAGTCGCCGACCGGCCCGGTGGGCGAGTACGCGATGAGCTGCCTCGGCCGGGAACGGATCTTCGAGGCCGCCGCCGCGACCCGCGGCACCCGGATCTCGCTCGTCCGGCTCAACTACGCGGTCGAGCCACGGTACGGCGTACTGGCCGACCTGGCCCGCACCATCGTCGCGGGCGAGCGCGTCGACCTGAGCACCGGCTTCGTCAACATCGTCTGGCAGCGCTACGCCAACGAGGTCGTCCTGCGCTCGCTCGGGCACGCCGACCGCGAGCCGTTCACCCTCAACCTCACCGGACCCGAGACGCTCGCCGTACGGACCACCGCCGAGCAACTCGCCGCCCTGCTCGGCCGCGAGGTGAGCTTCGCCGGCCAGGAGTCGGACTGCGCGCTGCTCTCCGACGCGCGCCGATGTCACGAACTCTTCGGCTATCCCGACGTCGCGGCCGGCACGCTGATCCGCTGGCAGGCCGAGTGGATCGCCGCCGGCGGGACCCTGTGGGACAAGCCGACCAAGTTCCAGCGCCGGGACGGCCGGTTTTGAGCGCCGCCCCGCGCGACCGCATCGCGCCCTCCCGGATGCTCGCGACCCTGCGGGCGGGGCTCGTCGTACCGGCCATGCCGCTGGCCCTCGACGACGACCGGCGGTTCGACGAGCGCTACCAGGCGGCCCTGGCCAACTACTACGCGGCGGCGGGTGCCGGCGGCATCGCGGTCGCCGTGCACACCACCCAGTTCGAGATCCGCGATCCGGCCACCCGCCTGCTCGAACCGGTGCTGGAGGTGGTGGCCGACACCCTGGCCCGCACCGGCGGCGACCTGATCCGGATCGCCGGCGTCGCCGGCCCGACCGGCCAGGCGGTCGCCGAGGCCCGGCTCGCCGAACGCCTCGGGTACGACGCGGTCCTGCTCTGCCCCCCGATGGGCGGCGCGATGGACGAGCCGGGGATGCTCGACCGGGCCCGCGCCGTCGCCGAGGTGCTGCCGGTGATCGGCTTCTACCTCCAGGAAGCCGTCGGTGGCCGGCGGCTCTCGGCCGAGTTCTGGCGCGGATTCGCCGAGATCGAGGGGGTCGTCGCGATCAAGATCGCGCCGTTCGACCGTTACCGCACCCTCGACGTCGTGTCCGCCGTACTGGAGTCCGGCCGGGCCGACCGGATCGCCCTCTACACCGGCAACGACGACAACATCGTCCACGACCTGACCACCCCGTTCGAGACCCCGGACGGGGACCGCTGGATCGACGGCGGGCTGCTCGGGCAGTGGGCGGTCGGCACCAACGCCGCCGTACGACTGATGGAACTGGTCCGGGCCGTACGGGCCGGTGACGCCGCGAAGGCCGACCTGCTGAGCCGGCGGGCACCACAGCTCACGGTCGCCAACGCCGCCGTCTTCGACGCCGCGAACGCCTTCCGGGGCTGCATCGCCGGCGTCAACTACGTGCTCTGGCGCCAGGGCCTGCTGCCGAGCATCCGCTGCCTGAGCGATCGCGAGGTGCTCTCCCCGGGGCAGGCCGAGGCGATCGACGACGCGTTCCGGCGCTACCCGTGGCTGTCGGACGACGACTTCGTCAACGAGCACCGTCACGGGTGGTTCGCGTGACGCCGACGGGGCACCGTGCGCGGTCGCCCCGTACCGCACCACCGGCACGCAGTGGCTGCGAGGACGCACCACGCCATTGCACTAGGAGGACCAAGTGAGATCCCGTTTCCTGACGGCCGTGGCGCTCGCCGCCACCGCCGCGCTCGCCCTTACCGGCTGCGGTTCCGGAGGATCCGGCGACGGCGGATCGGAAGTGACCCTGTGGATGTACCCGGTCATCCCCGACCAGGACGCCAGCCAGAAGTTCTGGGCCGACTTCGAGGCCGACTTCGAGGCCGAGAACCCGGACACCAAACTGACCATCGAACTGCTCCCGTGGGACAACCGCGAGGAGAAGATCGGTACGGCGATCGCCGCCGGCAAGGGCCCCGACCTCGTCCTGCTGACCCCCGACCTGACGGCGAACTTCCACTCGACCCGCGGCCTCAAGCCGATCGGTGCCGCCGTCGACGACAAGTCGAAATACTTCGAGGGCGCGCTCGCCGGCGGCACCGTCGACGGCGAGATCTACGGCCTGCCGATCTACCAGACGTCGACGACCACGGTCTACAACAAGGCCGCCTTCGCCGATGCCGGGATCACCGACCTGCCGAAGACCTGGGACGACGTCCTCGCCGCCGCCCCCGCGCTGGCCGCCAAGGGCATCGCGGTCATGGACTACTCCGGCTCACCCGAGGTGACTCTCAACCAGAGCTTCTACCCGCTGCTGTGGCAGGCCGGCGGCACCGTCTTCACCCCCGACGGCAAGGACGTCGCCTTCGACGGTCCGGCCGGGGTCGCCGCCCTGCAGTTCCTGCTCGACCTGCAGGCCGTCAGCGGCCTGCCCGCCGACGCCGCCACCAAGCCCAACAAGGTCGAGG
Source organism: Polymorphospora sp. NPDC050346 (assembly GCF_040655695.1). Taxonomy (NCBI): domain Bacteria; kingdom Bacillati; phylum Actinomycetota; class Actinomycetes; order Micromonosporales; family Micromonosporaceae; genus Polymorphospora; species Polymorphospora sp. NPDC050346. Next base: position 95,135 of record NZ_JBFAKM010000002.1, on the reverse strand, counting down.
GCGGCCCGCTCGGGCTCGGCAAGGTGGCCATGGGCTACGCGGTCTCCAAGCCCGAGGCCCAGCAGATGCAGGCCGGCGTCGGCGCGGCCGAGGTCGTGGTCGGCCAGCCGCTGACCGGCGCCCAGCAGCGCTCGTTCGGCACGCCCGGCCTGATCACGCTGACGACCATCAACTCCGACGACAACGAGGAGGCCGCGCTCGCCGTCGCCCGCCGGCTCGCCTCGCCCGAGGTCCAGCACGAACTCAACGTGGCCTCCGGCACGTATCCGTCGCGGACCGACGTGCAGGCGCCGGGCACCGACGAGATCACCACCGCCTACCTGGAGGCGCTGAAGTTCGCGAACCCCGGCGAGGCCCACCCCGGCGCCCGCCAGGTGATGGCCGCCCTCGCCCCGCACCTGCAGGGGGCACTGCAGGGCAAGCGCACGGCCGCGGAGGCGCTCGGCGACGCGGCCACCGAGGCCCGCGGCATCCTCTCCCGACTGCGCTGAGTGGCGCCGTCGTGGGACGCCGACCCGGTCGACGCCCCACGGCGGCACCCGCCCGCCGGACCGAAAGCAGAGCCTTGACATCCTCCCCGTCCTAAAGGGAGGGGATTCCCGTGGTCGCCCTCGGGTTTTCCTGCTTCACCGTCGGCTGCCCCGAACGGAGGTTTCCCCGTTGAGGTCTTACACCTTCTCCACAGGCTGTCACCGCCAGTCCGGCGGCCAGAATGTTGCGTGAACGCGGCCTGCAGGTGCCGCAGCACCTGTTGCAGCGGCACCGAGGAGACGTCGTTGAGGAACGCCAGCTCGTCGGTCTTCTTCCACCCGGTCAGCATCGCCGACGTGGCGTTGTAGCTGACCCGCTCCCGGCGCAGCGTCCACGCCTCGGTACGGGCCGCGAGGGCCATGTTGTAGACCAGCCGGACGCACCCGAACGTGCGGGCAAGCTCAGCCGCCTGCGCGTTGCTGGGGTAGAAGCGGTACCTGAACGCCCGCTTCACCGCCTTCCTGGTCACGGCCCACAAACTAGCGGGCCAGCCATCGAACCTTGCGATGCCGCGCGGACAGACGCCCATCCACCCTGGCGGCGGATCAGCGATCCCCGCCCCGCTTCGCAGGAGTTCCGTTTCCTCTCCGGCCTGAAGACCGGAGTATCCGCAGAAGGAATCCGATGACCTCAATCTCCGCGCGGAGGCGCCCGTCGGCGACCCGACGTCGGTGGGCGAACACGAACGGCATGTGGGCCGGGATCCTGTTCGTGCTGCCGATGCTCGTACTCTTCGTCGTCTTCCGCTTCGTGCCCAGCTTCGGCGCGATCGGCATGAGTTTCACCGACTACCGGCTCAACGGGGACTTCGAGGTCATCGGCTTCGAGAACTACAGCCGGCTGGTGTCCGACCCGATCTTCCGCAACGCCCTGGTGACGACCCTGATCTACGCCGCGTTCTACGTGCCGCTGATCGTGGTCGTCTCGATGTTCACCGCGGTGGTGCTCGACAAGCTCGTCTGGGGCGTCGGCTTCTTCCGCGGCGCGCTGTTCCTGCCGTACGTCACCTCGTTCGTCCTCGCCGGTGTGATCTGGTACTGGATCTACTCGGCCGACGGTCTGGTCAACGGGCTCCTGCAACGGTGGGGGATCGACGCCATCCCGTTCCTGTCCGGCGACCAGTGGCAGGTGCTGGGGTCGCTGTCGGTGGTCTCGGTGTGGCGGGGGTTCGGCTATTCGATGCTGATCCTGCTCGCCGGCCTGAAGACCATCCCGACCGAACTCACCGAGGCGGCGAAGCTCGACGGGGCGAACGCCGTACAGCGCTTCTTCCGGGTGACCCTGCCGCTGCTGCGACCGGTCGTCTTCTTCGTGGTGGTCATCGAGACGATCGCCGCGTTCCAGGTCTTCGACACCGTCTACGTCATGACCGGCGGCGGCCCGGCCCGCGCCTCGTACTCGCTGGTCTACGCCCTGTACGACGAGGGCTTCAAATTCTTCGACTTCGGCTACGCGGCCACCATCGGCGTCGCCATCTTCGCGCTGGTGTTCGTCATCTCCATCATCCAGCGCCGCTTCCTCGATCGGGACGAAACATGAGCATCGCCGTTCGCGACCGCACCGCACACCAGCCCGGGCGCGGCCAGCAGCAGTCCGGCGGCCGCCCGCGACGGCCGCGCCGTACGGCGCAGATCTGGCTCGTCGTGCTCGCGAGCCTGCTGGCCCTCGGTACGGCCATCCCGTTCCTCGCCGTCTTCGTCCTCGCGTTGAGTCCCGAGGGTGCGCGGACGATCCCGTACCAGTTCCCGGACAGGTGGACGCTCGACAACATCGTGTCGGTGCTGTCGGCGCAGAGCTTCCTGCGCTGGACCTTCAACTCGCTGGTCTACTCGCTCGTCTCCGTCGTGCTCGTGCTGATCACGGCGGCGATGGCCGGCTACGCGTTCGCGAAGAAGCGGTTCCCCGGCCGGGACGCGCTGTTCTGGTCGTTCCTCGCCACGCTGATGGTCCCCGCGCAGGCGACGCTGATCCCGATGTTCGTGCTGGTGTCCAACCTGGACGGCATCGACACCTTCTGGGGGCTCATCGTGCCGACGCTGGCGAACTCGCAGTCGGTGTTCCTGATGCGGCAGTTCATCCGTGGCCTGCCGGACGAGCTCTTCGAGGCGGCGAAGGTCGACGGGGCAAGCGAATGGCGGATCTTCTGGCAGATCGTGCTGCCGCTGACCAAGCCGATCCTGGCGACGCTCGGCATCTTCGTGTTCCTGTGGCACTGGAACGACTTCCTGTGGCCGCTGATCATCGCGCAGACCGACGAGATGCGTACGCTCACCGTCGGCCTCGCCTCGCTCAACTCGGAGTCGGTCTCCGACGCGCGACTGATGGCGGCCGCCGCCGTCACCGTCATCCCGTGTCTGCTGATCTTCGCGGTGTTGCAGCGTTACATCGTCAACAGTGTCGCGTCGAGCGGGATCAAGGGGTGAGTGGGGCTCACAACCGCAGAAGGTATTGCGTGCGGGGACGGCCGGTGCTGCCGGTCGTCTCGATCCCGGCCCGCTCGGCGTAACCGGCGTACTCCAGCCGTTGCAGCATCCGCCGCGCGGTGCGCAGTTGCACGCCCAACTCGGCGGCGACGATCCGGGACGTGATCGGGGCGCCGGTGCCGCCCTCCCAGAGCTGCTGGAGGCGACCCAGCGTGGCGGCGGACAGGCCGACGCGGGCGGCGATGACGCCGATGGCGGGCGGGCCGGCCTCGTCGCCGCCGGGCTGCCGGCCACCGGAGGCGAGCAGCAGGTCGATGTCGTTGCGGAAGGCGGCGACGGCGGCCGGCCCCTTGTGCGCGTGCGCGCGGTTGAGCGCCCGGCGGGCCAGCCGCTCGGCTTCGGCGGCGGTGCGGCCGAGCCCGAACCCGACGTACGCGTCGATCGACGCCTCCTCGAAGCGGCGCAGGAACGGCGCGTCGGTGAAGTCGTTGGTGGCGCCCGCGAGCGCGCCGCGTGTCGTGACGAGCAGGTAGGTGCCGTCGCCGGTCCGCGAGAGCGTGCCGGCGAGCGCGGACACCTCGGCCGCCAGCCGTTCGGTGACGGCGCTGTCGGCGGCCCCGGCCGCGTCGACCAGGCCGAGGACGACCTGGGCGTCCTCGTGGATCTGGTTGGTGGTCGCGAGCAGGAGCTGGTGCAGGGCGGTGCGGACCGCGTGCGGCGACGGTGCCAGCCGGATGATGGTCATCTCGTCGCGCAGGGCTTCGTGGACGCTCGACACGCAGGTGATGGCCGACCAGGTCGGGTCGGGGTTGCCCCGGTGGAAGGCGATCAGCTGGGCCGAGTCGATGTCGGGCCGGTAGGCGACGGACCGGATGGCCGCCGGGTCGATCCCGACGGCGGTCGACAGGTCGCGGATCTCGGTGGTGCGGACCGTGTCGATCGACGTACGGGCGATGTCGCGGCCGGCGCTGGCCAGCCGGACCCAGGCTTCGAGCACCGTCTCCCGGGTGTAGTCGACGAAGGCGGACGGTCGCGGTGAGGCGTTGCCGGCCAGCGTGTAGGGCACGATGCCGGTGAAGAGCCACGCGTCGACCTGTGCGGAGTGGTCGCGTACGAGGGCGGGGGCGTCGGTCTCGTGGGCGTACGGGCAGCGGACGACGCTGACGCCGGGGGACTGCTCGCAGAGTGCGGCGACGCTGTCGACGAGGTCGACCGGGCCGACGATGCCAACGATGGTGGACAATCCGCTCCCTTCCGCCGGGGGGATTCATCGTCGCACACGATTGCGCCTGTTCCCCGGTCCCGCTAGCCTAGGGCGTCAATTACGGTCCAGACCTAAAGTCGAGCGGAGAATCGATGAGACTTTCCCGACACCGACGACTCCTTCTCACCACAGCACTCACCGCCGTGGCCGCCATGACGCTGTCCGGCACGCCCGCCCTGGCCGAGCCGCCGGCCCCCGCGCCGCCGCGCACCTCCGTCCAGCCGGGGCAGGAGGAGAACCTCGGGCAGACCATGCCCGACAAGATCCTTTCCCAGGACCAGTCCCAGGGCGTCGACGCCGCCGGAAACCCCCAGGTCTACTGGGTGACCGCCGGCAACGACGAGACGACCGCGATGTTCCAGGCCACCGACGTGCGCACCGGCCGGATCGTGTTCGCCGAACGGCTGCCCCGCGGCGTCAACAGTTGGGCGAACACGTTCTCGCCGGCCGAGGGTGCGGTCTACTTCGCCACGACCGAGGGCTTCTTCTACACCTGGACGCCCGGCGACCAGAGCGTCACCGCCATCCCGTTCCCGTACCCCGGGGAGGGGATCTGGCGGCTGGCCGCCGCGCCCGACGGGATCATCTACGGCGGGACGTACCCCGGTGGCCGGCTGTTCGCCTACGACCCGGCGACCGCGCGGTTCACCGACCACGGCCAGATCATCCCCGGCGAGACGTACGGCCGGGCACTCGCCATCGACGACGACCACGTCTACTTCGGCACCCAGCCGCGCGCCAAGCTGGCCCGCTTCGACCGGGCGACCGGCGAGGTGCTCCAGATGCCGCTGCCGGCCAAGTACGCCAACGAGGAAGCCGTCTACGACATGACGCTCGCCGGCGGCTACCTGCTCGCCCGCGTACAGAAGGTCAACGACCTGCTCGTCTTCGACACCGCCACCGCACAGCTCGTGCACGTGGTGCCGGCGATCGACGGCCGGGCCATCTCCGGACTCGACCCCACCGGGCCGTACGTCTACTACCGCCGGGTCAGCCAGGGCATCGTGCAGCTCAACCTGGAGACGTTCGAGGAAACGCCGCTCGGCTGGCGGCCCAACGCCATCCCCGGCACCTGGGCCTGGATCGACATGCAGTCGCCCGACTTCCCGGGCCTGTCGCTGTCGATGACGTTCTACAACGGCCGTATCTACGTCTACAACCTGCAGACCAAGAGGAACAAGTACATCAGCGAGGCCGGGCTGCAGGGCGCGCCGACCCCGCTGCAGGCGCTCGGCGTCGACCGGGCCGGCACCGTCTACTCCGGAGGGTTCCTCACCCCGCCCGGCATCTCGGCCTACAACCCCGACACCAAGGCCTTCCGCCTGCTGAACGGCGGCGGCCAGGTCGAGGGCTTCGGCCAGTTCGGCGACGACCTCGTCTACGGCCGCTACCCCGGTGGCACCCTCTACCGCTACGACCCGGCCCGGACCTGGTCGATGGGGACCAACCCCGGCGAGCCGGTGACGATCGGCCAGGAACAGGACCGCCCGCAGGCACTCGTCCAGGTCGGTGACCGGGTCGTCGTCGGCAGCGTGCCGATCTCCGGCCGGCTCGGCGGCGCGCTCAGCGTCTGGAAGCCGGACACCGGCGAGATCACCGTGCGGCGCGGCATCGTCGCGGACCAGAGCGTCGTGTCGCTCGCCGCCCGGGGCGACCTCGTCGTCGGCGGCACCTCGATCAACGGCGGGTTCGGGATCGACCCGGTCGCGTCACAGGCCGAACTGTTCGTCTACGACGTCACGACCGGGACCGTACGCGAGTCCCGGGTCGTGGTCCCCGGCGCACAGTCGATCAACGGGCTGCGCTTCGACGACGACGGCGTGCTGTGGGGCATCGCCGACGGCACGCTCTTCGCCGCCGAGGTCGACCCGGCCACCGGCACGATCGACGTACTGCGGGCGGAGAACCTGTTCGGCCTCGCCCGCACCATGTACGGGCAGGACCGGGCGCTCGCGTTCCGCGACGGCATGATCTACGCCACCTACGGCGGCCGGCTCTGGTCGGTCAACCCGGTGACGTGGAAGGCGCGGGTGCTCGCCGGTTCCGGGGCGGAGCACCTGGTGGCCGGGGTCGACGGCAGCCTGTACTACACCCGCGGGTTCACCCTCTACCGCTGGGTCTTCGACCCGGTCGCGGCGCCGCCCGCGTGCACCGAGACGATCACCGGCGGGCACCGTGGCCCGCTCCAGGTGTCCCGCGGCGTCACCTGCGTGATCGGTGGCCAGGTCAGCGGGCCGGTCACGGTCCGCCCCGGCGCCGGTCTCGTCCTCGACGGGGCCCGGGTCGACGGGCCGGTCACCGCGACCGGCGCCAGTCACCTCAGCACCTTCGACACCGAGGTACGCGGCCCGCTGAGCGTCAGCGCCTCGACCGGCCCGGTACGCGTCGACTCGTCGACCGTACGTGGCCCGGTGACCCTCACCGCCAACCGTGGCGGCGAGGTGACCGTGACCGCCACGACGGTCGGCGGCCCGCTCGCCTGCACCGCGAACACGACGACACCGGCCAACGCCGGCGTCGCCAACACGGTGTCCGGCCCGCGTACGGGGCAGTGCGCGGCACTGTGACCGACCGGCCGGTCCGCCCCGCCGCCCTTCCCCGGGTGGTGGGGCGGACCGGCCGCCCGTTCAGCGGGGCGAAGTCCCGGCCGCCTCGACCTCGTCGAGCAGCCGCCGGGTGAGGGCCAGCAGTGGGGCCCGCTCGGCGTCGCCCAGCCCGGCCGGCCGCCCCGGGTCGACGGCGAACTCGACGGGGATCCGCCCCTCGTCGGCGGCGATCCACGACATCCGCTGCACGTACCCGTCGTAGGGCGGGCGGAAGGTGGCCGCCGCGAACTCGTCGAGAATCCGCGACGGCGCGAACAGTTCGGCGCCCGGCTCGTGCGCGGCCCGGAACGCCGTACGGGTCAACGGCGTCGCGGCGGCGGCCAGCCCGACCAGCGCCCCCCGCGCACCCCACAGCAACGACGGCACGAACATCCGGTCCTCGCCGGTCAGCACCGTGACCCCGGCCGCCACCGCCGACCAGATGCCCGCCTGGCAGGCGATGGCGTCGGAAAGGTGGGCCGGCTTGTACGCGGTGACCGCCGGGTGGCCGAGCACCGCCGCGAGCGTCGCCGGGGCGTACGGGCCGGTGTAGAGGTCGAAGGCGATCAGGTCGAGCCCGCTCGCCCGGCTCAACCGGTCGAGCCGGCGCAACTCCACCCCGGGGTCGTCGCGGGCGGCCGGGGCGACGAGCAGCGCCGTCGCGCCCGCGTCCGCGGCGAGCCGACCCCAGCGGTCCAGGTCGTCGTGCGGCCACACGGCGGTCACCACGGTCGGGGTGAGCGCCCGGGCCGCCCCGACCAGCGCGGCCCGTACCGGCAGCGGCAGCCGGTCGCCCCGGCCGGTGTGGACCGCGACGGCCAGCCCGTCGGCGCCGTCGGCGACCACACCACGGAAGTACGCCGAGGTCACGTCGGGGTCGGCCGCCCCGCCGGCCGTCGTCGGGGTGAGCACGGCCGCGATGAGCGGGGCGGGTACGGGAAACCCGGCCGGCGGCGCGCCGGTCCCGCCGCCCGCACCGGAACCACCGCTCGTCTGATCATCGTTCAACATGGATCCGCCTCCGCCGACCGTGCCGGTCAACCACCCATCCTCCCCCTGACCTGGGACGATGGGGAATTGTCCACGGTCGTGCCGGCCTTCCTCAAGCCGGTGCCGGCCGGGCGGAGGTGCCGCGCCGCCGTTGCGTCCGCCAGCGTCACGGTCCGGTCGCCGTCGGTGTCGAACGGGCCCCGGAAAGCGCTCCCGCGAAGGCCCGGCCCGGCGCCGGCCGCCGACAAACGCAATTTCTTCTCAATGCTGGGCGGAGAGGGTTCCGCTGCGGCCGGCCGGCGGGACACCGTGATGGACACCACCACGCAGTCAAGGTGCATCCGGGAGCTGGCCATGAGAGCGATCCTTGAACCGCCACCCGCGCCACCGGGCACGGCACCGGCGGCCGCCGTGCCGCTCGACCGGCCCCGGCTGGCCGGCGCGTTCGAACTGGCCTGCCTGGTCCGGGCCACCGCGCTGACCCGGCCGTCGGCGACCCGGACGATCCGCTCGCCGTGGTTCGGGCCCGATCCGGGCGTCGTCGAGTTCAACGTCGAGGCCGCCGCCCGCCGTACCGCCCAACTGCTGCGCTACCTCGACGTGCCGGCGTACCAGGAGGCCTCCGTCGCCGGGCTGCGCCGGCGCTACGAGCTGTACCGGATCATCGTCCCGGAGGCGCACCGGACCGCCTACTCCACCCTCGTCGGCGTCGCCTGGCAGCAGGGCCGGGCCTCGGTCCTGAGCACCGTCGCGCTCGGTACGACCGCACCCGCCAACACCTGGCGGCTGCGGATGGCAGGCGCGGCCTGGCGCGGCGTCCTGCTCACCGCCGGGCGGCACATGCGCAAGCACATCCTCGGCGTACGGGTCACCGACCAGGACCTCGCCACGGTCCTCGTACGCGGCGCGCAACTGCTCGACGCCCACGCGTCGCTCGTCCGCCGGGGCGGCTCCTTCCTCATCAGCGTGCCGAACGGCCCCGCCGCCGGCCGGCTGCTGCGCGGTGCCCAGCTCTGCGACGCCGCGGTGCCCGAATCGACCGCCGGAGGCCGCCAGCCGTAGGACCGAGGTCGCCCTGCTTGCCGAACTGCCGTAGGTTCGGCAGCACTGCCGTGCCGACACCCCGGTCGGCCAGGCGGGAAGGGGCGACCGATGAGCCGATGTTGGCCACGGCGCCGGCCTCGGCCGGGCCGGTGCCGCGCCGGCCTGGCCGCCGTGCTTGCCGCCACCACCCTGCTCGGCCTGGCCGGCTGCACCGACGCCGCCACCGAGCCGATCCGGCTGGACATCGCCACCGGCAGCCGGGCCGGCGTCTACTACGTGTTCGGCCAGGCGTTCGCGGCCGTCATCAACCGGGAACTGCCGCACGTACGGGCCGACGTCGTCGTGACGACCGCCTCGGCCGAGAATGTCGCGCTGGTCGGCAGCGGCCGGGCCCAGTTGGGCTTCACCCAGGCCGACATCCTGCCGCCGACCGGAAACGAGGTCGTCGCCGTCGCCCGCGTCTACGACGACCTGCTGCACCTGGTGACCCGCTCCGACGGGCCGATCCGGCGGCTGGAGGACCTGCGTGGGCAGCGCGTCTCCGTCGGCGCCTCCGGCTCGGGCACCGAGATCACCGCCAACCGCCTGCTCGACGTCGCCGGCCTGGCCGACCGGCCGGGCGACCGGCACCCCGTACGGCTCGCCTACCTCAACCTCGACGCGTCGGCGGAGGCACTGCGCGACGGGAGGATCGACGCGTTCTTCTTCTCCGGCGGGCCACCGGTCAAGGCGGTCGAGCAGCTCGTCGCCGCCATGCCGGTGCGCCTGGTCGACCTGGAGATGTGGACCGAGCCGCTGCGCGAGCGCTACAGCGAGGTCTACGTCGGGCGGGACATCCCGGCGACCGCGTACGGCATCGAGCCGATCAGCACCGTCGCCGACCCCAACTACCTGGTCGTCGGTCCGTCCGTCCCGGAAGACCTGGTGTACGAGCTGACCCGGCTGCTGATGCAGCACCGCGACGAACTCGGGATCGCCCACCCGGCAGCCGGGCGGATGAACCTGCAGTCGGCGATCGCCACCGCGCCGCTGGCGCTGCATCCGGGCGCGGCCCGCTACTACCAGTCGGTCAAGCCCTGACCGGCTCGGCGGACTGGAACCACAGCCGGGCCTCGAGCCCGCCGCCGTCCGCCCGGCGCATGGTGAGCCGCCCCCCGGACGCCTCGACCAGCACCGCGACGATGGCCAGGCCCAACCCCGAACCGTCGATGTTCTGCGCGTCCGGGGCCCGCCAGAACCGTTCGGTGGCCTGCTCGAGCTGCGCGTCGCCGAGCCCCGGCCCGTCGTCGCGGACCTGCACCGCGACCCCGCCCTCGGTCGGGACGACCGACACCTCGATCGACCCGTCCGGGCCGCCGAACTTGACCGCGTTGTCGATGAGCGCGTCCAGGCTCTGGTCGAGCGCCGTCGGCACCGCCTGGACCAGCGCCACCGGTGGCGCCGGAAGCAGCGTCAACCTGATCCCGCCACGACGCGCCAGCGGCTCCCAGGCCGCCACCCGCGACTCGGCGACGGCGACCGCGTCGACGGTGACCAGCCGCCGCTGGCCGCGCTCGGCACGGGCCAGCGTCAGCAGCCCGTCGAGCACCTTGGCGAGCCGGTCGGTCTCCTCCAGCGCGAGCTGGTGCTCCTGCCGGCCGTAGTCGTCGGTCAGGCTCGGCCCCAGTTCCTCGACCCGCAGCCGCAGCGCCGTCAGCGGATTGCGGAGCTGGTGGCTGGCGTGGGCGACGAAGGCCCGCTGCCGCTCCATCGCGTCCGACACCGCGCCCGACATGTCGTTGAAGCTGCGGGCCAGGCGGCGCAGCTCGGGCGGGCCGGCCCGGTCGGAGATCTGGGTCCGGCCGTCACCCGCCGCGATCTCCAGGGTCATCGCGTCGAGCACCGTCACCGGCCGCAGCACCCAGTTGGCCATGCCCCAGGCGGTGACCACACAGGCAACGGCGGCGAGCAGACCGAAGCCGGTGAAGACCAGCAGCCACAGCATCACCGCCTCGCGGCGCCGGTCGGTCGGCGACACGGTGATCACCATGCCGAGGACCTCGCCGCCGTCGCTGATCGGCACCGCGACGACCAGGGGGTCGTCGCTCCACGGCCACAACTGCTCCTCGGACGCGTACTGCTGCCCGGCCAGGGTGACCCGCATCGCGGCGTCGAGTTGCCCGGTGTGCGGTCGCCGGCTGCCCGACCGCACCGCCGTACGGCCCTCCCGGTCGACGACGGCCGCGCCGATCCCGTACAACTCGTCGTAGCGGCGCAACTCGGCGGTGATGGTGCCGAACGCCTCCGTACGCAGCGCCGGCCGGGCCAGCGCGGCGAACCTCGTCGCGTCGGCGAGCCGGTCCGCCCGCAGCAGTTGGGTCTCCCGGCTGACCAGCGTGAACGCCAGCGGGATCTCCAGCGCCAGCAGCACCAGGGCGAGCAGCAGCAGATAGCTGAGCGCGAGTCGGCGACGCACGGGGGCTATTCGCCGCGCAGCCGGTAGCCGACGCCCCGCACCGACTCGATCAGCCGGGCGTCGCCGAGCTTCGTACGCAGCGAACCGATGTGCACCTCGACGGTGTGCCGGGCCACCCAGGTGGTCTGCCACACGTCGAGCTGGATGCGGTCGCGGGTGATCACCAGTCCGGGCTGGCGGGCGAGGGAGAGCAGGATGTCGAACTCCTTGCGGGTGAGCGTGACCGGGCGGTCGTCGACCGTCACCGTCCGGGCCGCGACGTCGATCCGCAGCCGGCCGGTGGCGATCACCTCCGGTTCCGGGGCGGCGTACGACGCGCGCCGCAGCACCGCCTCGATCCGGGCCTGCAACTCGTCCATGGAGAACGGCTTCACCATGTAGTCGTCGGCGCCGACACGCAGGCCGACGACCCGGTCACGTTCCTCGCCCCGGGCCGTCACCGCGATGATCCCGAGCCGGGCACTGCGTCCCCGCAGGGTACGACACACGTCGAGGCCGTCCCCGTCGGGCAGCGACAGGTCGAGCAGCACCAGGTCGCAGGGGGCGGCACTCAACGCCGCGGCGGCGGTCGCCGCGTGCTCGACGTCGTAGCCCCGGCGGGTCAGCGCCGAGTTCAACGCGGTGGCGACCCGCCTGTCGTCCTCGACCAGCAGAATCCGCATGCGTCAACTCCTCGGGCGGTGCGCCGGGCCAACGGGCGACCTTGATCGTGGCGCGGCCCGCACCCGGACAGCACACTCCAGCGTCAATGATCGCCACTTCGTGGTGACAATTGTCAACACCGACCGCAACGGCGGCCCGGACGGGCCGGCTGATCAGCCATGGCCGGGCCGACCGTCGGTGGCCGTTGCGCCGGACGTTTCGCGACGGGCGACGAGCAGCAGGTCGGCCACCTCGGTGTGCCCGCCGCGTACCGCCCAGTCCAGCGGAGAGCGGCCGGTGCCGTGGTCCTCGCGCCGGTCCGGGTCGGCCCCGTGGGCGAGGAGTTCGCGTACGACGTCGACATGTCCCCAACTCGCGGCGGCGCACAGGGGAGTGCCCTGATCGCCATGGCCGCTCTCCAGGTCCGGTGCGGCGCCGGCCGTGAGGAGCAGGCGGACAGCTTCGCCGGAATTCTGCACGGCGGCCACGTACAGCGGTGTGGTGCCGTCCCGATCCGGTGCGTCCGGATCGGCGCCGGCACGCAGGAGCCGCGCCACGGTCCGGGTCTCGGCGGTCAGGGCCGCCTCGACCAGCCGCCGTGCGTACTTCTTCCGCCGCCTGTTGTCGATGCCGGGAGCATACGTAGACGCGCGGGCCACGGCTGTCGGGCGCCGGACGCCCCGGCCAGGTGGCCGCGTGGGCGGATCAGCCCAGGGACTCGTCGTAGCGCTGCCGCAGCGTCGACCAGCCGTACTCCCGGGCGGCCTCGCCGACCACCCGGTCCACCTCGTGGCCGTCGAGCACCGTGGCGAGTACGGCGAGCGCGATGTGCCAGCCGGCGGCGTACATCCCGCGACCCGGGTGCTCGTCGAAGGTGTGCTCGAGGGTCAGCAGCGATCCGTCCGGGGTCGGGGCGAGGGTCCAGCGCAGCAGGTGGCTGCCCCAGCGGTGGACGAGTTCACGCGGCGGGTCGCAGACCAGCACCTCGGCGTCCTCGGGGTCGTCCTGCGGCGTCTCCCGGCTGGTGGCCGGCCCGACGGAGTCGAGGGGGCGGTCCGGCCCGACGGGCGACCAGGTGCGCAACTGGTCGGGCTCGGTGAGTTTCGGCCAGACCCGGTCGACCGGGTGCGGCAGTGCCCTGGTCATCGTCAGCACCCAGCGCCCGGCGACCTCGGCCAGCGTGGCGCCGGTGGCGTCGTCGTCGATCCGTGCGGTCACCGTCGAATCGGTCGCGGGCGCCGTGGGCCGTTCGCGTTCACTCACTTACTTCTCCTCGTCGAGGTCGCGCGCCAGCCGGTCGAAGCTGGCACTCCACATCTGGCGGTACGGCGTCACCCAGGCCAGCACGTCGGGAAGCGGGTCGACCGCCAGCCGGTAGACCCGGCGCCGGCCGGCGACTGTCGCGGTCACCGCGCCCGCCTCGCGCAGCACCCGCAGGTGTTTGGAGACCAGCGGCTGGGGCAGCCCGAGAGCGGTGATGAGCCCACCGACGTCGTACTCCTCGGCCCGTAGCAGGTCGAGGATGCGGCGCCGGGTCGGGTCCGCGATGAGGGTGAAACCGTCCACCAGTGAATCATGCCTCAGAGGTTATATGAATTTCAAGGCATATGTTGGTGCCCCGCGGCCGGACGGTCGCCGCGGGGCACCGATGCCGTCAGACCCGGCTCAGCGTGCGGCCGTGCTCGCGCGCCGACGACTCGGCGTCGGCCCGCAGTTGTGCGGCGAGGTCGCGGAAGTCGGCGAGCGCCGGGTTCTCACCGGCGAGGGTGAGTTCGGCCTCGACCACCTTCAGGTCGAGCTGCCACAGGTCGGCGAGGACCCGCCGGGTGTACGGCGTCGCGTGGTCCCAGCCCTCGCGCGGGGTCCCGGCTCCGTACCCGCCACCGCGGACCGTCACCAACACCGCGGGCTTGCCGGCGATCGCCGGCGGAACTCCGGCGGCCAGCCGGGGGTCGGTGATGGCCAGGTCCGTGTACGTCTTGAAGTGCTGGGACACCCCGTAGTTGTAGAGCGGTACGGCGAACAGCAGCGCGTCGGCGGCGACGAGTTCGTCGACGATGGCCGTGGCGAGCGCCTTGGCCGAACGCTGGCCGTCGCTCCACTTCTCGGCGGGGGTCTGTCCCGCGCTGACCGCGTCGGCCCATGCGGTGGCCGGGACCGGCTCGAGTCCGATGTGCCGGCGGGTGACCGGGGCGTCCGGATTGGTCTCGCGCCAGGCGGACTCGACGGTGTCGGCGATCTCGCGGCTGTGCGAACCGTCGATCCGGATGCTGGCGTCCAGGCGGAACAGGGACATGGCGCTCCTTAGGTAACGGACGCGGGAGCACTAGCCGCCCGCGTGGTACTAGCTAAAAGCTAGCATCCTCGGAAGAGCTAGTTCGCAGGCCGTTAACATGAACACATGCGGGCAGGGCAGCACGATGCGGCGAAGGGCGAGTTGCGGTGTGCCGGCGCCCTTGTCCGGGTCTTCGAGATCCTTGGCAAGCGCTGGAACGGCGTCATCCTCGCCACCCTGAAATCCGGTCCGGCGAGCTTTTCCGAGATCGCCCGCTCGGTCACCGGCATCAGCGACTCCGTGCTCTCCGACCGGCTCAGCGAGCTGGCCCGGGTGGACCTCGTGATCCGTACGGTGGTCGACACCCGCCCGCCGGCCGTCAGCTACGCGTTGACCCCCGCCGGTGACGCGCTCGTGCTCGTGCTCGACGAGCTTGCCGGCTGGGCCGAGGAGCACCTGCCGGACGCCTGAACCGCGCCCAGGCCACCCGCCCCGACGATCTGGCCCGACGATCTGGCCCGCGCCCAGGCCACCCGCCCCGACGATCTGGGCGGCAGAGACCTTATCCCCGGCGGATAACGTCCCTGCCGCCCAGATCAACGAGGTTGCCCCTCGGCCACATCAGCCGATCCGGACATCCGGGCGATTTACGGGCCGATCGTGACATCTGTCGGCCGGCTGCCGGGTGGAATGGCCGCCGGGTCGGGGGCGTTGTGCATGACCGCGGCCGAGGTGGCAGCACCCCGCCAGCCATCCGACGCCCCGGCTGGAAGTGCGGGCCGGAATGGCCCGGGCCGGCGGTGCGTTACACCCGGTCCGGACGTGCCTGGAAGTGCGGCCGGAATGGCCCGGGCCGGCGGTGCGTTACACCCGGTCCGGACGTGAGCAGCACCCCCGCCGCGTCGCGTCCGCCACAGTTTTGCCCCGCGTGAGAGGCATGCGTGAGGGCGGCAGCCCGAACACCCCCCGTTCGGTTGCCACCATCCCCCTCGAACAAAGGACACCCCGATCATGACTGTCTTCGCCACGTACACCCGCAAGGCCCTGCTCGCCACCGCCGGCATCGCCATGGCCGCCGGCCTGGCCGGCCCGACCAGCGCCGCCCTGGCCGCCGACCCCACCCCGACGCAGACCGTCGCGGTCGCGCAGGCCGTGGCAGAGCAGGCGGACAAGCCGACCACCGAACAGCTGATGCCGAACGGTGTCCCGGGCAACCAGTCCAGCTTCACCCCGAACCCGGAGCAGCTCGACAACGCCCGCAAGATCATCGACGCGGGTAAGGACCTCAACCTGCCGCCACGCGCCTGGACCATCGCGATCGCGACCGCGTTGCAGGAGTCGAAGCTGGAGAACCTCGGCCACCTCGGCGACCGCAACGACCACGACTCCCAGGGCCTGTTCCAACAGCGCCCGTCCAGCGGCTGGGGCAGCGTGGAACAGATCACCGACCCCGACTACTCCGCCAAGGCGTTCTACAAGGGCCTCACGCAGGTCGACGGCTGGGAAGACATGCCCCTGACCGTCGCCGCCCAGACCGTACAGGTCTCGGCCTACCCCGACCACTACGCCCAGTGGGAGAAGATGGCCGCCGACATCATCACCGACACCACCAACAAGTAAGAAGACACGCCACGACGTGGGCGCCTCCCTGTTCAGGGAGGCGCCCACGTTCGTGTGTCAGCCCGCCGGCCGGCCGTCGATCGGCAGCCGGAACAGCGCGTACGGCTTGCGCCGCAGGTCCTGGCCCAACTGGAACCTGGCCTGCCGGTGCAGTTGGTTCGCGGTGACGTAGAGGTAGCCGTCGCTGCTCACCGACATGGCGTCCGGCCACAGCAGGCGGGGATCGTGGGCGACCGTCTCGTACTCGCCGTCGGTGCGTCGGCGCAGCACCGCGTCGTGCTCGTACGCGGTCAGGTAGACCCGGCCCAGGTGGTCGGTCTCCAGTCCGGCGGCACCGCTGCCCTTGTCGCCCTCGTCGACGACCGTCGCCGCCACCGATGCGTCGTCGAGCGTGGGGTCGGCGAGTGCGTCGATCGAGACGCTGTAGAGGTGCCGGGACGCCAGCGGGCAGTAGTAGAGCCGGCTGCCGTCGGGCGAGATCGCCAGCCCGTCCGCGCCGACCGTGACCGGCCGGGCCGGCCCGTCGAGCGGCCGCTCCACGAACGGCCGGCCCTCCACGACCGGCCGGAACGTGCGCGGCCCCTCGGCCCGGGTCGACGGGTGACCCTCCAGCCGCCGCCAGGCGGCCCCGCTGACCAGGTCGACGACCACGATCGCGTTGGGTCCCTTGTCGGTGGCGTCGGTGACGAACGCCAGGCCGCCGGTACCACGTCGCAGGTCGATCCGTACGTCGCCCAGGTACGCCGTCGGTGGTGCCACCTCCGGCCCCAGGACGATCGTCTCCACGACGGTGTCGTCGGTCAGGTCGACGCAGACGAGCTTCGGCCCACCGGTGACCACCGGCCGGAACATCGGGCTGCCGGAGTCGAGGATCCACAGCCGGTCGGCGGTGTCGACGACGACGCTCTGCGCCGAGACGAAGCCGCGCGGATCGTCGTCGGTGCCGGGGGAGTTCCACCGCCGGTCCGGGTACGGCTCGCAGTGCCGGTTTCGTAGTTCGGTGACGGTGGCGGGTGCCTGCTCGTCCCACTGCGGGAAGTTGACGAAGATGCGCCCGGCGCGGGACACCGCCACCCCGGCCGGCATCGCCCCGCTGAAGGTGGCGACCAGTTCCAGGGGCACCACGGGATTCTCGGTGGTCAGTGGGACGCTCATCCTTCCCCTTCCTTCACCCGGTCCGGCTGCCTACCCGCCCGGCGGGCCGGTGAACCCGGTCAGGGCTTGAACTCGCTGCGCAGGCGCGGCAGCCACTCGGGATGCTTCTCCCGCAGGTACTGGATGAGCTTTTCGCGCAGTTCGCAGCGCAGGTCCCAGGCGCTCGGCCCGTCGCTGGCCGAGGCCAGGACCCGGATGCAGATCGACGTGTCGCTGCCGTCGACCACCTGGAGCACCCATTCGGACTGGTCCCACAGCGGGGTCTGCTCGAGCAGCCGGTGCGTCTCGGCCCGGATCTCGTCGATGTGTGCGGTGAAGTCGAGGTGCAGGGTGACGGCGGCCAGCACCCGGGCCTCGTGCCGGGTCCAGTTCTGGAACGGTTTGTTGGTGAAGTAGCTGGTCGGCAGCATGAGGCGGCGCTCGTCCCAGAGCCGTACGACGACGTGGGTGAGCTTGATCTCCTCGACCCGGCCCCACTCGCACTCCACGACGACGACGTCGTCGATGCGCAGGGCGTCGGTGAACGCCAGTTGCAGACCGGCGACCGCGTTGCCGAGCGTGGTGTGCGCGGCGAAACCGAGGATCACACCGGCGACACCCGCCGACGCGAGCACCGACGCCCCGAACGCCCGTAGCGGGCCGAAGGTCATCGCGGCGGTGCCGATGGTCAGGATCGTGATGACCAGCGCGGTCATCCGGCGCATCAGCCCGATCTGGGTACGGGCCCGGCGTACCCGCCGGTTGTTCGCGACGTTGACCGGCAGTCGCCGGAACGCGACATCTTCGGCGACGAACAGGTATTTGATCAGCAGCCACCCGGTCGCGGCGATCAGCCCGATCTGCACCCCGTGCCGGTAGCCGGCCAGCTTGCCGGAGGAGATGCCGGTGGCCGGCAGTACGTAGTACAGCGTGCCGAAGACCAGCATCGTCGCCCACGGCCAGAAGCAGGCCCGGTGGAACTTCATCAGGAACGGCTCGTAGCGGCGCCGGGCGATCCACCGCACCGCCATCCCGGTCAACCAGGCGACGAGGCAGGCGCCGGCGATCGCCGTGGCCACGACCAGGAACGCCTTCATCGCCGGCCCGCTTTCCCGGGTCCGGCCGCCTCTAACGTACGCCGGGCGGCCGGACCGGGAAGGTCAGCGGAGGCCGGTGACGGCGGCGTCGCGGGCACCCCGCCAGACGATGCCGGCCTCGCGGAAGCCGGCGGCGCGCAGTGCGTCGAGATGCCAGGAGAGCGTCGGGTCGGACTCGGTCGTGTGCCGGTCGGCGAAGACCTTTCGCCGTTCCTCCAGCAGCGGGCCGAGTTCCGGGTCCTTGGCGACGTGGTCCCACCACGCCTCCCACGACAGCACCGCGCCGGCGGCGTAGCGGGCCTCGCGCCGGGTCCGTTCCCGGTTGCCGAGCAGGACGGTCAGTTCCGGCAGCCCGTCGTCGGGCATGTGGTCGACGTTGATGAAGACCCCGCCGGGGCGGAGCACCTCCCGGATCTCGGCGTAGAGCGCGGCCAGCCGGTCCGGGGCGATCCAGTGCAGGGCGGTCGCGGTCAGCACCGCGTCGTAGTCACGGTGCGGCAGCGCCGTCGCCCAGTCCGGCGTACGCAGGTCCGCGGTGACCACCGTCGACCGGTCGTCGAGCGACTCCCGGGCGATGGTGAGCAGCACCGGGTCGACGTCGAGCAGGGTCGTGGTCGCGTGCGGGAACCGGCGCAGCGTACGCAGCGAGATCGAGCCGGTGCCGCCGGCCAGGTCGAGCACGGTCGGGGCCTGGCCGAGGCTGGTCGCCTCGACGGTGTCGAGCAGCGCCGCGAAGCGTTCCTCGCGGTCCGGCAGGTAGGCCTCCTGCTGCCGGTCCCAGCTCTCCTGCCAGGCCGCAGCATCGATCTTGTAAGGAGTCATAAGCGGTAGGGTAGTTACGTGCCGATTCGCTGTCGAGTGCGGGCACTCTAAGTCGCACCGCGCTAGCGTTTCGGGGGTGACTGGAGACACCGACACGGTCCTGCCCACCCCGCCCGCCGACCTGCCCCGCACCGTGGGCGAACTGCGTGCCGCCGGGCACTCTTACCGCACCGTCAAGCAGGAGCTACGGGAGAACCTGCTGGACCGGATGCGCTCCGGCGAGCCGCGCTTCCCCGGCGTCGTCGGCTACGACGACACCGTGCTCCCCGAGGTCGAACGGGCCCTGCTCGCCGGCCACGACCTGGTCCTGCTCGGCGAGCGCGGCCAGGGCAAGACCCGGCTGCTGCGCAGCCTGGTCGGTCTGCTCGACGAGTGGACCCCGGTGATCGCCGGATCGGAACTCAACGAGCACCCGCTGCACCCGGTCACCCCCACCGCCCGGGCGCTGGCCGCGCAGGCCGGCGACGACCTGCCGGTCGGCTGGCTGCACCGCTCGATGCGGTACGGCGAGAAGCTCGCCACCCCGGACACCAGCGTCGGCGACCTGATCGGCGACGTCGACCCGATCCGGGTCGCGCAGGGCCGGACCCTCGGCGACCCGGAAACCATCCACTTCGGACTCGTGCCGCGCACCAACCGCGGCATCTTCGCCGTCAACGAGCTGCCCGACCTGGCCGAGCGCATCCAGGTGTCGCTGCTCAACGTGCTCGAGGAACGCGACATCCAGGTCCGCGGCTACCAGCTCCGGCTGCCGCTCGACCTGCTCCTGGTCGCCAGCGCCAACCCCGAGGACTACACCAACCGCGGGCGGATCATCACCCCGCTCAAGGACCGGTTCGGTGCCGAGGTCCGCACCCACTACCCGCTCGACCTCGACCTCGAACTCGACCTGATCCGGCAGGAGGCCGACCTGGCCGCCGCCGTACCGGAGCACGTCCTCGAGGTGCTCGCGCGGTTCGCCCGGGCGGTCCGCGAGTCGCCCTCGGTCGACGCCCGCTCCGGGGTCTCGGCCCGCTTCGCGATCGCGGCCGCCGAGACCGTCGCCGCGTCGGCGCTGCGCCGCGCCGGCCTGCTCGGCGAGACCGACCCCGTCGCCCGGGTCGGCGACGCCGTCTCGGTCACCAGCACCCTGCGCGGCAAGGTCGAGTTCGAGAGCGGGGAAGAGGGGCGGGAGATCGAGATCCTGGCCCACCTGCTGCGTACCGCCACCGCCGAGACGTTCCGCGCCCGGCTGGCCGGCCTCGACCTGTCCGGCTTCACCGACCTCGTCGCGCGGGGCGACGTCGTCGAGACCGGGGAACTCGTCGCCGCCGACGAACTACTGCGCCAGGTCGGCACCGTACCGGGGCTGGCCAAGGTGCTCGACCGGCTCGGGCTCGGCGACGCGCCCACCCCCGGCGAGGCCGCCGCCGGCATCGAGTTCGCCCTCGAAGGGCTGCACCTGACCCGCCGGCTGGCCAAGGACCTGACCGACGACGGCCGCACCCGCTACGGCGTACGCGACCAGGGACGGGGCTGAGCCGTGACCGGCGGCAACCGCTACCGGTACGGCTCCTGGCGCGGCGGACCCGACCCGCTCGCCCCGCCGTACGACGTACGCGCCGCGGTCGACCAGGTCGGCGCCGAGGTGCTGGCCGGCGGCAGCCTGCGCCAGGCGCTGCGGGACCTGCTGCGCCGCGGGCCGCAGGGGCGGGGCGGCCTCGACGACCTGACCGCCCGGGCCCGGCGGCTGCGCCGCGAGGCGATGCGCCGGGGCAACCTCGACGGCGCCGTCACCCGCGCCCAGGCCCTGCTCGACCAGGCGCTCGCCGCCGAACGCGACGAACTCGCCGGACGCGACGACGACGACGCCCGGTTCGCGCAGGCGCGACTCGACAACCTGCCCCGGTCCACCGCCCGGGCCGTCGAGGAACTCGCCGACTACCGGTGGAGCAGCGACGAGGCCCGCGGGCTCTACCAGCAGATCCTCGACGGGCTCCGGGGCGACGTACTCGAACAGCGGTTCGCGGGCATCCGCGACGCGCTGCGCGACCCGGACCCCGCCGCCCGGCGCCGCCTCGAAGAGATGCTCACCGACCTCAACGCACTGCTCGACCGGCACGCCCGCGGTGCGGACACCACCGACGCGTTCACCGAGTTCATGCGCCGGCACGGCGACTTCTTCCCGGAGAAACCCGGCTCGGTCGACGAACTCGTCGACGCGCTCGCCCGCCGGGCCGCCGCCGGCGAGCGGCTGATGCGGTCGCTGTCCCCGCAGCAGCGCGAGGAACTGTCCCGGCTGATGGACCAGGCGTTCGGCGACGGGGCGCTCGCCGACCGGATGCGTGACCTGACCGCCAACCTGCGCACGCTGCGGCCAGACCTCGGCTGGGACCGCGCCGAGCGGGTCCGCGGCCGGGAAGACCTCGGCTACGGCGCCGCGGCCGGCGCGCTGGAGGAGATCGGCGAACTCGACGACCTGCTCGACCAACTGGGGCAGGAGCATCCCGGGGCGACGCTCGACGACATCGACGTCGAGGCGGTGCAGCGGTCGCTCGGCCGGGAGGCGGCCGACGACGTACGCCGGCTGCGGGAACTCGAACGCGAACTGCGCCGGCAGGGCTGGGTCACCCGCGACGGCGACGGGCTCACGCTCAGCCCGAAGGCGCTGCGCCGGCTCGGCGGGACCGCGCTGCGCCGCGTCTTCAACGACCTGTCCGGCCGCCGCCGCGGCCAGCACGACCTGCGCGACGCCGGAGCGGCCGGCGAGGTCACCGGCGCGTCCAGGCCCTGGGCGTACGGTGACGAGCAGCCGCTCGACGTCGTACGCACCGTCTCCAACGCGCTGCGGCGCGGGGCGGCGGTGCCGGTCCGGCTGGAGGTCGACGACTTCGAGGTGGTGGAGACCGAGCGCCGCGCGTCGGCGGCGGTGGCACTCTGCGTCGACCTGTCGTTCTCGATGATCTCCGAGGGCCGGTGGGGCCCGATGAAACAGACCGCACTGGCCCTGTCGCACCTGGTCGCGACCCGGTTCCCGCAGGACGCGCTGCAGATCGTCGGCTTCGGCCGGCACGCGCTGCCGTTGTCCCGGGAGCAGTTGGCCGCCGTCGAACCCGACCTCGTGCAGGGCACCAACCTGCAACACGCGTTGAAGCTGGCCGGCCGGCACCTGCGCCGACATCCCGGCGCCGAGCCGGTCGTGCTGGTGGTCACCGACGGCGAGCCGACCGCCCACCTCGAGGAC
Organism: Polymorphospora sp. NPDC050346; assembly: GCF_040655695.1. NCBI lineage: Bacteria > Bacillati > Actinomycetota > Actinomycetes > Micromonosporales > Micromonosporaceae > Polymorphospora > Polymorphospora sp. NPDC050346. The sequence continues at coordinate 73,030 of NZ_JBFAKM010000002.1, read as the reverse complement.
GGCGAGGCGGTGTTCTCGTGGCCGCCGACGCTGGAGACGGTGCAGGCGACCGTGGTCGAGGTGGACGAACTGACCCGGTTCGGGGCGACGCTCAACCTCTTCATGCTCGGCGAGGACCCGGGTCTGCGCCGCTTCGTCGAGGCGGTGGCCCGGCGCAGCGGCGGCCGGGTCTTCACCCCGGACGCCGACGACCTCGGCCGGTACGTGGTTTCCGACTACCTGCGCGCCCGCCGCGGCCGCCGCGCCCGCTGACCGGGGAATCCTGCGGCGGGCTTATGCGGTGGGGGAGACGGCGTCGGGGGTGGGGTCCGGCCGCGGGCTGCCCGGCGGGCGGAAGGTGCGGCGGTACGCCGTCGGGGCGACCCCGATCGACCCGTGCAGGTGCTGGCGCAGCGAGGTCGCCGTACCGAACCCGGCCTGCCGGGCGACCTGGTCGACGCTCAACTCGGTCGTCTCCAGCAGCAGCCGGGCGTGGTCGGTGCGGTGCCGCAGCAGCCAGCGGGCCGGGCTGACCCCGGTCTCCTCCCGGAACCGGCGGGTGAACGTGCGTACGCTCATGTTGGCGTGCGCCGCCATCGCCCGCAGGGTGGGCGGGTCGTCGAGGCGTTGCAGCAGCCAGGTCCTGGTCGGCGCGGTCGTGGTGTCGTCGCCGGCCGGCACCGGCCGCTCGATGTACTGCGCCTGGCCGCCGTCCCGCCACGGCGGCATCACGCAGCGCCGGGCCGACCGGTTCGCCACCTCGCTGCCGTGGTCGGTGCGGATGATGTGCAGGCACAGGTCGATGCCGGCGGCCACCCCGGCCGAGGTGAGGATGTCGCCGTCGTCGACGAAGAGGACCTCGGGGTCGAGCCGTACGGACGGGAAGTGGTTGCGGAACCGGGCCGCGTACGCCCAGTGCGTGGTCGCCGGCCGGCCGTCGAGCAGTCCGGCGGCGGCGAGCACGAAGGCGCCGGTGCAGATCGACATGATGCGGGCGCCGCGTTCGTGTGCGGCCCGCAGCGCGTCGGTCAGTTCGGGGTCGAGGGTGCCGTCGGCGAGCGGCGGCCCGCCGTGGATGCCGGGCACGACGACGGTCTGCGCGGTGGTGAGGGCGGCCAGCCCGTGGTCGGGCAGCACCCGGTAGCCGGCGGTGCTGCGTACCGGGGCGGCGTCCTTGGTGCAGGTGGTGACGGTGTAGAGGTCGTCGCCGCCGGTCGGGGTCCGGGCGGTGCAGAAGACCTGGGCGGGGGTGCCGAGGTCGAGGCCGACCACCTCGTCGAGGGCGAGCACGACGACCCGGTGCGGGTCGGTGCCGGTGCCGTCCGCCGGCCGTGCCGGACCCGATCCGCCCCGCCGTTTTCCGTTCGCCGCTGTCATGGCCTGATTATTGCGCATGATGGCTTCCCGGCCACTGTCGCCGGACCTCCGGCCCGGCCAAGACTGGCCCGGTGAGTCGTACCCGTCTTGTGCACCCCGCCTGGATCGTCGCGGTGGTCGCCTTCGTCGCGCTGGTCGGCGCGGCCGGCTTCCGGGCCACCCCGGCCGTCCTGCTGCACCCGCTGCACGCCGAGTTCCGCTGGCCGCTCGCGACCATCTCGGCGGCAGTCTCGATCAACCTGCTGCTGTACGGCCTGACCGCGCCGTTCGCCGCCGCCCTGATGGACCGGTTCGGTATCCGGCGGGTGGTCTCGTACGCGTTGCTGATGGTGGCCGCCGGCAGCGGCCTGACCGTCTTCATGACCGCGAGCTGGCAGCTCATTCTCTGCTGGGGCGTGCTCGTCGGCCTCGGCACCGGCTCGATGGCCCTGGCGTTCGTGGCCACCGTCACCGGCCGGTGGTTCGTGAAGCGGCGTGGGCTGGTCACCGGGGTGCTGACCGCCGGTGGGGCGGCCGGCCAGCTCGTCTTCCTGCCGGTGCTGGCGAACGTGGTGCAGGCGTACGGGTGGCGGGTGGCGGCGCTGATCGTGGCCGGGGCGGCGCTCGCGGTCGTACCCGTGGTGGTGTGGCTGCTGCGCGACCACCCGGCGGACCTCGGCCTGCCGCCGTACGGCGGCACCGAGGTCGTGCCGCCGCCGGCCCCGGCCGGCGGGGCGGCGGCGCGGGCGGTCGGCGCCCTGGCCGCGGCCGCCCGCACCCGGGCGTTCTGGCTGCTCGCCGCCGGCTTCGCGATCTGCGGCGCGACCACGAACGGGCTGGTCGGCACCCATTTCATCCCGGCGGCGCACGACCATGGCATGCCGCAGACGACCGCGGCCGGGCTGCTGGCCCTGGTCGGCCTCTTCGACATCGCCGGCACGATCGCGTCCGGCTGGCTCACCGACCGGGTCGACCCGCGAGTGCTGCTCGCCGTCTACTACGGGCTGCGCGGGCTCTCCCTGCTGGTGCTGCCGAGCCTGTTCGCCGAGGCCGCCGGGCCGAGCATGCTGGTGTTCATCATCTTCTACGGGCTCGACTGGGTGGCGACGGTGCCACCGACGGTCGCGCTGTGCCGGGAGTACTTCGGCGACGCGGGTGCGGTCGTCTTCGGCTGGGTCTTCGCGTCGCACCAGCTCGGTGCGGGCTTCGCCGCCACCGCCGCCGGTCTGGTCCGCGACCAGCTCGGCACGTACGTGCTGGCCTGGTACGTCGCCGGCGGGTTGTCGATCGGTGCGGCGGTGCTGTCGATGATGCTGCGCCGCCGGCGGTCGGACGGCGGCGGGCGGCCCGAGGTCGCGGTCCTGCCGAAGTCGGACGCGCTGACCTGAGCCGGCCGGCTCAGGTCAGCAGCTTGGCCCGGAACGCGTTGGCGACCGCGTGGGCGCGGTCGTCGGCGCGGAGCTTGCGCAGGATCCGCCGTACGTGGGTCTTGACCGTCTCGCTCGACAGGTTGAGGTCGCGGGCGATCTGCAGGTTGGACCGGCCGTCCGCGATCAGCCGGACCACCTGCACCTCGCGGTCGGTCAGCCGGGACTGGCCGGGTTCGGTGGTGTTGCAGCGCTGGGTGGGGATGGTCGCCCGGGAGGCGTAGTGGTCGCCGCCGTTCGTCGCCCGGCGGGCGAGCAGCGGCGTCAGCCCGTTGGCGCGCGGGTGGTCGGCCGGCGCCTCGCTGGCGCAGAAGACGAGCAGGAGGTTGGCCAGTGCCGCCAGGCCGTCGTAGTCGACGCCCTGCACCCGGATCGGCATCGGGGACACCGGTATCGGGCCCGGCCGTCCGGACTCGCAGACCAGGATCCGGGCGGTCGGGAGCTGGAAGGCGATCCGGCGCAGGGCGGCCCGACGGTTGTCGCCGAGCGCGGTGGCGTCGAGGACGACGAGGTCGACCCCCTCGTCCGGGGCGCCGAACGGTTCCCGGCCGGTGACCCGCGCGGTGAGCACCGACGAGATCCCGAGTCGCATTGCGTAGGCGTTGATGCGGTCGGCGGTGCCGGCTGCCTTGACGCCGAGGACGACAGTTGGCATTGCGCCACCCCTTCAGAGCCTGCCGACGACATTGAGCAGACTAACTCCGGGAATCCCATTCTGTCACGCTTGCGTTACAGTCAGGTCGTCACGTGAATGGGTCGGGCTGGTGGCGGCGCGGCCCGTCTCAGCCGTGCGTCGCGGCCGGCCGGGGCGGCACCCCGAGCGCCGCACACGATTCGTGGTACATCCGCACCACCTCCTTGCGGACCTGCGGGCGTTGCGTCAACCGCTCGCCGAACGGGACCCGTACCGGCACCGGCTCCCCGTCGACGGTGGCGACGAAGTCGATCCCGTCGGCGTCCATGCCCGTCATCCGAGCGGCGGTGGCGGTCGGCCGGCCGCCCAGCGCCCGGCAGATCAGCAGCGAGTCGGCGGGGTGGTCGTCGTTCATGTGCCGGCTGATCGCGGCCACCACCTCCGCCGGGAACGGATCGACCGTACGGCCCAGCTCGGCCAGCACGGCCGTGTTGTGCCGGTACGCCAGCACCACCTCCTGGATCAGCCGGTCGAACTCGGCCTCCGGGATCGGCATCGCGTCGAGCCGGCGGCGGTAGGCGTCCTTGTAGGCCCGGGGGTCGTCGATGGCCGGGAAGCGGTAGAACTCGACGCCGCCGTCGTCGCCCAGCCCGTACGCCTGCGCGACCGCCCGGCCGACGAACAACCCGCCGGACAGGTCGCCCAGGTACCGGGTGTAGTGGTGGGCGACGAACCCGGCCGGCCAGGTTTGGCAGACCTCCCGCATCCGCTGCACGTACGCCGCCGTCGCCGGATTCGGCGCGATCCGGTCCGGCCAGCCGGCGCCGAACAGGAACTCCAGGTCGGCCACGAGCGACGGCAGCCGGGTGAGCGCGTCGTCGACGAAACCACCCGCGACCGGATCGCCGGCCATCGCGCCGGCGGCCTCCTCCAGCACCTCGTAGATGAAGTAGTGCTGGGCGACCAGATCGGCGTACGCGGCCCGGCTCAGCTCGCCGGCGGTGAGGGCGGTGACATAGCGTTCCGACTCGGCGGCCTCGTGGTCCTGCCGGGTGGCCGACCGCAGTCGCGCGGAGTACGACTCGCTTCGCTCGCTCATGGACCTTCCTCCGGGTGGGGCGCCGCCGGGCCGGCGACGGGCCTGGTCCGCGGGTGGCGGATCCCGCGTCCTCGGAGCCTGACACACCACCAGCGGCACACCAAGGGGCCGCGGCAGCGGTCGGAGTGGCGGCGGCCGGCGGTCAGTCGACCTTGAGCGTCCGGAACGGCTCCGGCACCCCGGTGTACGCCACCTCCGGATCGAGCAGCACCGCCCACGCCGGCCGGAACCGCGGGGCCCGGCGGTCCATCTCGATCCGCAGGTCGTCCAGCCACGGTCCGGTGATGCCGTCGGACCTCATCCAGCCCGGCCAGGAGTCGTAGTGCCGCTCGACGGTGTGGTCGTCGGCCGAGACCTCCAGCCGCAGGAAGATCCAGTGGCCGTGCGCCGGGTCGGCCTCGGCCTCGGCCTCCCATAGTTTCCTCGCCAGGTCGGCCGCCTCCCGGGCCACCGCCCACCGGTCGTCGTCCGGACGCTCGACCGGCGGTGCCTCGCCGGGACCGAAGCGCTGTGCGTGGTCCAGCACCTCGAACCGCAGCGAGCACCGGCCGTCGGGGCGGGCCCGGGATCGGGCCCACCCGATCAGGGCGGCCAGTTCGGCGGTCGGTGCCGGCGCCGGCCGGGGCAGTTCGGCGGTGGCCCGCATCGCCGCCCACACCAGGTCCTGCCGTTCGTCGTCGCTGAGCAACCGGACCCGGCGGGGTGGCTCCCCGCTCCCGGCCGGCACGGTCGGTGCCACACTGCCCGGAACCAGCCCGAACCCGGCCGCCGCCGCGACCCCGGCACCGAGGTCGACCGGGAGGCTGCCGATCCGGCCGACCAGTCGCTCCAGCACGCCGGCGTCGACCGTACGGGTCGCCGCGGCGTCGAGCAGTCGCGTCGCGGCATCGGCGACGGTGGCCCGCTCCGCGGCATCGTCCGGCTTGTGGCGCGCCCAGCCGAAGACGACCTCGCACAGGGCCCGGTGGGCCCGGTCCGCGCTGAGCACCGCCGGCAGCGCCGCCGCCAGTCCGTCGGCGAGCCCGTCGGGGTACGGCACCCGCGACCACCCGCCGTCGTACCAGTAGACGAACCCCAGCTGCTCGTCCTCGACGGCGCGGACCAGGTCGGCCCAGGGCAGCCAGGCCGGCCCCCCGGCGAGCAGATCGATCGGGGGGCTGGCGTCGACCGTCGCGGAATACTCGTGGTCGAACCCGTAGAGCACCGCCCGGCCGCCCTCGACCGGCACCAGGCGGCCCCAGTTGCCGCCGTGGTCGTCGCGGTGCGCGGTGCCGCCGTCGATCCACCACACATCGTCGTGACCGAGCGTGGTCAGAGCGGAGGCGATCGCGCCCCAGCGGGCTAGCAGTACGTCGGGTTCAGCGAGGTCGATCTGCACGTCGCCACCCTGCCAGAGGGTCGCAAACCGCTGTCGGCTATGAACGACGAATGGCGCGCTACCTGCTCTTTCCCGGTCGTCACCACCTCCTGACCCGATTCCAGGCCGAATATCTGAGCCGGCTGGCCGGCGCCGACCGCACGGTGGTCTGGGCTGTCACGTCCGCGAACCATGAGAACACGAAACGTAATCCGGTCCCGTTCCACCGGCGGGAGGCGGCGATCGAGCGGTTCAGCGTGCTCGCCGGGCTGCGGTCGGTTGTCGTGCCGGTCTTCGACACCGCGGCGACGGACCGGTTCGCCGAGGTCACGTGCAAGAACGTCGAGGCCGTCACCGGCCTCACGCTGACCCCGGACGACACCGTGGTGGCCTGCTCGACCCCGGAGGTGGCCGCGATGTACGCCCGGCTCGGCTTCCCGATCGCCGGGGTGGAGGCCGATGTCGAGCCCGCGCCGGACCGGCCGTGGGACGTGCTGCTGCGGCTGGCCGCGGGCGACCCGACGTGGCGCGAGCTGGCCCACCCGGCGTCCGTCGACGTCTTCGACCGCTACCAGCTCGACGAACTCGTACGCGCCGTCGTCAACGATCCGGTCGTCGGGGACGAGGGCGGGCTGACCGCGACCCGCGACTACCGGACGTACGCCGAGGCGTTCGCCGACGCGGCGCAGCGCAAGTGGGCCGCGGTCCGTGACCACGTACGGCCGGGCCGGATCGTCGACATCGGCTGCGGCGCCGGCGCGGTCCTCGAACTCGCCGATCGGGAGCCGGCGCTGCGGGAGAGCGACCTGATCGGCGTGGAGGTGGCCCGGCACCTGTTCGAGGAGTGCGTGCACAAGAAGGCGCAGGGCTTCTTCGCCAACCCCAACGTGTTCTTCTACCGGCGCAACGTCCTCGGCGGGGCGGTGTTCGCGCCGCGGTCGGTCGACACCACGATGACGTTCGCGCTCACCCACGAGATCTGGTCGTACGGTGACCGGATGGCGTCGTTGCGCCGCTTCGTGCGGGCGATCTACGACCACACGGTGCCCGGCGGAGTGTGGATCAACAGCGACGTGTGCGGACCGGACGGCCGTGACCGCCCGGTCCGGCTGCGGTTGTCCACCTCGGACGGTGCCAACCCGGCGCGGCCCCGTGACGACCTGGCGGCGCTGCCCGTGCCGGAGGTCGCCACGTACGTCGGCGGCCTGTCCACCCGGGCCCGGCTGGACCAGTTCGCGGTGGACTACCGCTTCCCGTTCGACCACCGCCCGGTCGACGGCGAACCGGAAACGGTCGAGTTGGCGTTCGGCGCCGCGATGGACTTCCTGACCCGCAAGGACTACACCGACAACTGGCTGTCGGAGACCCGGGAGCAGTTCTGTGGACTGGAGTACGCCGACTGGAAGGCGTTGCTCGCCGACGTCGGCTTCGAGGTCGACGCGGCCAGCGGGGCGTACCGCAACGACTGGATCGTGACCAACCGGCTCGCTCCGGTCGCGGATCTGTCCACACCCGACGGTGATCCGATCGGGTGGCCGGTGACCCATGTCCTGTCGGTCGCCCGCCGCCCGCTGAACACGTGAGCGGACGGTGCCGTACCGAATCCCGCCGATAAATCAAGATGGGGCGAATTTTTGACAGTTCCACCAGCGCAACCCCCATGAATGCTTCTGCCGTGGATAGGTTGGTCGCACTCCGGGTGTAGGTGGTCGCGGCCGTCCGCCAGTGCTGAGCCATACGCCCGGTCTGTTGGGTCGGAGCACGAGTGCCGGTCGTATTGGAGACGCTCGTTGGACAACGCTCAGATCAGGCCAGCCGAAACCCGGAACTGGCCCTCGGCCACCCTGCTCGGCCGACTCCGGGTAAAGACCAGGCAACTTCTGTTGGCGACGGGAACCGAAAAGAGATTTCCCGCCGAACAGGTGATTATTCGACAGGGCGACGAGGACGAGCACGTCTATCTTCTGCTGTCCGGGCTGGTCAAGGTGACCGCGCTCGATGCCGATCAGGAGACGTTCCTGGCGATCCGGGTCGGCGGCGATGTGATCGGTGAAATGGCAGCGCTGGAGAAGCGGCCCCGGTCGGCCAGCGTCGTCACGTCGGTCCCCACCGAGGCCCGGGTGATCCAGCGCGCCGAACTCCAGGCGTTCATCGAGCAGTGCCCGGACGGTGCGATCGAGTTGATGCGGATGATGAGCGAGCGGCTGCGGTGGTCGAACAGTCGGCGCATCGATCTGACCACGCGTAGCGCGACGGCCCGGGTGAGTCGAATTCTCTACGAGATCGCCCAGATCTACGGCAGGGAGGTGCCGGCGGGCTGGGATCTCGGTGTTCCGCTCACCCAGGCGGAGTTGGCGTCGCTGGCCGGCGTCGCGCGACGCACCGCGGAAAAGGTGCTGCATGATCTCAGCCAGCGCGGGCTGGTCAGCCCGGGTTATCGCCGCCTCGTTATCACTGACGTGCAGGGACTACGTGCCGAAGCGGAGGCGTCACCGTAAATTACGGGCAAGATCCCGCACTGGGGCGGATTGATCGTCGGGGATCTGGGTCAGCATGGGCGGCGCAAGGCTTCCCGACTCGGTGAAAGGCCCATCGGCGTGCCCCGATCAACACAGTTCGACCGGCGCTTCTGCGTCGGAGTGGATATGCAGGGATATGGCGGTCGCCCGGATCGCCGACAGAGCGAACTACAAAAGGATCTTGTCGCCATTCTGGACCGGGCGGCCGAGGCCGCCGGTCTGGACCGGTCGCGGTGGGTGACCCAGCCCAGTGGCGACGGCGAATTCGCGGTGCTCCCGCCGGACGAGCCGGAGCCGCGTGTCGTGGACGACTACGTCCGCGAACTCGCGACCGAACTGCGCCTGTTCAACGAGGGCCGACTGCCGGACTGGCAGATCCGGCTGCGGCTCGCCGCGCACCACGGCGTGGCGTACTCGGCCGCCAACGGTTACGCGGGCAACGCCCCGGTGACCGTCGGCCGCCTGATCGACAGTGATCCGGCCCGGCGGGCGCTGGCCGCCGCCCCCGAGGCCCCACTCGCGGTCATCCTGTCCCGGCTCGTCTTCGACGAGATCGTGGCGGGTGGCCACACCAGCCTGCGGCCCGACGACTTCCAGCCCGTTCAGGTGCGGGTCAAGGAGTACGCCGACCAGGCCTGGGTGCGGGTACCCGGGGTGGATCCCGCCCGGCTGCCCGGTGCGCAACCGCCCGACGACTCCGCCTACCGGCACTCGGCCCAGCGGGCCACCGTCGCCGGCGGCGGTGCGGTGCACCAGGCGGACCGGGACATCGACGCCAGCTCCGAGGTCCGGCACGGGCCGACGTACGTCAACCGGACCCGCATCGACGGCTCGGTGCACGCCCAGGTGTTCGGATTCAACTTCGCCGACCTGTCAGGCGGGGGCGGGACGCCGGATGAGTGAACCGGCCGCCGATGGCAGGGCACCCGCGGACGCCGGACCGGCGTCCGCCCCGCCGGCCGGACCCGATCCGGCGCCGGACCGGGCCGAGGACCTCGACGACGCGCTACACGGGGAGCTGCGTGACTCGGCCCGGTTCGTCAACGTGCAGTACTTCAACGGCAGAGTGGACGCGTCGGGTGCGACGTTCGGCGGTTCGTTCGGCCCCGGTCGCCGCCCGGGTAGCGCGACCGGCCCGCTGCGCCAGGAGGACGTCGACGCAGCCCTGCGGCACTACGTACGGCCCGAGCCGTACGCGCGGGCCCGCCGCCTGCTCCTCGACCGGCGCCTCGTCGTCCTGTGTGGACCGGCGGGGATCGGTAAGTACAGCGGCGCGATCGCGCTCCTGCGCGACGTCGCCGGTCGCGAGGGGCTGCCCACCAACCTCTCTCCGGCGCTGGCGTTCAGCGAACTCGCCGGGCAGAAGTTCGGCAACGCGAGCGGCTACATCGTGCGGGACCAGGCCCGGGACGCGAACACCGTCGCGGTACAGCAGTTCGAGATGCACCGCCTGCTCGGTGCCCTGAAGAACCGCTCCTACCTGGTGATCACCGTCGATCTCGGTCTGCGGCCACGTGGGCAACTCGCCGACCTCATGGTCGACTGGTCCGCGCCGGACAGCGATGAACTCTTCGACACCTGCACGGCGCACCTCACCGACCAGCTCCGGCACGGTCCGGGCACGGACGAGGTACGCGAACAGGTCCGCCGGCTGCACTCGCCGGGCGAGGTCGTCGCGGTCTGCGAACTGATGGCCGACGGCCCGCGGAAGGCACTCGCCGCTTTCGAGGACTCGCAGCGGGGCCGGGTCGCGAGCTGGTTCGACCAGGACCCGGAGTGGCCGGAGGTGCTGGCCGTCGCCGCGCTGGCCTTCGTCGAGGGCACCCCGGAAGCCGACTTCGAGCGGCTGGTCGCCCGGCTGGCGGAACTGCACCGCCAGGCCAGCGCGGCTTCGGCGGCGCTTCCCGCCGCGGGCCAGCCGCCGGACGCCGCCCCCACCCGCCAGGTCCGACTCGATCGCCGCCGGGCCGGTGGGCTGATCACCGTCCGGCCGTCGCCGCAGGCCGGTGCCGGCAATCCGGCGGTCGAGTTCCAGACCGACGACATGCGTCCCCTCGTCCTCGGCGAACTGCGCGAACGTTACGGCTACGCCCTGTGGGAGCCGCTGCGCAACTGGCTCCACGAGATCGCGGCGACCGCCCCGGTGTCCGACCTGCAGGTCCGTCTCGGAATGGGCATGGCGGTCCTGAGCCGGTTCGACTTCCAGGAGGTCGAGCACACCTTCCTCGACCGGTGGGCCGCCGGACTCGTCGCCGAACGGGCGGCCGCCGCCTGCACGCTGTCCTGGATGGGGTTCGACGGCTCGCACGCCGCGTCGGCGTTGACCGTCACCAAGCGGTGGGCGCTCAACTCCGGCCAGCGCCGGGCGGTCACCGCGGCCACCGCCCTGGGTGGGCCGCTCGGCCTGCGCTACCCCTCGGACGCGCTGCGCTGGCTGTGGACGCTCGCGATGCGTAACGCGCGAATCAGGCCGATCGCCTGCGACGCCCTCGGCGTCCTGTTCGCCGTAACGGCATCCGACCCGGCAGCGACCCGCAAGGTGCTCAACTTCCTGCAGCGGCAGATGCGTGACGTGATCGCCGACGGGGCGAGCCAACGTGATCGCCGGGCGACGTACGAGACCGTGCTGGAGATCATGGCCGCCCGGGACCCGCGGACCGACGAGCCGGTCGCCGCCCTGGTGCTGCGCGGCGAGCCGCGTAACGCGGACCGGCTCGGGGCCCTGTGGGCCGACCTGCTGGCCAGCGGTCCGCACCGCCATCAGGCCCGAACGGCGTTGCTGGTGGCCCTCGGCGCGCTGTCCGAGGACACCGCCGCCCTGCCCGCGGTGCGACGGTTCGGCGCCGCGATCCGTGGCGGGCTCAGCCATGGCCAGTGGAGGGCGCTCGAGGAGGGCCTGGAAGAGGGCCTCCTGCGGATCGACGAGGAGGCCGCCCGGGAAGGGCTGCTCAGCACCGTGTTCGCGGCCCTGCGTGGCCGCCGTACCCAGAACCTGTCCCCCCACCACCTGACCGGGAGATCGTTGTGAGTACCACTTTCTGGCCCCTGCTCACCGAGCGGACGCTCGGACCCGCGAAGTCTCGGCTGCTGTTGTTCGCCCGGCGTGACGTCGCCGAACTACCCCGGCAGGAGCCGGGGACCGCCCTGGTGTTCACCGTCGGCGACCGCTACGAGGTGCTCCACGAGCGCCGGCACCTGACCGGGCGCGAGGACATCGTCGTCGAGGCGGTGGCGGTCAGCCTCGTCGACGTCCGAGAACGGTTCGTGCCGGTCGACATCCTGATCCCGTCCGCCAGCGCGGCCGACGACTTCCGCATCCGGGTCGTCTTCCGGTGCCAGGTCACCGATCCGGAAGCCGTCGTACGCGACGGGCTGACCGACATCTCCGTCTCGCTCGGCGACTACCTGCGCCGGGACCGGCGGCTGGAGAGTCTCGGTGCCACGAGCAGCATCGACGACCTCAACGAGGTCCGTGAGTCGGTGACGGCTCAGGTCAAGGCGTACTGCACCGTGCACCCGCCCCGGCTGAGCGGGGTCGAGGTCGTGTTCTCGACCGTGGAGGTGAGCAAGCCGACCGGGCTGGTCGAACACGCGAGCAGGATGCGTGACGAGCAGTGGCGGCAGCTCGAGCAGCGGCTCCGGCGCTCGTTCGAGGCCGACGACGCCGGTTGGATCGCCGACCTGATCCGCAGCGGTCCGGAAGCGCTGGAGGCGCTGGCGATCAGTCGTGGGGACATCACGGCCGGGCAGGCGGCCGACCGCGCCTACCAGGTCACCGAGGAGAAGCAGCGCAAGCTGGCGGAGGTGCTGGCGCTGTTGCAGAAGGACGGGCATCTGGACCGGCTGCGGGTCGACGCGGACATCCTGGTGGACGCGTTCACCGACAGCATCACGCCGCGGCGCGCGACGGCCGGACCCGAACTGGTGAAGGTCGACCGGGAGCGGGAACGCCGGGGCCTCGCCGGCAAGCCGGCGCGTACCGAGGATCTCGTTCTCGACGAGGACGAACTGGACGACGATGACATCGAGCGGTGACCAGGAGACCCGGCGCGACAGCGCCGGGTCTCCCACCCCGGAGCCCGCCGGCGGCGGGGTCGAGGGCGGCGCCGCACCGGCCCCGGCCGACCCCGGGCCGGGCCGGTGGTTGCGGGTGCTGGCCGGGGTGGACGAGCAACTGCTGTCGTACGTGCCGACCGAACGTGCCCGCTACACGGCCCTGGGCGGCGTGGTGCTCGGCACCGCCGTCATCGCGGCGTTCTCGATGTGGAACGCGCTGGTCGCGGTGACCGGCGGTGCGCACGTGCTGATCCTGCTGCCGGTCCTGGTCTGGGCGCTGTTCGTGTTGAACCTCGACCGGTGGCTCGTCTCCAGTTCGGCCGGCACCCAGTGGCGGCGCCGGGCGTCGGTGCTGCTGCCGCGACTGCTGGTCGCGATCTTCTTCGGGTTCGTCATCGCGGAGCCGCTGGTGTTGCGGATCTTCGGTACGGCCATCGAGCAGCACATCCGCGACGATCGGGCGGAGCAACTGCGTACGCTGACCGCCAAGCTGACCGCCTGCAACCCGGTGCCGGGGCAGCCCGCCGACCAGCCGGCGGAGCGGCCGGCGGAGGGCTGCCTGGAGTACGTCATCTCGTTCCCGGCGACCCCGGCCGGCGTCACCGACCAGCTCACCGCGTTGCGGACCGCCGCCGCCGACCTCGACCGGCAGATCGCCGCCGACTCGGCGGAACTGGAAGAACTCAACGAGAAGGCGCGCCGGGAGTGTGCCGGCGATTCGGGGCCGGGATTCACCGGCCGGGTGGGGGAGGGCCCCAACTGCCGGCGCCTGCGTGGCGAGGCCGACCGGTTCGCCGCCAGCCATCCGATCGCGCAGGACAAGGTACGGCTGACCGGGATGCAGCAGCGGGTCGCGCTTCTCGAGGGTGAGGTGCGGCTGGGCAACGAGAGCTTCGAACAGGTCCGGGACGAGCGGATCGAGGAGCGGGTCGCGCAGATGAGGAGCCATCACGGGGCGATCGGCATGCTGGAGCGGTTCCAGGCGCTGCACGAGCTGATCAACGCGAATCCCGTCCTCTTCGTGACCACCTGGTTGATCCGGATCTTCTTCATCCTGATCGACTGCCTGCCTGTCCTGGTGAAGCTGTTCAACGGCGCGACGGCGTACGACCGGCTGGTCGACGAACGGGTCAACAGCGCCATCCGGATCTACAGCCGCGCGACGCGCGGCGCCGAGGTGTCGATCCTCGAAGAGTTGAACGTGCGCCAGTACGAGGCCGAGTCGGCGGCGCGTCAGGAGCGCGATCGCATCGACCTGAACGCCCGGATCCATGCCGCCGACATCCAGGCCGGGCTGGACCGCGCGGTGGAGAAGCTCGCGAACGACCTGCGCCGCGGCGCGCGCGAGGGGAACCGGCCAGGCGCGGACGGGCGGACGGCCCACCCGCACCTGAATGGATCACGGATCGGTTCCGATGGCTGACGGTGGCGGGGCGCCACCTGACCGACTGCACGAGGAGGACGGATGGATCCGACGTATCTGGTGGGGCTCGCCGAGGCCGGGGCGTTGGCGCTGGTGACAGCCATGGCGACGGACGCGTGGGCCGGCATCCGCTCGGGGGCCGCCCGGGTGCTGGCCGGCGGCGACGACGCGGATCGTGAGGCGGCGGCCGGCTGGCTCGACCGCACGCGGGAGTCGCTGCTGGCGGTGCCGGTCGAGCGGCAACCCGATGCGGTGGCCACGCTGCGGTCCACGCTCGACGAACTGCTCCGGGCCCGGCTGGCCGCGGATCCGACCGTCGGGGTCGAACTCGCCGAGATCGTCCGGCGGGTCGACGGCGGAGCCGGTCCGTCGGGCCCCGGCTCGCACCAGCACGCCCAGGTCATCGGCGGGTCGCACGTCTATCAGGCGGGTCGGGACATCCGGATCAGCGGCGGTCGCCGCAACCGCTGATCCGGCTCACGGGCGGGGCGTCGAGGGGGCGTCCCGCCCGCTTCTGCCGGTGCCGGACCGGTTACCGGTGGCCCGGTCCGTCCGTTGTCGGGGCTGGTGCCCGATTTGACGTAGCCGTTCGGAGGGGGCAACGTAGATCGCGGACGGCCGCCACTCGACCGTTCAGCTGATCCCGCCCGACTGGAGTCGGTGCGCCCGGAGTTTCCTGCCGACGTCGGGGCGCGGCGGCCATGGCCATCTCGACGGTTCACTGCCTGGCCGTGTCATCGGCGGCGGTCGGTCGGCAACGACAACCCGACACGAGAAACCATGAGGAGTTCTTCATGCTCACTCTGACGGACAACGCGGTGACCGTGATCCGTGACCTGACCACCCAGCAGGAGGTGCCGGAGGGGGCTGGCCTGCGTATCGCGACCGACACCTCCGCGGGTGCGCTGACCCTCGGCCTGGCCGACCAGCCGGCCCAGGGCGACCAGGTGGTCGACGACTCCGGTGCGCGGATCTTCCTCGACCCGGAGGCGGCCCAGATCCTCGACGACAAGGCCCTGGACGCGTCGGTCGACGCGCAGGGCGGTGTCCAGTTCGGCATCACGGAGCAGCAGGCGGGCTGACGCGGGCTTCGACGGCTCCGGGTGGCCAGCGGTACGGGCCACCCGGACCGGCGCGCGTCAGTCGACGACCCGGACGTCCTTCCAGAACGCCACCCGGTCGCGGATCATGGCTGCCTCGGGCTTCGGGTCCGGGTAGTACCAGACGGCGTCCGGGGACCGTACGCCGTCGAGTTCGAGGGTGTAGTAGGAGGCGGTGCCCTTCCACGGGCAGACCGTGTGCGTACCTGATTCGCGGATCAGGTCGTCGCGCAGTGCCGCACGCGGGAAGTAGTGGTTTCCCTCCACCACGACGGTGTCGGTGCTCTCGGCTATGACGAGGTCGTTCCAGACGGCTTTCGGCATACCAGCGACAGTAGGCCGCGGCCGGCCGCCCCGGCCAGGGTCGGGCGGGTCGGCCCAGGGTCGGGCGGGTCGGGCGGGTCGGGCGGGTCGGCTAGGTCCGGCCGTCGCGGCCGGGGGAGATGTGCCGGTCGTCCAGCGCGTCCCGCACCGTGATCGCCTCCATCGGGCAGGACTCGGCGGCGTCGGTGATCTCCTGCGACGGTTCGACCAGCTCGGCGAGCGCCACCGACGCGTCGGCGACGAGCACGAAGTGGTCGGGCGCCGCGCCCGCGCAGATACCCGAACCGATGCAGCGGCGTGGGTCGACGTGCACCCGCCAGAGTGCGCTCACCACGTCACCTCCCCCCGTCGTGGCCGGCTGGCCCGTACTCAAGGTGACGCTAGCTAAAATCACCGATTCGTGACGCCCCGTGTGCTGTTAGTGAGAATAGGTACATAGTGCTCGTTGGTACGGATCGAGGGACACCGCCGGCGCGGCGGTGCCCCTCGAATGCGTTTCAGCGACCCATGCCGCCGCCGAGCAGTGCCGCGAGCCGTTCCGTGACGGCCGGAGCGTGCAGGTGCAGCCGGGCGACGTTGACCGCGTCCTCGCCGAGTACGGCGAGCAGTGCCGTGTCGTTGACCGCGTAGACCGCGAAGTAGCCGTGCTGACCGCGCACAGTGGACTCCCGGAACGGGCCGTGCCGCAGCGCCAGTCCGACCTGCCGGCCGAGCCCGAACGTGGTCGCCGCGAGAGCGGCCAGGTCGTGCGGCTCGGCGTCGCCGGCGGGCAGGTCGTGTGCGATGAGCAGGCCGTCGACGCCGCCGAGGACGCAGCCGCGTACGCCGGGGATCTGGATCCGTAGGTCGGACAGTTGGTTGTGGATGGCTACGTACGGCACCGAATCGCCGCGGGGCGCCAGTCGGGGGCGCGGTTGGTCGGGGATCGACCGCGCTCCCGGCGGCTGGGCGACGCGGCGGGGCAGTGTGTAACCGCTGCCCCCGTTCACAGCTCCAGGCTCTCCTCGATCAGGCGGAGCTGGTGGCGGGCGAACGCGAGGTTGGCCCGGGTCTTGCTCACCGCCAAGTAGAGGAACAGCCCCTTGCCGGAGCGTGAGCTGAGCGGACGGATGAGGTGGTACTGGGTGTCCAGTGTGATCAGGATGTCTTCGATGCCGTCGGTGAGCTTCAGCATTTCGATTGTCCGCATCTTCGCCCGGACCACGTCTGTGTTCCCGGCGGCGGCGACCGTGAGGTCCAGTTCGGCGGACCCCCCGGCCACACCCAGCGTCATGCCGCTGGTGTAGTCGACCAGCGCAACGCCGATCGCGCCTTCGATGGACATTGCGCTCTTGAGCGCCACGTCGAGGTTTGCCACGCTGCTTGCCTTTCGCAATGAACGGCGTCATCGCGCCGGTCGCCCACCGCCGGACCGACGGTGGGTACGGCCGGCCGATCGGCCGACGCCGTGGGACGTTCCCCCCGGGGTCGAGATTTGCACACCCCTTGTCCGTTCGCACCGGTCGAAGTGTGTTTAGGCTGGA
This sequence comes from Polymorphospora sp. NPDC050346, assembly GCF_040655695.1. Taxonomy (NCBI): domain Bacteria; kingdom Bacillati; phylum Actinomycetota; class Actinomycetes; order Micromonosporales; family Micromonosporaceae; genus Polymorphospora; species Polymorphospora sp. NPDC050346. The sequence goes on along the minus strand of NZ_JBFAKM010000002.1, from coordinate 56,233 downwards.
CAGCTAACTCTGCGTTGACCTGTGCGTGAGGCGAACTCGTCGATACGACCGATGTCCGAGAGTGGACCGGATTTGCTTCCCGAGCCACCGGTGACACTGCGTGATCAACTATGGCCCCGGGTGACCCGCTCAGCGTGGCTCGTCGACCTGGCCGAGGGGTGGGCGGAACCGGCCCGCCGGCGGCGCGGCGCGGCCGGCCGGCCGGGCCGGTGATCGCCGGAGGTCGCGGTCGGGCCGTGGCGTGTCCGAACCCGGCGGGTCGTCGTCGGGCTCCGGCCCGGTCCGGGTCAGCTCCGACAGCACGTGTGCCAGGTGGTGCGAGGTGGCCCAGGCGATCCAACTCGTCGGCGTACCCGGTCCCGGGGTGCGGCGGGCCCGCCGGGCGATCTCCCGGTCGCCCCACGACAGTGCCGCGCCCGCCCAGTGCGGCGAGGAGGTGAGCCGGCCGCAGAGGTCGTAGAAACGGTCGTCCGGCCGGCCGCCGCCGTGCCGCGCCCAGCGGTAGATCCACCAGGCGTCCGGCGTGGTGTAGCGCATGGTGGGCAGCGGCCGGGACGGGTGGTCGCCCGGTCCCGGCTGGGGCGCGGTGACCCCGTGGTCGCCGAAGCCGACCGGCAGGTGCCGGATCCGCTGCCACAGATCGGCCTCCCAGCGCGGCAACCGGGTCGCGACGTTGCGCGGCAGGTGGGACAGGGTCGGCGGCATCGCACCCGCGGCGACGGTGACCGACCGCCACCGTTCGCCGATCGCCCAGCCCAGTACCCGCCGTACGGTGTGTTCGGCGTCGGGCAGGTCGCCCCGGTAGGTCAGGGGGCCGAGGTCGATGACGAGGTCGCAGCGCTCGGGCAACAGTCCGGTACGCCGCCACACCCGGTCGCAGGCGCGGGTCGCGGTCGCGGGGCCGGGTGCCTCGTCGGGGCGCAGGCGCAGGATGGCCCGCCGGTCGTGCATCCGGGCGGCGTCGCCGTACGCGGTCAGCCGCCGGGCGCTGTCGGTGACCCGGAGCACCGGCAGCATCGGGATGCCCCACTCTGCGAGGTATTCGGCGAGGTCCCGGGCCGGGTACGACAGCCCGCCGTCGGGCTCGGGCAGGTCGGCGAGGTCGACCCCGATCCGCAGCCCGTGGGGCAGCCGGTCGCCGGCGCTCCGGAAGAAGTCGTACGCGTCCTGCACCGGCCCCTTCGGGGTGGACTGCACGACCAGGATCGGGGTGACCGACGGGATCCAGCCGGCGTCGAGGTGCCCGAGCGCGTCCAACTCACCGCGCCGGGCGCGCAGGATCGGCCGGTAGACGGTCTCCTGTGGACGATCCGGATCGACGAACCCCGTCATTTACCCAATGTATCCAGGTGAATGCGAATGGTGACAGGTCGTTCCGTCGTACTTCTGATCAAGAATCAGCCACGACGGCCGCCGTCGCGGGCCGGTGGGATCCCGGCCCGTCCGACAATGATGGGCGTGGCGGCCCGGCGGCCGTGGCGGCTACCGGGCACGATAGGGACCGAACGGACGCACCGGGCGGTCCGTGGTCACCACGCGACGGCGCCGCCCCCGACCCCCGGGAGGTGGTATGACCAGCACCGAGCGGCGGCTTGCCGCGCTACGCGGGCCGGTCGCGCCCAGGCGGCACAACGCCCGTACGATCGCCGCCCTCACCGGCAACCCCGGCTGCACCCGCCGCGCCGTGCTCGACTCGGCCGGCATCGACAAGCAGCGGATCGCCGCCCACGTCGGTTATCCGGGCCGCTTCGGCCAGTCCCAGTTCGCCATCACCCGGGGCAACGCGTTCGAGGCCCGGGTCAAGGAGAACGGCTGCGCCGAACTGCTCGACCTGCTGCGCCAGCGGCTCGGCGTGCCGATCCCCGAGGCGGCGTACGACGACCTGGCCGGTACGCCGGCCACCGACATCGTCCAGCCGGCCGTCGACGGCGGCAACGCCGAACGGCACGCCCGCTCGATGGAACTGCTGGTGCGGGCCGCCACCGACGGCGGCCCGACCAGCACCCTGTTCGACCATCCGATGCTGCGGCTCGACGTCGCCGGCCGGCCGGTCTACCTCGAACCCGACCTGATCGCACTCCAGGTCGGCGGCCGGTTCCACGTCGTGGAGATCAAGTCGTTCGCGGTCGTCGACGAGCAGGCCGACGCGGCGAAGGTCTCCGCCGCGGCCACCCAGTCGGCCGTCTACGTGCTGGCGATGCGCCGGATGCTGGAGCAGGCCGGACTCGACCCGGAGATCGTCTCGCACGAGGTGGTGCTGGTCTGCCCGCGCGACTTCGCCAACCAGCCGACGGCCGCGCTCATCGACGTACGCAAGCAGTTGTCGACGCTGCGCCGGCAGCTCACCCGGATGGCCCGGGTCGACGACCTGCTGGCGCGGCTGCCCGGCGAACTCTCGTTCGACCTGGCCGTCGACGCGGACGGCACGCCGACCCGGTCGCCGGCCGAACTCGCCGCCGCACTGTCCGCGGTGGACGCCCGCTACGCGCCGGAGTGCCTGTCGGCGTGCGAACTGGCCTACTACTGCCGGCACGAGGCCGGGACCGGCACCGCCGCGCTCGGCCGGTCGGTACGTGAGGCGCTGGGCGGCATCGACTCGGTCGAGACCGTGCTCGCCCTGGCCGCCGGCGAGATCGAGCCCGACGACGACCAGGTCGAGGCGGCGCTGCGCCTGCGCACCGCCGCCCGGCTGCGGGCCGAGGCCCTGGCATGAGCGAGCCGTACGGCGCCGGCGGGGTGGCCGGGTGAGTGCCCTCGTCGCGCTGGCCCGGGCCAGGGCCGCCGCCACCGGCACGGCACAGCGGATCACCACGGTGCGGCACGTGCACATCGCCGACCGCCCGCTGGTCTTCGTACCCCTGGCGCTGGCCGGTGAGGCGAACGCCCCGCTGGGCTGCCTCGTCGGTCCGGCGTACGACGAGCCGACCCTGCTGGTGGTGCCGCAGCCGCGCAACCGCGACCAGCGGTTCGCCTTCGCCGACTCGCTCGCCGCCGTCATGCTGACCTATCTGGACAGCTTCCGCGGTGCCGCCGAGGCGGTGCCGACCGACCGGGGCCGTGACGTGCGCTACCGGTTCGTCGACGCGCCGCAGGTCCTGGTCCCCAACCCGGCCGGCATCGGGTTCGTCCGCCTGCTGGGCCGGTCGACCCGGTTCCGGCGTACCGACGGCGACTATCCGGTGCCGATGTCGGTGCCGTTGCTCGGCCGGTGGCTGACGTTCCTCGCCGACCGGGCCGAGATGCCCGGGTCGTCGATGCTGGTCGCCGCCACCGACGCGCTGTCGGCGCACTGGGTGACCGGGCAGAGCGCGCTGGAGGACGCCCACCTCGGCTCGCTGCTCGGCTGGATCTCGCCGCCGCCGGGCCGTACCGGCGCGCAGGCCGGGCGGGACGCCGAGGACCCGGCGGTCTGCCCGCCGGCCGGCCCGGCGACCGACCCCACCTTCGACAACGACGTACTGGCCCCGCTGGTCCGCGCGATCCGCGACGCCGAGACCGTCGGGGCCGGCGACGGTCCGGCCCACGCGCAAGGGCTACGCGCCACCGCCGAGCTGGCGGACGCCCTGCACGGCCAGCTCGAACCGACCTGGCGGGCCATGTGGGACGCGGTCACCCTGTTGCGCGAGCTGCCCGCCGGGGCCCGGGTCGCCGGGCGGTGGGCCGACGACCGGGACGTCTACAGCGACTACGCCGTCTACGTCGACGGCGGCCACCCGCAGGCGAGACGCGACGGTGCGGTCGCCGCCGCCCAGCGCCTGCACCGGCTGGAGAAGGCACTCACCTCCTACGCCGTGCAGCGGGCGTACGACGACCCCCTGGTCATGGCCGAATACCGGCTGACCGGCGAGGCGTTCGTCGGCGAGGTGACCCTCGCCGACGCGAAGCGGGTCGACGACAGCGGCAAGCGGCCGGTGCTGCGCCCCCGGATCCAGGTCGTCACCGCGGACCCGGTACGACTGACCCCCGGCACCGTCCTGATCTCACCGTCCCGGCCGGCACAGAAGGCGAGGATCTGCTTCGTCACGACCGCGCCGGGGGAGTCGAAGACCGAGGTGGTGCTCGAACTCTCCGGCGGCATGGGGCGGTCGCTGACCGCCGCGCCGGGCAGCGTGCCCGAGGTCGGGGAGCGGCTCTGCTACACCACGATCACCGACGGCTTCAGCCCGCCGGGCACCTTCCCGGCGCGGGAGGCGACGCCGTGGACACACGGCGGGCCACCGGTCGACGGCGCGCCCAGCGACGCCGAGGCGGCCGAAGACTGGTCCTGATCACGCCCGTCCCGGCTCGCCGTGGTCGTTGGCCCGGTCGTACGCCTCGCGGGCGGCGGCGATCGCGGCGCGGTGCCGTTCGGCCCATCCGGTCAGCTCGAGCAGCGAGCGGTACAGCTCGCGGGCCATGTCGGTGGCGACGTACTCGACGCGGGGCGGGACCGTGGGATAGACCGTGCGGATGAGCAGGCCGTCGCGTTCCAGGTTGCGCAGGGTCAGGGTGAGCATCCGCCGGCTGATCCCCTTGACGTTGCGTTCCAGTTCGGTGAAGCGCACCGGCCCGTGGGTCGCCTCGACCAGGATGCCGATGCTCCACTTGCCGCTGACCCGGTTGAGCACGTCGTAGACCGTGCACACCTGCGGGCTGTGCGCCTCGGCCGGCACATCCGTGTTCCCCTGGGACATGAAAGTGCCTCCTTCCGGCGTCGTTGATGGTCACACATCATGGGTTCAGTAACAAAAGGTGCCCCATTGAGTGCGCGCCGAATCCGTGAAGGAGAACGATGTCCGGACCCATCCTGGTCGGTGCCGCGTTCGGGGCGGTCCTGCCGGCCCTGATGGGGCAGGCCATGTCCGCCGCGACGCCGGACGACTCCGGCCTCGCGTCCGGGCTGGTCAACACGACCCAGCAGGTCGGTGCCGCGATCGGCACAGCGGTGCTGGCGACCCTGGCGTCGACGCGTACCGGTGCGTTGCTCGGGCAGGGGGAGAGTGTCGCTGTTGCCCTGGCCGGCGGCTTCCGGCTCGCGTACGCGGCCAGCGCCGCGTTCGCCCTGGCCGCGGCGGTGGTGGCGGTGCTCCTCCCGCGCCCGCCGGCGGAGGTGCCGGTGCCCTCGACACCTGATCACGGCGGCCGGCCCGGCCGGTGGCGCCGCCGGGGAGCCCGGGTCGGGTAACGTGCGACCACCGGTGGTGGCGAGTGTCCAGGGGGCGACGGTGACCGTGCGGATGACTCCGGCTCTGCCGCCCGGCGTCGAGGCCGAGCGGGTGGTCGAGGCGGTGCTGGCCGACCTGCGGTCCGGCCGGCACCGGGGCATCGTGGTCGACTCGCCGCCCGGCGCCGGCAAGTCGACGCTGGTGGTACGGGCCACCATCGAGCTGGCGGCGGCCGGTGAGCCGCTGATCGTGATCGCCCAGACCAACGAGCAGGTCGACGACCTGATCGCCCGGCTGGTCGGCGACGCCCCGGAGCTGCTGATCGGGAGATTGTCGGCCACCGACTACGTACCGTCGGAACGGGTCTCGGCACCGGGGACGGTACGGGTCGCGGCCAAGATCGGTGACCTGGGTGGTTCGGCGGTGGTCATCGGTACGGCGGCCAAGTGGGCGACCGTGGCGGACGGCTCGTGGCCGTGGGCCATCGTCGACGAGGCGTACCAGATGCGGTCGGACGCGCTGCTGCGGGTGGCCTCCCGGTTCGAGCGGGCGCTCTTCGTCGGCGACCCCGGGCAACTGGACCCGTTCTCGACCGTGGAGACGTCGCGGTGGACCGGGCTGACCTGGGATCCGATGCAGAGCGCGGTCGCCGTGCTGCTGCGGCACAACCCGGACCTGCCGGTGCACCGGCTGCCGGTCTCGTGGCGGTTACCGGCGTCGGCGGCACCGGTGGTGGCCGAGGCGTTCTACCCGTTCACCGGATTCCGGGCCGGCACGTCCGCCGCCGACCGGGTGCTGTCGCTGACCGGGCCGGGCGACGGCGGGCCGGTCGACGCGGCCGTCGACCTGGCCGCGGCGACCGGGTGGGCGCTCTACGAGCTGCCGGCCCGGCACACCCTGCGCACCGACGTCGAGGCGGCCGCCGCGTGTGCGGCCCTCGCCGTACGCGTGCTGGAGCGCGGTGCGGTGGCGGTGTCCGAACGCGCCCGATCGGGTGTTCCGATCGACGCGACCCGGATCGCGATCGGCGCCGCCCACCGCGACCAGGTCGCGGTGATCCGGTCGATGCTGCCGGCGTCGGCGGCCGGCGTCACCGTCGACACCGCGAACCGGCTCCAGGGCCGCGAGTACGACGTCACCGTGGTCCTGCACCCGCTCTCCGGCCGGCGGGACGCGACCGCCTTCCACCTGGAGTCCGGGCGGCTGTGCGTGCTCACGTCCCGGCACCGGCACGCCTGCCTCGTGGTCGCCCGGGCCGGCATCCCCGAACTGCTGGACGCCCACCCGTCGACCGAACCGGTGCACCTGAACGTGCCGGTGCGGTTCCCCGACGGCTGGGAGGCGAACCAGTCGATCCTGGCCCGGCTGCCCACCGTACGCCCCTGACCGGGCCGGCCCCGTCACCCCTTCCCGGCGGTCGCGCCGGGGCGCGGCGGATCGTCGCCGGACACGGAAAGCCGGATGGCCGGTCGGGATCCCGACCGGCCATCCGGATGTGTCGCGTCCCCGCCTAGTTGGTGAGGAACTTCTCGATCGCGGTGGTGATGGCACCCTCGTCCGGTGCCGCGTACGCCTTCATCGTCGACGAGTTGTAGGAGATGTAGCTCGGGCAGCGGTTGGCCGGAGCGTTGACCTGTTCGCCGGTGCCGAGCTTCTGTCCCGTCTTGGCGGCGTAGAACGTCACGTCGAGGCGCGATGAGATGTAGTCGACCTGGATCGGCTTCTCGTCGCGGTCCTTGTAGTCGCACTTCTTCGGGGTGCCCTCGCTGCCCGGCACCGTCGTCAGGCAGGCGACCACGCTGACCGTGGTGAAGTCGGCGGACTTGGCGTAGAACGGCTTGTCGTAGCCGACCGAGCGGGTCCGCCAGTCGTTGGTCCGCTCCGGAGAGTTGGAGAACGCGTAGACCTTGGTGGTGTTGCTGCCCGCGGTGTAGTCGGCCGCGTTGAGGATGGCGCCGCCAGCGCACACCTCCTCGAAGTCACTGCTGTACTTCGCGGTCACCGCGTTGTTGTTCGGCGCCGGTGGGGCCTCGGACGACGGGGCGGCGCTCGGCTCGGTCCCGCCGGGCTCCTCCGTCGTGGACGTCGTCGGTCCCGTCGTCACCTCGGGCTCGTCGTCACCGCCGGCGAGCAGCGCGATGCCCAGACCGCCGACGGCCAGGAGCAGCACCAGGACGGCGACGCCCATCCCGATCAGCAGACCGTTGGACTTTTTCGGCGGCTGTCCATATGGCGGGACAGGTTGGGCGTACGTCGGCTGCGGAGGGTAGTCACCCATCGGCGGCCCAGACATCGGAGTGGTCGGGGGACCGTAGGAGGGTCCGCTCGGCGCCCCGTAGGAGGGGCCGGCCGGCTGGGCCCACCCTCCCATGGTGGGGTCGGGCTGACCAGGTGCCGGAGACCCGGGGGGTGTCCAGCCGCCGGATGTCGGGTCCGGCGGGCCTGAGTAGGGCGGGTAGGGGTTACTCATCGTGCGTCCTTACTAGCGTGCCGACTTCGTTGAGAGCCCAGCGCATCTCCACGACCGGCGTCGCCGACCGCTCGTCGGGTCTAACATGATCGGTCCAGGTTTGTAAAACCGGGCTTTACCTCAGATTCCATAGTGAAGCTGCGCAATTCTCAACCCCACTCCGAGGATGTCGTACCCGTCTGTGAGGGTATGTGGTCATGGCAAGGCGGGAAGATCCGGTCGTCCCCGGGGCGCGGTTCACGGCCCGGGGCGCCCGCGATTTCACGCTGTGTAGGCATGCCATTCCGGTCACGTTGCGTAGGCGGGCGCCGGACCATCGCTCGGGGCCGGCTTCCCGACCGTCCGATCGGAGGCTCACTCCGGATGCGGGATCTTGGCGATCGAGCCGCGGGACGCCTCCACCGTGTAGCGGCGGGCAGAGTGGGCCAGCTTGTCGGTCGCGGCCCGCACCAGGTCGATGCCGAGCACGTCGGCCAGCCGGGTGAGGTAGATCATCACATCGCCCATCTCGGCCCGCACCCGCTCACCCGCGGGGCCGGCCATCACCTCGGCCGCTTCCGCCGGGGTCAGCCACTGGAACTCCGCGACCAGTTCGCCGACCTCGCCCGCCAACGCCATGGCCAGGTTCTTCGGGGTGTGGAACCGCTGCCAGTCGCGTTCGGCGGCAAACTCCCGTAGCCGGAGGGTGAGCTCCTGGACGGACGGTTCGGGAGCTTCCGGAGTGGGGGAGGGACGGCCGGTCGTCATGGCCGCTGACCCTAGCCGCCGGACTGAATAGGGTTGGTGGGTGGTCGTCGCGGCCCTGGCGAGTTTTCGCCGTGGCCCCGGGACGTGCCGCCGGCCACCACCGCCCACGCACCGCCCACCGAGGGGAGCCAGCCATGGCCCGCAGCATCGCCACCAACGACCGGGTCGACCGGGCACGTCTCGTGGAGTTCCTCACTCCGCGCCACCGCGCCATCGTGATGACCACCCGGCCGGACGGGCGCCCCCAGGCGTCGCCGGTGACCTGTGGCGTCGACTCCGCCGGCCGGCTCGTCATCTCCACGTACCCGCAGCGGGCCAAGGTGGTCAACATCCGGCGCGATCCCCGGGTGTCGGTGTGCGTGCTCTCCGACGACTGGAACGGGCCGTGGGTGCAGGTCGACGGCACCGCCGAGGTGCTCGACCTGCCCGCGGCGCTGGAGCCGCTGGTCGAATACTTCCGGGTCATCTCCGGTGAGCACCCGGACTGGGACGAGTACCGCGACGCGATGCGCCGGCAGGGCAAGTCGCTGATCCGGGTCACCGTCGAGCGGTGGGGGCCGGTCGCCACCGGCGGCTTTCCCGCCCACCTGGCCACCGACTGACCGCGCTGCCCCGCCGGCCGGGCCGACCACGCCCGGCCGCCTGACCCACCGGCCGGACGTGTGGCCGGGCCGGGTCAGAGGAAGGGCGCGGGGAACGGGCGGCGGTCGTAGCGCTCCGCGATCGTCGCGAGTTCCGGCAGCTCCGACCAGTTGGTCCAGTCGCTGTTCAGGGTCAGCCGCTTGCCGACGCGTTCGAGCACGATCTGCTCGAAGTCCATCAACAGCATCCCGTCCTGGCGGTCCAGGTCGAGCAGGCCCATCACCGCCCGGATCATCCGGGCCAGGTTCGTCCGGCGTTCGGCATGGTCACCCTCGTTGACGAGGTCGAAGGCCACCGACATCCGTGGCGCGAACCCGATCGCCTCGCCGGTCGAGCGCGCGTCACCGCGGTCGAGCGTCTGGAGGATGACCCGCATGCCGGGGCGCTCGATCTCGGCGTCGTTGACCACCTGTCCGGCGACCTCGTGTGCGACGACGGACAGCGCTTCCGCCAGCTTCGTACGGGTTCTGCTCTGGAACGTGTATTGCAGCGCCACGCCCCCAGCATGACCCGGCGACGTCCCCGCGCGGAGCCGATCGGCGCTTCCGGGACGGCCGTACGCGCGTTCAGTGCCAGCCGATGACGGAGCTCACCTCGTCGACCATCTGCCACCACCAGGCAGCGGCGCGGAACCGCTCGAACGCCTCGGTGCCCGTCTGGAGCACCGCCGCGTCGAGCCGGCCGGCCGAGGTCGCGGCGGCCGTCAGGGGACCGGCGGTGCGGCCGATCCGTTCGGTGTCGAGGACCAGCGACCGCCGCCGTAGCACGGTGAACAACCGGCGGATCAGTTCGACGTGCCGGTTGATCTCGTCCGGGCCGATCTGGGAGGTGTGGTCCGGCTCGACCGGGGTCAGCCGCCCGTCGGCGGTGCGGTACATCGGTATCGAGTCGGCCTCGCACCCGGCGGCGAGGATCCGGCCGAGCCGGACGAAGTCGTAGCTGGCGTCCGCGGGGATGGTGAGGTCACCGGCGCGCGGGTCGGGCGACAGCGCGGCCCACGGGTGCACGGCGGTCAGCGAGGGCTGCTCACGCAGGAGCGTGGTGAGCCGGTCGACGCCGCGTACGGCCACCAGGCGGCGATCGGCGATCAGGAAGTCGGCGCGCGCGGGGGCGGCCGTCAGGCTGAACGCGGTGCCGGCCGGCAGGACGATCGACAGCGGTACGGCGCTCGGTTCGCGCTGCGCCGGCGGCTGCGGGGCGTGGACCGGTGGCGGGGCGCCGCCGTGCTGCGGAAAGTGCCCGGTGTGTGCCGGCTGGCCCATCTGCTGTGGCTGGGCGGGGTGCGGGTGCCCGGGGATCGGCGCGTGCACCGGCGGCCCGGGGGCGCGCTGGGGGGCGTGCGCCGGCGGATGGACGCCCGCGGGTGTCACGGGGTGCGTGGCGGTCTGCGGGTGCCCCGGGTGCGCGGGGCGGTATCCGGGTGGGGCCGCCATCGGCCCGGCCGGTCGCTGCTGCTGGTGTTGGGGGTAGGCCGGGCCGGGGCGCTGGTGCTGCGGGTGGACCGGTGGCGGCATCACCGGTCGTTGCTGCTGGGTGTGTTGCGGCGGTGGCTGCACCACCGGTCGCTGCTGCTGCTGGTGTTGGGGGTAGGCCGGGCCGGGGCGCTGGTGCTGCGGGTGGACCGGTGGTGGCATCACCGGTCGTTGCTGCTGGGTGTGCTGGGGCGGTGGCTGCACCACCGGTCGCTGCTGCGGGTGGTGCGCAGGGTGGTGCGGCGGCTGGGGGTGCGGTGGCTGGGTGTGCTGCGGCGGTGGGATGTGCTGCTGGGGGTGCGGTGGTTGGGCGTGTGGCGGCACGACGGGGCGCTGCGGCTGCGGGTGGTGTTGCGGCTGCGGGTGCGGCTGGCCGTGCGGCGGGGCGGGGTGCTGGGGCGGGGCCACGTGCGGCGGCCGGTAGGGCGGCGCCGGCGCCTGTTGCGGGTGCGGAACCGGCCGGTGCTGCGGATGCGGCACGGGTGGCTGCTGCGGGCCGGGGCGGAAGTGCGGCTGCGGCATCGCCGGCCGGTGCTGCGGGTGGCCGCCGTGCGGCGGCATCGGGCGGTAGGGCGGTCCGCTCGACGGCGGTCCGCTCATCGGCGGCCCGCTCATCGGGGCGATCGGGCCGGCGGGGGGACCGCTCATCGGGGCGATCGGGCCGGCCGGCGGTCCGCTCATCGGGGCGACGGGGCCGCCCGGAGGCCCGCTGATCGGGGCGGCGTAGGTGCGCGGGTCGATCACGGCCAGCGCGGCGGCCGGCACGTAGAGGCTGCCCTCGGCGACCACCATCTCCGGCTGTTCGAGCGTGGTCGGCGCGATCTGGAGCGTACGGTGCAGCAGCGTCGCGACCAGCGGGATCCGGCTCGACCCGCCGACCAGGAACACGCCGGCGATCCCGGCGGCGGGCACCGACGCGGTGCGGATCGCGTTCTGGGTTGCCAACAGCGTCCGGTCGAGCACCGGCCGGGCGAACTTCTCCAGTTGCTCGCGGCCGACCGGCACGTCGACGTCGACGACCGGCACGTGCACGATCGCCGACGGTGCCCGGGACAGCATCTCCTTGGCGCCGCGGACGTCCTCCCAGAACTGCTGGCTCATCCGGCGCTCGGCCGAGGTGTTCGGGGTGATCAGGCGCTTCCAGCCGTCGGGGTCGCGTTCGGCGAACACCTCACCGAGGTATTCGACCACGGCCGCGTCGACGTCCAGCCCGCCCGCGTCGGCGACGCCGTCGGTGGACAGCACCTGCAGGTTGTCCGGCGTACGGCGGACGACGGTGGCGTCGAACGTGCCGGCGCCGAAGTCGTAGACGACGAGGTTGCGGCCGATCGGCAGCTGGTGGCGCAGGACGGCGATGAAGTAGCTGGCGGCCGCGACCGGCTCGGGGACCAGCCGGGCGTTGTGCAGGCCGGCCCGGGCGGCGGCGTTGGCCAGCATCGCCCGGCGCTGCGCGCCCCACTCGACGGGGTGGGTGAGCACCGCCTCGGTGATCTGCCGGCCGCCGACGCGGGCCGCCTCGGCGTGGACCCGGCGCAGGACGGCGGCCATGAGGTCGACGACCGGTAGTTCGACCTCGCCGAGGAGCACCGTGCCGTCGTCGACCCGGCGCTTGGGGTTGCGCTCGAAGCGGTCGGGGTGGACCCGGGAGTGCTGGACGGCGTCGCGGCCGACGACCATGTCCCCCTCGGGGGAGGCGTAGACGGCCGACGGCATCTGCGGCGAGCCGTCGAAGAGCAGGGGGCGGCACCGGCCGTCCGGCCACCGCAGCACCGCTACGGTGTTGGACGTGCCAAGGTCGACCCCCAGTCGCAGCCCCGCCACCATGATGCGAGTTTAGATCGGGCCGGGTAGCGCCGACTGAGTCGCTGTGCTCAGGCGTCCGTCCACGTCATCCCCCTATCAGACGATCTCGGCGCAGCTCTGGGTGTTATGTCGGTATTCTCGGATCGCGAAGCGGGTGGACAAGCCGGTCACGCCAGCGCCATCCGGGCCCACCGGCTCGGTGTAAGGGTCATCACCCGGAACGGACAGTTGCGGTCGGTCAACATCGTGTAGGCGTGGATGGCCCGCTCGGCGGCATCCTGGGCCTGCTCCGCCGCGGTCATCCCCCGCCCACGGTTGCGGAACAGCGCCCCGTAGAACGCCGAACAGAAGACCCCGCTCTCGTGCCAGCCGATCTGCCCGGAGGTGCCGATGTAGGTCACCTCGCCGTGCAGGCAGTCACGGACCGCCTTCTGCCAGGCGCCGGTGCCGGTGCGGCAGCCGTCGGCCAGGATCGCCCCGGTCGAGATGCCCTTGCCCTGCTGGGCGGCGGTCTCGCCGAGCTGTTCCAGCGACACACTGGTGCGCCCGTCGCTGCTGCTGAAGGTCGGCGTCACGCTGTGGTCGCCGTGTGCCATCACGTGCAGCACGTCGCACGACGCGGTGAACGCCGACAGCACCGTGCTCGGATCACGGGACCGGACGAAGTCGATGTCGACGATCGGCGCCTCGAAACCGGCGTTGATGTTCTGCAACGTGGACTGGACGAAGGTCATCGCCGCGTCGAACGAGGCATCCAACCCGATATCGAGCAGGCTCACACGCTTCGCCCTCATCGGCGTCGTCCTCCCCAGGTCGCGACGGTTGCCGGCCCGCCGGTGCGGTACCGCCGGCCCGATGGATCACCGGGCCGGCCGTATCGGCGGCCGTTGCAGCCGACCGTACGGGCTGCCGGCGCCGGCTGTCCTCCCCACGAGTGGACCACGGGGGTACGACCTTCCGGCCCATTGCGTGTCCCGGCACCGTCCGGTTTGGTGCGTCCGCGCAGCTCACGGTTGGAATGGCGGGACCGGCGGGGTAGTGTCGACCGCGGACGCACCCGGCGGCGACAGGGCCCGTGCAGCAGGGCCTGCAGGGGCAGGGCCTGCAGGGGCAGGGGAGCACAAGGCCGCGGGAACGGGCCCGTGGGGTCGGGGACACAAGAGCGCGCGGCGCCGCCCGACCGCTGTCGTAACGTCGCCGCGCTCTGGCCGTCTCCCACCGCCGCAGCCATCCGGCCGTACGTCAGCGGGGACCTGGCTCGACCGGCACCTCGTCGTCCCGGTCTGTGTGCGTGCATGCCCAGGACCGGCCCAACGCAAACCCGGCGAGCGGGCAGTGTGTCGTCGTCCGTTCGGTGGAGTGCGCGGCCGGGGCATCGGGTATTGAACCGGACATGGAACACTTCACGATCGCCACCGAGGCGGAGAAGAGCGCCGATTTCCGTCGGGTGCTGTGGACCGGGCAGCGGACCCAGTTGGTCATCATGACGATCCCGCCGGGCGGCGAGATCGGCGAAGAGGTGCACGAGGGGATCGACCAGATCCTGACCTTCGTCAGCGGCGTCGGCGAGGCCGTCGTCAACGGCGAGACCCGCCGGGTGAACCAGGGCGACCTGGTGGTCGTACCGGCCGGTCAGAAGCACAACTTCGTGAACACCGGCCCGAACCCGTTGGTGCTCTACACCGTGTACGGGCCGCCGGAGCACGCCGACGGGGTGGTGCACCGGACGAAGGAGGAGGGCGACGCGGCCGAGGCGGCCGGCGAGGACGAACCGCCCGGATCGTGAGCGCCGGTGACCGGGCGCGCGGTGCCCCGACGCGCGGGGTTCACGTGCCGACCAGCCGCTCGGTGACCGACCGGAGCCGGGCCCGGAACGCGGGGTCGTATGCCTGCTCCCGGGCTCGGGATTCGTGGTCGCGGTCGAAGTAGCGGCCGGTCACCCCGGCCAGCGCCGGATCGACCACCAGCCGCAGGGTGGCCCGCAGCCCGTCCTCCAGCGACTCGACCCGGTCCATGCCGGCGTCGCGGACCATCGTGGTCGGCATCAGTGTCGCCGGGTGCAACGCGTTGACGGTCACCCCGCTGCCGGCGAGGTCGTGGGCCAGGTCGAACGTGTCGGCGATCAGGGCCAGCTTCGCCCGCCGGTAGGCCACGAACCGGTCGTAGTCGTGCTCGAGCATCAGGTTGTCGAGGTCGACGTCCGCCTGGCCGATCGAGGCGACGTTGACGATCCGGGCCGGGGTGGCGCGCCGCAGCAGCGGCAGCAGCAGCCGGCTGAGCAGGTACGGCGCCAGGTAGTTGACGGCCAGCCGCAGTTCGTGGCCGTCGGGGGAGAGCCGCCGTGGCTCACCGGCCGGCCCGAAGCCCACCCCGGCGTTGTTGACCAGCACGTCCAGCCGGTCGTGCTCGGCGCCGACCCGCGCGGCGAGTTGTCGTACCCCGGCGAGTGAGGAGAGGTCGGCCCGGACCGCCAGTGCCCCGGTGGCGGCGGCGATCTCGGCGAGCCGTCGTTCGTCGCGCCCGTGTACGACCAGCTGGTGGCCCTGGGCGGCGAGGGTCCGGGCAAGGGCCCGGCCCAGCCCGTCGGACGCCCCGGTGATCATGATCAGAGCCATTCTCCGACCCTATCCACCCCGGTGGGTCAGCCGGTCGGTTGGCCACCCGGTCAATAGTTAAGAGTATTGACAGTTCGATCAACGCCTTCCTAGGTTGGGGCGGTGCAGACCGGCAACACCGCAGTCAGCAACTTTCCCGTCGTGGTGACGGCCACCTTCGTCGCCGAATCGCTGGCCACCCCACTCGCCTGGTGGTCGGCCGAACTCGACCTGCCGCAGGACGTCACCTTCGCCCCGTACGGGCAGGTCTTCCAGCAGTTGCTCGGGGTGCCGGCCGCCGGGGCGACCGTCGCGCTGATCCGCCCCGAAGACTGGGCCACGGCCGCCGGCCGCGACCCGGAGCGCGGCGCGGCCGGACCCGACACCGGCGATCCGGCCCCCGGGCTCGGCGCCGACGGTCGGGCGACCGTGGCGTCCGCCGCCGACGACCTGGTCGAGGCGGTACGGGTCGCCGCCGGCACGACCCCCCGCCTGATCGTCGTCCTCTGCCCGGCCTCCCCGGCGCTGCTCGCCGACCCGGTCGACGGCCCCTTCCTGCGGGCCACCGTCCGGCGGCTGGCCGACGGCCTCGGCGCCGTCGCCGGGGTGCACCTGCTCACCGACGCCGACACCCTCGACGCGTACGGCCCACGCGGTTACGCCGACGAGTACGCCGACCGGCTCGGCCACGTGCCCTACACCCCCGAGTTCTTCTCCGTGCTCGGCACCGCGGTCATGCGCCGGCTGCACGCGCTGCGTACGCCCCGGCCCAAGGTGCTCGTCGTCGACGCCGACAACACGCTGTGGGACGGCGTGGTGGGCGAGGACGGCGTCGACGGCATCCACATCGGACCCGACCGGCGGGCGCTGCACGAACTGCTCGTCGCCCAGCAGCGCGCCGGCCGGCTGATCTGCGTCAGCAGCAAGAACGCCGAGGCCGACGTGCGGGCGGTGTTCGCCGGGCGGCCGGAAATGGGCATCGGCCTTTCGCACCTGACCGCCCTACGCGCCGACTGGCGGCCGAAGTCGGTCACCGTACGCGAACTCGCCGCCGAACTCGACCTCGGCCCGGACAGCTTCGTCTTCCTCGACGACAGCCCGGTCGAGTGTGGCGAGATGCGCGCCGCCTGCCCCGAGGTGCTGACCGTCCAACTGCCCGCCGACGCCGCCGGGGCGCTGCGTACGCTGCGGCACTGCTGGCCGCTGGACGTGCTCGCGGTCACCGACGACGACCGGCTGCGCACCGAGCACTACCGGCGTGAGCGCCAGCGCCGCGAGCTGCGTGGCTCGGTCGGCACCGTCGCGGAGTTCGTCGCCGGGCTGCGGCTGGCCGTCACGGTCGCGCCGGCGACACCCGACCAGGTCGAGCGGCTCGCCCAGCTCACCCAGCGCACCAACCAGTTCAACCTCACCACGGTACGGCGTACCGCCGCCGAACTCGTCGGGAGCGGACTGGAGTGCCACGCGGTCGAGGTGACCGACCGCTTCGGGGCGTACGGGATCGTGGGTCTGGTCCTGTCCACCACCACCGGGCCGGCGCTGGCCGTCGACACCTTCCTGCTGAGCTGCCGGGTCCTCGGCCGCGGCGTCGAGCACCGGGTGCTGGCCGCGCTCGGCGAACTGGCCCTGGCCCGGGGGCTCGCCGACGTCACCCTGCCGGTGGTCGCGTCGGCCAAGAACCGGCCGGCCCGCGACTTCGTGCACGACGTCGCCGGCGAACCGGTCGCCGAGGCCGACGGCCGCCAGCTCTTCCGGCTGCCCGCCGCGACCGCCGCCGGGGTGCGGTTCCGGCCACCGGCCGCCGCCACCGCACCGCCACCCCCGGCCCCCGCCGGGGCGACCCCCGGCCCGCCGCCCGCCGCCTGGCGGCTGGTCGAGCGGATCGCGACCGAACTGCGCGACGCCGCCGCCCTGCACGCCGCGGTCCACGCCCGGCCGGCGAGCCCGCTGCCGCTCGGTTCCGCCACCGGCACCGAACTCACCGTCGCCCAACTGTGGACCGACGTGCTCGGCGTGCCGCCGCGCTCGGTGCACGACAGCTTCTTCGCGCTGGGCGGCCAGTCGCTGCACGTGGTGCAGTTCATGGCCCGGGTACGCGCCGTCCTCGGCGTCGAGCTGCCGGTCGAACTGCTCTTCACCCCGGCGTTCACGGTGGCGCAGGCGGCCGGTTCGATCGACGCCGCCGGCGGCCGGGCGGCCACCGACCTCGACGGGCTGCTCGCCGAGGTCGAAGCCCTCTCCGACGACGAGGTGGCCGCCCTGCTCGCCGCCGAGAGCGGCTGACCCGATGACCACCGTCGTACTGACCACCCACGGCACCAACGGGGACGTGCTGTCGTTCGTCCAGCTCGGCCGGGCGCTGGCCGGCCGGGGACACGACGTCACGATCGCCACCCACGCCCGCTACGGCCCGACCGCCCGCGCCGCCGGCATCGGGTTCGTCGCCCTCGACACCGAGCAGGAGTACGTCCGCTACCTCGCCGACGCCCGCGACATGCTGGACGCCCGGGTCGGCTCGGCGAGCCTGCCCGACCTGCGCGGCCACTACGAGCGCAACGACCTGTTCGGGCAGATCCGGCGTGAGGTGGAGGTGGTCGCGGCACGACACCGCCCGGGGGAGACCGTCGTCGTCGGCCGGCACACGTCCGGGCTGTCCGCGCTGATCGCCGCCGAGGCGTTCGGGGTGCCCGCCGTCTGGGTCGCCATGACCCCGGCCCAGCACCTGCTGCTGCCGGTGCAGGCCCACGTGCACCGCACCGAACTGGCCGCCGGTGTCGACGCCGTACGGGCCGACTTCGGCCTGCCGCCGGTCACCGACTGGCCGGCGTGGATGTCGGGCGCGGCCCGGCAGATCGGGCTGTGGCCGAAGTGGTTCGACGCCGCCGGCCCGCCGACCCCGGCCGGCGTGGACCGGGTCGGGTTCCTGCTCAACGACGCCGCCGAGTCCGGTGCACCGCCGGCGGAGCTGACCGACCTGCTCGCCGCCGGTGAGCCGCCGGTGCTGGTGGCGGCCAGCTCCGGCCAGATGCTGTGGGAGCCGTTCTACGCGGCGGCGCTGGCCGCGTGTCGCCGGGCCGGCCGTCGGGTGGTGCTGGTCAGCCCGCATCCGGAGAGCCTGCCCGATCCGCTGCCACCCGAAGTCACCTGGTTTCCTAGGTTGCCCTACCGGGAGGTGGTACCGCACATGGCGGCGGTGATCCACCACGGCGGGATCGGCACCCTCGGCCGCTGCCTGGTCTCCGGCGTACCGCAACTGGTGCTGGCGCACAGCTTCGACCAGCCGGACACCGGCGCCCGGCTGCAGCGGCTCGGCGTCGCGCGCTGGCTGCCGTCGACCCGGTGGGACCCTGGCCTGGCCGGGGAACTGCTGGTGGAACTGCTCACCGAGCCCCGGTACGCCGATCGCAGCCGCCGCTTCGGCGCCGCCATCGACATCGCGGCCACCGCGGCCGCCGCCTGCGCCAGCATCGAGTCCGTGCTGACGGTCCCGGCCGGTCGGTGACCGAACGGAGTGCCCAGCGAGTTAGGCCTAACATGCTAGGCTTCCTGGGTGGTCCGGTATACGGAAGACGCCCTGCGAGATGTGATCGCGCGGTACGAGGCCAGCAAGGACGAGGCGCTCGCTCGACGCGACGCCCAGTTGCGCGCCTTCCACGCCGATGGTTGGCGGCCGGTCGACCTCCAACGGGTGACGGGATACAGCCGCGAGACCATCCGGCAGGCGTTGCATCCGGAAGCCAGGCGCGCCGCCAACCACAGCCGGCGCAAGACGAGTGCCGCAGATCTGAGGCCACCCGAGGACTACGTCCCGTACGGTGCGCGGAAACCGTACGTCGTCGCCGACACTCTCGATGACCTGCGGGGTCCCACGGCGGGCACGGTCACGCTGCCGCGTCATCTCGACTGGTCCGGTGACCCCGCTTACGATCTCGACCGGCCTGCCCGCCTCGCCGCGATGTACAAGACCGTCCTCAACGAGGCGAGTACCGTCCAGGATCTGCGCACCTGGATCGACGGAGAGGTACTGGTGCGACTCTGGCCGCAGCTCTGGCTTCCGCCACGCCTACGGCTGCTCTGGGAACGCAGGTTCCCCGAACTCGCCGCGACCGGCGCGGCAGCCGCGTAACCCGTGGACCTGTTTCACGAGCAGTTGGCCCGAACCGGGCTCGCCGCGGCCGAGACGTACGGCTTCGCCCTCGCCGGCGACCACGCGTCGAAGGTGGAGCTGGGGGTGGACTGGCGGGCCAACGAACCCATCCAGATGGCGATCGGGCCGGTCCTGCACCCTGATGACGCCGTCGCGAACAAGGTGGCCGCGCTCTACGGGCGTGCCCTTGCCCGTGACTTCATCGATGTCGACGCTGTAGTTCAGTCCGGCCGGTACGACCGGGACGCGGTGCTGCGTCTTGCCGAGCGAGCCGACAGCGGGTTCGACCGGCGCATGTTCGCCGTTGCGCTCGGACAGGCACGACTTCTCGACGACGACGACTTCGCGGCCTACGGCATGGGCGGCCAGGATCTCGCCGACCTGCGCGCCCGGTACGCGGCATGGCGGACGGAGTTGGTCGAAGGCGCCTGACGGTCCCGTGCCCTTTCCCACCGGGCTCGTTCGGGCCATCCACATGGCGGTGGTGTCCGGTCGAACCCGCCGTGGATCGGTCGGATCCGCGCGACGTCACCGGTTGGTGGTGGTCGGAGATGACGGACGGGCCGCCACGACGTCGCGCGGATCAGGTGTGGGTTGTCGGTCTGACTATCGGGTACGGCTCATCCGGGTCGTGCCGGGATCGCCGATCCGTGGGCCGACCTCGGCGAGCATGTCGAGAACCAGGGCGGCGGTCCAGCTGAACGCCCCGGCGCCGATGCCGTCACCGGTGATCGGGTGGAAATATTCGTAGTAGCCGGACCGGCGTACCAGGTCCAGCATCGCGGTGCGCAGCGTCGCCGCGTGCCCGGCGTACCCGTGGGCCGCCAGCCCTCGGGCGAGCAGCCAGTTCGCGTTGATCCAGACCGGGCCCCGCCAGTAGCGGTTGGCGTCGAAACTGTCGGCCGTCCGGTCGGAGCTCGGGATCGGCATCAGCTCGTTGATCCCGAAGCGGGCCGACTCGGCCTCCGCCACGACCTGCGCCACGATGTCCCGGGGCAGGTCGCCCAGGATCAGCGGGAAGAGGCCGTTGACGCAGCGCTGCGTGCTGAGTCTGCCGGTCTTCAGGTCCAGGGAGCGGAAGGTGCCGCTCTCCGGATCGTAGAGCCGTTCGACGATGCTGCGGGTGATGGTCGCCGCCCGGTCGCGGTGCGGTGCGGGGTCCGCGCCGACGACGGCCGCGATCCGGGCCAGCGCGTGTTCGGCCGCGCCCAGCAGCGAGTTGTACGCCGGGCACTCGACGACGAACAGGTGCCGGTCGACCAGGTCGGCGTCGGAGTAGCCGCCGTTGCGGTAGGTGGCGGCGATCGCGATGTAGCGGGCGTAGTCGTCGTTGGTCGGCCGGTGGTCCGCCGCCGCCCGCTTGAGGTCCTGCCGCTCGTAGCGGATCAGGAGGTCCTCGTCGGCGGTGACGTTCGCCAGCGCCATGTCCCAGGATGGGCTGTTGTCGAGCCCCGATTCCCACGGGTGCACGATGCTGGCCAGTCCGGTGCCGCTGACCCCGCGTGCACCGATCAGGTAGTCCTGTAGCGCGACCAGACGTGGGTAGAGCCGGCGCAGTTCCTCGGCGGAGGCGTCGCCGGGTGCCCGGCGGTAGACCTCCCACGCGGCGAGCGCGTGTGCCGGCGGCTGCACCAGTCCGGTGGAGAAGCGGGGCGGTCGCCCCGACATGGCAGGGACGTCCCAGAAATCGGGACCGGGGAAGTAGTCGCGCTCGGCGACCCCCAGATCGAACACGATGTGCGGCACCCGGCCGTCCGGCCACTGGGCCTCGAAGAGGCTGCGCAGGTCCCGCCAGGCCCGGTCGGGCGCGATGTGCGCCAGGCCGATGCTGATGAAGGCGGAGTCCCAGCTCCACTGGTGTGGATAGAGGGTGCCCGATGGAACGGTGTGGTCGGTTCGCCAGTTGGCGTCAAGGACCTCGGTGGCGGTCCGCCAAAGCGACTCGTCGTCCTCGGAGAGAGGATGCGGTGCGGGCGAAACCGCGGTCAAGCGATTCACGCGGCCATCTTTCCCGTTACCGAGCCCTATTAACGAGCGGCCTTACCGATGTCTCGTTACGCGGAAGATCGCTTTCTGGTTACCGGACGTTCAGGTTGCCAGGCCGGATGGGCGCACTCTAGCGTCAAGTGGTTGCTTCTGTCGGGATGTCGACGGATCCGGTGACTGACGATCGGCTCAGTGACGAGTCGGCCCGAACCCCTCCACCGCAACGGTTTCCGGATACTTCAGGCCGGCGCCGGTGTTGAGCACCACCACCTGTTCGTCCGCGCGGATCCAGCCGTCGGCGCGCAACCGCCGGGCCGCGGTCAGGCCGGCCGCCCCCTCCGGGCACAGCAGCAAACCCTCACGGGCACCGAATTCCCGCAGGTCGGCAAGGATCTCCGAATCGTCGACCGCGATCGCGGTTCCACCGGTACCGGTGACCGCGTCGAGGATCAGCTCGTCGCCCAGCGGCGCCGGCACGGTGATCCCGAAGGCGACGGTGGCGGCGTCGACCCACGGCTCGGCCCGCCGCGCACCGGCCTCGAAGGCCCGTACGATCGGGGCGCAGCCGCTGGACTGGACCGCCACCAGCCGGGGCATCCGGTCGTCGATCCAACCCAACTCGCGCAGTTCGCCGAGTGCTTTGTGAATTCCGATCAATCCGACCCCGCCGCCGGTCGGATAGATGATCACGTCGGGCACCCGCCAGCCGAGCTGTTCGACTATTTCCAGGCCCATTGTCTTCTTGCCCTCGAGCCGGTACGGCTCTTTCAGGGTGCTGGCGTCGAAGATCGTGCCGCCCGACCCGGCGAGGATGCCGGCGACGTGCCGCCCGGCGTCGTTGATGAGGCCGTCGACCAGAAGCAGGTCGGCGCCGGCGGCGATGCACTCGTTGCGGGTGATGGCCGGAGCGCCCAGCGGCATCGCGATGGTGGCCCGCAGCCCGGCGCGGGCCGCGTACGTCGCCCAGGCCGCACCCGCGTTGCCGTTGGTCGGCATGGCGACATGCCGGACCCCGAGTTCGCGGGCGCGTGACACGCCGACGGCCGCGCCACGGGCCTTGAACGAACCGGTGGGGACCAGGCCCTCGTCCTTGATCAGCAGGTTGGGAAGTCCGATGTGCTCGCCGTAGCGGGTGGCCGGCAGCAGCGGCGTCCAGCCCTCGCCGAGGGTGACGGCGTTGGCCGGGTCGGCGACCGGCAGCAGTTCCCGGTAGCGCCAGAGATCGGCGCCCCGGCCGGTGAGGTCGGCGGGGGAGACCGCGGCGCGGACCGCGTCGAGGTCGTAGCGGGCCAGCAGCGGCGATCCGCATCCGCACAGGTTCTGCGGGCGGTCGGCGGGATGCCGCGTACCGCAGCGGGGGCAGTCGAGGTGGGTCAGGAACACGGCACTCCCTCCGGCGGCGGTCCTTCCATGATCCACGCTGCCCGCCCAACGGCCAGCCGGGTCCAACGTGCGAGACTCGGGAGGTGTCCCCGCCCGGCCAGATCGTCCTGCTCAACGGCACGTCCAGCTCCGGGAAGACCAGCCTCGCCGGGCAGTTGCTGACCGTGCTCGACGGGCCGCGCTTCCGCCGGCCCTATTTTCACCTGTCGGTCGACGCGTTCGGCGCGATGCGGGCCGCGCGACCGACCACGCAGCTGTCGCCCGCCGAGGTGACCGACGTGCTCACCCGGACCCGCGCCGGCTTCCACCGGGCGGTCGCCGGCATGGCCCGGGCCGGCAACGACGTGGTCGCCGACCATGTGCTCAGCGAGCCGTGGCGGCTGCGGGACTGCCTGGAGGTCATGGCGGGGCTCGATGTCGTGCTGGTCGGCGTGCACTGTTCGGCCGAGGAGTTGGCGCGACGGGAACGGGTCCGTGGCGACCGTCAGATCGGGCAGGCGGCGGCGCAGGTCGAGCGGGTGCACGCGCACGGCGTCTACGACGTCGAGTGCGACACGACGACCACCACCCCGTACGACTGCGCGGTGCGGATCAGGGACTTCCTGCTGGCCCGGCCGCCCGGCCCGACGGCGTTCGACCGGCTCCGGGCGGCGGCCGCCGGGCGGCCGTACGGGCGGTGACCGCCGGCCGGCCGGCGTAGGGTGCGACGGAGAGGTCCCGTCGTTCGCGGAGGTACGCCCGATGACGTCCCCGTCCGTCACGCTGACCGGTGGCGTGACCATGCCCCTGCTCGGCTTCGGCACCTGGAAGACGACCGGCGAGGAGTGTTACCGGGCGGTCCGGGAGGCGCTCGACGTCGGCTACCGGCACATCGACACCGCCACCATGTACCGCAACGAGGACCAGGTGGGCCGGGCGGTGCGGGACAGCGGGGTGCCGCGCGAGGAGGTCTTCGTCACCACCAAGCTGCTGCCCGAGCAGGCCGACCGGCCGCGCCCGGCGATCGACGCGAGCCTGGCCGCACTCGGCTTCGACCACGTCGACCTGTGGCTGATCCACTGGCCGCCGGCCGGCACCGCGTCGCCATCGACGTGGCGGGAGTTCCTGGCCGTACGCGAGCAGGGGCTGGCCCGGGCGGTCGGGGTGAGCAACTACGACGTCGACCAACTCGACGAGCTGGTCGGGGCGACCGGGGTGGCGCCCGCGGTCAACCAGGTCCGGTGGAGCCCGTCGCTGTACGACCCTCAGGTCGTGGCCGCGCACCGCGAACGCGGTGTGGTGCTGGAGGGCTACAGCCCGTTCCGCAGCACCGACCTCGGCGACCCGGAGCTGGTCCGGATCGCCGAGGCGCACGGTGTGTCGCCGGCCCGGGTGGTGCTGCGGTGGCACCTGGAGCACGGCATCGTGGTGATCCCGAAGTCGGTCACCCCGGAGCGGATCCGGGACAACTTCGACCTGTTCGGTTTCCGGCTCGACGACGACGAGACACGCCGGATCGACGCCCTCGCCCGCTGAGCCGCGACTCAGGACTTGGTGACGGCCAGCTGGAGTTCGGTGACGCCCTCGGCGGTGTTGTCCGCGCAATAGTCGAG
Organism: Polymorphospora sp. NPDC050346; assembly: GCF_040655695.1. Lineage (NCBI taxonomy): Bacteria > Bacillati > Actinomycetota > Actinomycetes > Micromonosporales > Micromonosporaceae > Polymorphospora > Polymorphospora sp. NPDC050346. The sequence continues at coordinate 32,253 of NZ_JBFAKM010000002.1, read as the reverse complement.
GTAGACCTCGCGCACGTACCCGTCGGTCCGGTATCCGTTGTCCTCGACCCACCGGGCCAGGATCTGGATGCTCTGCTCGACGTTGTCCATCGGTCCGCGGTGGATGATCGTCGCCGCGGTCGGGATCGCCGGCACCTCGACGATCTCGAAGTCGTACCCGTCGTGCGACCCGGCGTCGACCTGGGCGGTGGCGTGCACGACGACCGCCTCGCCGGGGCCGTCCGGTGCGGGGGTGTAGTAGGCGATGCCGGGACCGGTCTGCTTCACCCCGGCCACCGCGAGCCGCCGGTGGAGTTCGGCGTAGAGCGGCTGGATGACCGGGCCGATGTCGACGGTCTCGTAGGTCGGGGAGACGGCGGTCAGTTCCGCGACGCGGACCGGGCCGACCGGCTTGAGTACGACGTCCTCGGTGGGCATGTCGCCCTCCTTCTCGATCAACTGGAGCCTCGCCTCGATCCCGGTGAGCCGGGCCGCGTCCGCCTCGATCTGGGCCTCGAGCTGGGCCCGGCGCAGGCGCAGCATGCCGCGCAGCGCGTCGGTGCCGAGGTCCTCGTCGAGGATCGCCTGGACCTGGGTCAGCGTGAAACCGAGGTCCTTCAGGGCGATCACCCGGTTGAGTCGCCCGAGTTGGGCGGCCCGGTAGAAGCGGTAGCCGGTGGCGGGGTCGACGGTGGCCGGGGTCAGCAGCCCGATGGCGTCGTAGTGACGCAGCATCCGGACCGACACCCGGCCCAGTCTGGCGAAGTCTCCGATACTGAACATGGCACGTCCTACCGTGGGGCCTCACACGGTGTCACAGTCAAGGCCGGTGCGCGGCCCGTTCCGGCGCCGGACCCGTCGGCTCCTACGCGGAGATCAGGCGGCGGGCGGCGCGTACCTGCTCGACCGCGCGGCCGAGCGCGGACACGACGCGGTCCTCGGTGTCCGGGCCGATCCGGCCGGCGGGCACCGACAGGCTGATCGCGTCGGTGGCCGGGGCGTGCAGCGGTACGGCCATCGCGAAGCAGACGATGCCCTCGGTGTTCTCGCCGCGGTCGACGGCGTATCCACGGCCGCGGACCAGGTCGAGTTCGGCGCGCAGGGCGTCGGGGTCGGTGACGGTGTCCGGGGTCAGCGCGGCCAGCGGCCAGGTCAGCAGCTCGTCGAGGGACTCCGACGGGCGTTCGGCGAGCAGCACCTTGCCGAGCGCGGTGGCGTGCGCCGGCAGCCGGCGGCCGATCGCGCTGTAGAGCCGCAGCGGGTGCACCGATTCGCGTTTGGCCATGTAGACGACGTGGGCCCCGTCGAGGCGACCGAGGTGCACGGTCTCGCCGAACTCGCGGGACAACCCGTCGAGTACGGCGCCGAGCAGGCCGACGGTGTCGTCGGTCTCCAGGTAGGCGGCGCCGACCTGGAGGGCGCGTACGCCGAGGCCGAACCGGGTGCCGGTGCCGTCGGCCTCCACCCACCCGCGCTGGACCATGGTCCGCAGGATGCCGTGCAGGCTGCTCTTCGGAATGCCGAGGGTGCGGGCGAGGTCGACCAGTGAGCGCCGTTCCGGCGAGGCCGCCAGCGCCTCCAGCACGTCCAGGGTCCGGCCGGCGGATTTGACCGGTTGGTAGGCGTCGCCCGTCGTCATGGCGGTCACTCTAGCCGGGTTGACATCCTCGACCACCGGGCTAGGGTCACAAGTGTGACCAACGTTCATGATTCTGAACAGCAATCGCTCGATGTGACCGCCGCCATCGCCGCCGGCCGGATGCTGCCGGTCGTCGTGCTCGAAGACGCCGCCGCCGCCACCCCGCTCGCCGACGCCCTGGTCGCCGGCGGCCTGCGCAGCGTCGAGGTGACCTTCCGTACCGCCGCCGCCGCGGACGCCATCCGCGCCATGTCCACCAACCCCGACCTGCTCGTCGGCGCCGGGACCGTGCTGTCCCCGGCCCAGGTCGACCAGGCCGCCGAGGCCGGCGCGAAGTTCGTGCTCAGCCCCGGCTTCAGCCCGAGCGTCGTCAAGCGCTGCCAGGAACTCGGCCTGCCGATCTTCCCCGGCGTGGCCACCGCCACCGAGATCCAGATGGCGCTCGACGCCGGGCTGGAGATCGTCAAGTTCTTCCCCGCCGAGCAGCTCGGCGGAATTCCGATGATCAAGGCGCTGGCCGCGCCGTTCCGCTCGGTCCGGTTCATCCCCACCGGCGGGGTCAACACCGGCAACCTCGCCGACTACCTCGCCGTGCCGTCCGTGTTCGCCGTCGGCGGCACCTGGATGGTCGCCCCCGACCTGCTGCGCGCCGGCCGGTGGGACGAGGTCACCGCCCTCACCGCGGCGGCCGTCGCCGCCGCCCGACCCGCCCCGGAGGCGTGACGATGCTCCAGATCCGGCCCGCCGACCAGTGCCGCTACGACCTGGTGTCGCTCGGCGAGATCATGCTGCGGCTCGACCCGGGCGAGGGGCGGGTCCGCACCGCCCGCAACTTCCGGGCCTGGGAGGGCGGCGGTGAATACAACGTCGCCCGCGGGCTGCGCCGCTGCTTCGGGCTGCGCACCGCGGTGGTCACCGCGTTCGCCGACAACGAGATCGGCCGGCTGCTGGAGGACCTGGTCCTGCAGGGCGGCGTCGACACGTCGTTCGTCAAGTGGGTGCCGTACGACGGGCTCGGCCGCTCGGTCCGCAACGGCCTCAACTTCACCGAGCGCGGGTTCGGCGTACGCGGCGCGGTCGGCACCTCCGACCGGGGGCACACCGCCGCCAGCCAGCTGCGGCCCGACGACGTCGACTGGGACCACCTCTTCGGCACCCTCGGTGTGCGCTGGCTGCACACCGGCGGCATCTACGCGGCCCTGTCCGAGATCACCCCGGACACCATCGAGGCCGCCATGTCCGCCGCCCGCCGGCACGGCACGGTCATCTCGTACGACCTGAACTACCGCCCCAGCCTCTGGAAGGCGGTCGGTGGACAGGCCCGGGCCCAGGAGGTCAACCGCCGGCTGGCCCGCTACGTCGACGTGATGATCGGCAACGAGGAGGACTTCACCGCCTCGCTCGGCTTCGAGGTGCCCGACACCGACGAGAACCTGTCCGAGCTCGACGTCGCCAACTTCCAGAAGATGATCGGCGAGGTCACCAAGGAGTACGACAACTTCTCCGTGGTCGCCACCACCCTGCGTACGGTGCGCACGGCGACCGTCAACGACTGGGGCGCGGTCGCGTGGTCGGCGGAGAGCGGCTTCGTCGAGGCCACCCACCGTCCCGGCCTGGAGATCATGGACCGGGTCGGCGGCGGTGACAGCTTCGCGTCCGGTCTCGCGTACGGCCTGCTGGAGAAGGGCGATCTCGCGACGGCCATCGAGTACGGCGCGGCCCACGGGGCGCTGGCGATGACCACCCCCGGCGACACTTCGATGGCGAGCCTCAAGGAGGTTGAGTCGCTGGTCAAGGGAGGCGGAGCCCGGGTCCAGCGCTGATCTTCCACCGGAGGGGTCTGTCGCGGCGCCGTCGCGCGAAGTAGTCTCTTGGCTTCAACGCGTGCCCAACCCCTCGGAGGCGTTGCACAAATGGGCGGATCCTCCCTGCGCGTCCTCATCGTGGGGGCGGGCATCGCCGGGCTGGCCACCGCGCGGGCCCTGCGCCTCGCCGGCTTCCGCCCCCGGGTGGTGGAGCAACTCCCCGCGTCGGCCGTCCCCGGCGCGGGGATCTACCTGCCCGGCAACGCCGCCCGGGCGCTGCGCGCCCTCGACGTCGACGGCCCGGTCCAGCGCCTCGGCGAGGTCATCACCCGCCAGCACTTCCTCGACCAGCGTGGCCGCCCGTTGTGCGAGGTCGACCTGCTCGGGCTCTGGGACGGGGTCGGCGAGTGCCGGGCGTTGCCCCGGTCCGAACTGCACCGGGTGCTGCTCACCGCCGCCGGTGGCGACGTACACCACGAGACCGGGGTGACCGGGCTCCACCTCGGCGCCCGGACCGTCACGGTCGGCTTCGGCGACGGCACCAGCGCCGAATTCGACCTGGTCGTCGGCGCCGACGGCCGCCGCTCCGCGGTCCGCTCGCTCGCCGCGCTCGGTGGCGCGGCCCGCCCGGTCGGTCAGATCGTCTATCGCAGTGTCGTCACCGGCGGCCCCAAGATCACCGAGTGGACCGGGCTGCTCGGCCGGCGGTCCGGGTTCATCGCCGTGCCGATGGGGGCCGGCCGGCTCTACTGCTACGCCGACGAGGCCGGCGACACCCTGCCCGACGATCCCCGGGCCCGGCTCGCCGAACTGTTCGCCGACTACGGCGACCCGGTACCGGAGATCATCGAGGCGATCGACAGGATCCAGGTGGCCCGGACCGACGAGGTCGAACTCGGGCGCTGGTCACGTGGCCGGGTGGTCCTCGTCGGTGACGCCGCCCACGCCACCTCACCGACCCTGTCCCAGGGCGCCGCCATGGCCTTCGAGGACGCGGTCGTGCTCGCCGACACGCTGCGTCACGGTGACGACGTCGAAGCGGCGCTGGAGACGTACGAGAGCCGCCGCCGGCCGCGTACGAAGTGGGTGCTGGACCGTACCCGCGACCGGGAGCGGACGCGTGACGTCCCGGCCGCGCTGCGCGACCCGCTGCTGCGTGGGCGGGGCGGGCGGATCTTCGCCGAGCACTACCGTCTGCTGGTCGATCCGATATAGCCATCGGCCCTGCACCACCACCCGCCGCAAAACCCGCCGGTAGAGGGGACTATCCTCGCTGCGAGGTACGCCCGCGGATCAACGACAGAGCGTCAACGACGAGCGCGTGCCGAGTGTGACCAACGAGAACCGGAGGCCGCTCGTGACCACCGTCGGACCGAAGCCGATCGTGACCCGGCCCTGGCCGGTCCATCAGCCGGTAAAGGGCTCGGCCATCGCGCGGATCCTGCGTACGACGGACGCGAAGCAGATCGGGATCATGTACATGATCACCGCCTTCGTGTTCTTCCTGATCGGCGGCCTGATGGCGCTGATCATGCGGGCCGAGCTGGCCCAGCCCGGGCTGCAGTTCCTCTCCCCGGAGCAGTACAACCAGCTCTTCACCATGCACGGCACGATCATGCTGCTGTTCTTCGCGACGCCGATCGTCTTCGCGTTCGCGAACTACATCGTGCCGATCCAGATCGGCGCGCCCGACGTGTCGTTCCCCCGGCTGAACAGCTTCGCGTACTGGCTCTACCTCTTCGGTGGCACGCTCGCCATGGCCGGCTTCCTCACCCCGGGTGGCGCGGCCGACTTCGGCTGGTTCGCGTACGCCCCGCTGAGCAGCGTCGAGCACTCGCCGGGCGTCGGCGCCAACATGTGGATCGTCGGTCTGGCCATCTCCGGTCTGGGCACCATCCTCGGCGGCGTCAACCTGATCACCACGATCCTGACGCTGCGCGCGCCCGGCATGACGATGTTCCGGATGCCGATCTTCACCTGGAACATCCTGGTCACCAGCCTCCTGGTGATCATGGTCTTCCCGCTGCTGGCCGCCGCGCTGTTCGCGCTCGCCGCCGACCGGATCCTCGGCGCCCACGTCTACGCCCCGGAGACCGGCGGCCCACTGCTCTGGCAGCACCTCTTCTGGTTCTTCGGCCATCCCGAGGTCTATATCGTGGCGCTGCCGTTCTTCGGCATCGTCAGCGAGATCATCCCGGTCTTCTCCCGTAAGCCGATCTTCGGCTACAAGGGCCTGGTCGGCGCCACCATCGCCATCGCGGCCCTGTCGATGAGCGTGTGGGCGCACCACATGTTCGCCACCGGCCAGGTGCTGCTGCCGTTCTTCAGCTTCCTGAGCTTCCTCATCGCCGTACCGACCGGTATGAAGTTCTTCAACTGGATCGGCACCATGTGGCGCGGCCAGATCAGCTTCGAGACACCGATGCTGTGGTCGATCGGCTTCCTGGTGACGTTCCTCTTCGGCGGCCTGTCCGGCGTGCTGCTCGCCAGCCCGCCGATCGACTTCCACGTCTCCGACTCGTACTTCGTCGTCGCGCACTTCCACTACGTGCTCTTCGGCACGATCGTGTTCGCGGTGTTCGCCGGCATCTACTTCTGGTTCCCGAAGATGACCGGCCGGATGCTCGACGAGCGCCTCGGCAAGATCCACTTCTGGATGACCCTCATCGGCTTCCACACCACGTTCCTCGTGCAGCACTGGCTCGGCAACGACGGCTTCCCCCGTCGCTACGCCGACTACCTGCCGATGGACAACTGGGCCACGCTCAACACGATCTCCACGATCGGGTCGTTCATCACCGGTATCTCGACCCTGCCGTTCATCTGGAACTGCTGGAAGTCGTACAAGACCGGCCCCATCGTCGAGGTCGACGACCCGTGGGGCCACGGCAACTCGCTGGAGTGGGCGACCAGTTGCCCGCCCCCGCTGCGCAACTTCGACCGGATGCCCCGGATCCGCTCCGAGCGGCCCGCGTTCGACCTGAAGTTCCCGCACCTGGCCGCCGGCCACCAGTCGCTGGCCGGGCCGCCCGAGGGTGGCGCGAAGCCGCTGACGAGCGAGTCCGACGGCGGCGCCAGCTACACCGAGGACGTGGCGAGCGACCTCGACCGCCGCTGACCCGCACCACTCGCGAAGCGCCGGCCTCCGTACGGGGGGCCGGCGCTTTCGTCTGTGCTGCCCTTTGCCGCCGGGCTGGCAGCGCTGCGACCGCCCGCCGCGCGGGATGACGTCGATCTGAGCGGGAGAGACCCTACCGGCGGCCGATAAGGTCCCTCCCGCTCAGATCAACACCTGCTCGGGCTGGCGCGGCCCGGCGTGCCGCCGGGGGCGGCGCGGCCCTGGCGTGCTGCCGGGGCGGGCACGGCGGCGTGCTGCCGGGGCCGCGTGCTGTCGTCGGGCCGGCCGCCCGGTCAGACCTCGACGGGGACCAGGGGAGCGCGGCGTCGCCGGAGTCCGGCGGGCAGGGCGAGGAGCGCCACGAGCGCCCCGACCGCGCCGGTGGCGGCGAAGCCCCAGGCCGGGCTGGAGGCGTCGATCACGGCGCCGGCGAGGGGTGCCCCCAGCGCGATCCCGACCGTCATCGCCGAGCCGTGCAGGCCCATCGCCTCACCCCGGGCGGACGCCGGCGCCAGCCGGCTCACCGCGTCGGCGGTCGCGGCGATCGTCGGGGCGCACAGTGCCCCGGCCGGCAGCAGCGCGATCGCCAGCAGCCACCACTGGCCGCCGCCGAGCCCGACCGGGATGGTGCAGAGCGCGAGCGCGCCCATCAGCCCGACCGGCGGGACCGGTCGCGACGCGGAGCCGTACGCGAACCCACCCACCAGCGAGTAAGCGGCCCAGACGGCGAGGACCAGCCCGGTCCACGCCACCTGGCCGGACTCCCGCAGCACGGCGACCACCGCCACGTCCGTGCCGCCGAGGACCAGGGTCGCCGCGGCACTGACCGCGAGTACGCCCACCAGTCGCGGCGTCAGCCACTCCCGGCGCCGTACGGGGGCCGCGGCGGTGGCCTTCTCGGCGGCGGTGCGGACCGGCGGGTTGAACAGGAAAAGGGTGATACCGGACAGGACGATCCCGCTGCCGACGGCGAGCATCGTCACCCGGGGCGAGAGCGCCGTCGACAGGAACACGGCGAGCGCCGGACCGATCATGAACGACAGTTCGACCGACATCGAGTCGAGCGCGTACGCCGGACGCCGGTGCGCCTCGGGGGCGAGCGCCGCGATCGACTGCCGGACCACGGAGAAGACCGGCAGGGTGAGCAGCCCGCCGAAGAAGGCGGCGACCAGCAGCACCGGATACGGCAGCGCCTGGGCGACCGCCCAGAAGATCGCCTCGGCGACGGTGGTGACGGCGATAACGGGACGTAGACCGTGCCGGTCGACGAGCCGGCCGAGCAGTGGTGCGCCGATCGCCGTGCCGACCGTCATGGCGCCGCCGACGAGCCCGGCCGCCGCGTAGCCGCGCTCGAGGTCGAGTACGACGTGCAGGGTCAAGGTGATGCCGGCCGCGGTCACCGGCACCCGGGCGAGTACGGCGATGAGCAGCAGCGGCCGGATGCCGGGCAGCCCGAGCGCCTGACGGTAAGGGGTGAGCTTCATGTTGGTGCGTACCTCCGGGGACATCCTCGCCCCTGGGTACGACGCCCCCGCCACCGGATTCCCACCCCCGCGCCGGCCCACCCGGTGGCCCCGCGCCGGCCCACCCGCCCGCCCGGGTCGATCAAGGGCAGATCATGCCGCGAAAGCCGCGGAACACCCCCGACTTCTCCTTGATCGACCCCGCGGGGCGACCCCACGGGGCGACCCCATGGGGCGGGCCCCACGGGCGGCCCCGCGGGCCCCACGGGCGGGGCCCGCGCGGCGGGCCGGGTGGGCTACTGGACGGACGGGGTGCCGGTCAGGGTGACGTCGGCGGAACGCAGGTCGTTGAGCGCCAGGTCGGTCGTGACCCGGGACACGCCGGCGGTCAGGTCGAGCAGCACCGTCGTGGCGAAGCCCTCCCGTGCCGCGTCCAGCGCGGTCGCGCGTATGCAGTGGTCCGTCGCGATCCCCACCACGTCGACCGTGTCGACGTCGCGGGCGCGCAGCCAGTCGGCCAGGCCGACGTCGCCGTCGGCCCGTCCCTCGAAGCCCGAGTACGCCGCCGCGTACTCGCCCTTGTGGAACACCGCCTCCACCCGGTCGGTGGCCAGCTTGGGGTGGAACTCGACGCCGTCGGTGCCGACGACGCAGTGCGCCGGCCACGACGACACGAAGTCCGGCGGGTTGCCGAAGTGGGCGCCCGGGTCGATGTGGTGGTCCTTGGTCGCGACGACGTGGTCCCAGCCACCGTCGTTGCCGGCCAGCACCCGCGAGATCGCCTCGGCGACCTCGGCACCGCCGCCGACGGCGAGGGAACCGCCCTCGCAGAAGTCGTTCTGTACGTCCACGATGATCAGGGCTCGGGCCATTGGGGGCAGACCTTTCAGCTTGTCGGTACGACGGTGACCGGGATCGCGGGGTCACCGGCGGAGAGCTTGAGCCCTTCCCACGGTATCGAGATCAGGCACTGACGCAGATGGTCGCGGGCGGCGGCCAGCGGCGGCTGGGCCGCCGGCTCGCCACTGATGACGTACGACGTCTGCAGCAGCCGGTCGTTCGGCTTGTGATCGGGTACGCCCTGCGAGACGACGATCTCCTCGGTGGCGGTGCCGGTCGGCTTGTGCCGGCGTACGGCGACTTTCCGCCCACCGACGGTGGCCTTGTTCTCCGACCGCTTCACCACGGGCCGGCCGTCGACCTCGACGAGCTTGTAGACCAGGCCGGCGGTCGGGGCTCCGGAGCCGGTCACCACCGACGTGCCGGCGCCGTACATGTCGACCGGCTCGGCGGCGAGCGCGGCGATGGCGTACTCGTCGAGGTCACCCGAAACGATGATCTTCGTCTCGGTCGCGCCGAGCGAGTCGAGCAGTTCCCGGGAGTGCTGGGCCAGCACCGACAGGTCGCCGGAGTCGATCCGTACGGCCAGCAGGTCCGGTCCGGCGACGGCGATGGCGTTGCGGATGCCCTGCGCGATGTCGTACGTGTCGACCAGCAGCGTGGTGTTCTTGCCCAGCGCGGCGACCTGCGACGCGAACGCGGCCGGCTCGTCGTCGTGCAGCAGCGTGAACGCGTGGGCGGCGGTGCCGGCGGTCGGGATGCCGTAGCGGTGGCCGGCGGCCAGATTGGAGGTGTAGGCGAAGCCGGCGAGGTAGGCGGCGCGGGCGGCGGCGACCGCGGCCTGCTCGTGGGTGCGTCGCGCGCCCATCTCGATGACGGCGCGGCCCCGGGCGGCGGTGACCATCCGGGCGGACGCGGCGGCGATCGCGCAGTCGTGGTTGAGCACCGACAGCACCAGCGTCTCCAGCACCACGCACTCGGCGAAGGTGCCGGACACGGTCAGGATCGGCGAGCCGGGGAAGAAGAGTTCACCCTCGGGATAGCCGTCGATGTCGCCGGTGAAGCGGTAGTCGGCCAGCCACTTGGCGGTGTCGGCGTCGACGATTCCGGCCCGCCGCAGGTAGGCGAGGTCGTCCTCGGCGAAGCGGAAGTCGCGCAGCATCTCGACGAGACGGCCGGTGCCGGCGACCACACCGTAGCGGCGGCCGGTCGGCAGCCGTCGGGTGAACACCTCGAATACGCAGCGCCGGTCGGCCGTGCCGTCCTTCAGGGCGGCGTTGACCATCGTCAGTTCGTATTGGTCGGTGAGCAGCGTGGGGTGCAAGGTGGTCACTCCTGAGAGCCTAGGTGCTGTGTCCGCGGGCCGTCGCCGAGGTCCGGGCCGGTCCCGCCGGGCCGGGCCGGCCGGGTGCCGCCGGTCACACCGGCCGCACGGCGGCGCCGGGGCGCGGAAACGCATGGCCGGACGGCTCTTGCCAACGCCGGCCGGCGCGCTGAGAATGGGCCCAACCATTGCCGCCGGTCGCCGCCGCGATCAGCAGGCGGAGCCCCTCCGTGCGGCCGACACCGCGCCACGGGTCCGTCCGCGGAGCAGGGCACGCCATGCCGTGCGTGAGTTCCGTCGACGGGCCGCAGTCTCAGTTGCGATCCCGGTCACCAGTTGAGAAGCGTCACCACCCCTGACGTGAGGGGCCGGCGGTGCGGCGTTCCGGTCGTCCGCTCCGCCGCCGGTCCACCGGCGTCGAGGAGGCCACCGCCATGGAGCCTGCCACGCTGCTGCCCACCCAGGATCCGCCCGGTCCGGGAGACGCGCGCCATCCGGCGCCGCGGTCCGGGACGGGGGCGGTCCGGATTCCGCGCCGGCGCCGCCCGGTACGGCTGCGGACCACGCTGGCCGCCGCGGTCCCCGACGAGCCGCTGGCCGTCGTCGTCGCCGGCCCATCCGGGCACGGCGCGGTGCTGGGCGCGCTGCTCGGCGGGGCGGTGCCGCTGTCGAGGCCGTCCGGCAACGCGTTCCTGGTCGTCGGGCACGCGGCCGACCCGGCCGTGGTCGCCCACCTGCCCGGGCGCCGGGAGCCACAGCCGTACGCGCCGGACAGCCCACGGACCCGCCCACCCCGGCGGATCGAGGTGTCGCTGCCCGACCCGCTGCTGCGCCACTTCACCCTGGTCGACGCACCGGACACCGACGACCTGGACGCCGCCGGGACACGGCTGCTGCTCGACGTGGCCGCCCGGGGCGCGCTGCTCTTCGTGCTGCCCGCCGGCCGGCAACCGGACCGGCCGGAGATCGCCCTGCTGGCCGGGGCCGCCCGGGCGGGCGTACCGGTGCTGTTCGTCGTCACGCCGGCTCCCGACCCGGCCGCGGCTGCCGACGGTGGGACGGCCGCGCAGCGTTCCGCCGTGCTGGCGGCGGTTCCGGCGCTCGCCGGGGCGCCGTGGTGCGCCGTCGACCCGGCCGGTGCCGACCCGGCCGACCTGCGCCGGGCCCTGGTCGAGTGGGCCGGTGTGACCGACCTGCGCCGAAGCGCCGACCGGCCACCGCCCCCGGCCACCGGCGCCGTACGGGTCGTCGCCGACGCACCCGACGCGGACTGGGCGGCGTGGCTGGACCGGCTGGTCCGCTCGGCCGCGCACCTGGCCCGGCAGCGGCTCGCCGTCGAACTCGCCGGCATCCACCTGCGCTGCCTGCGCGACATCGTCGCCGGTGCCGGGCCGGCCGGCCTGCCGGACCGGTTCGACCGGGAACTGCACGCGCTGTCGGTGCTCGCCACGGCCACGGCGGACGCGGAACTGGCCCGGATCGTCGAGGAGACCGCCCGCCGCCTCTTCGACCGCACCGACCGGGACGTCCGGCACCGGCTGGCCGTCGCGGTACGCCGCGGGCTCGCCGACGACCCGGCCGCGCCCGGTCTCGAGCGGGTGCTCCTGGTCACCACGACCGCCGGGGTCGCCACGGTCACCGGTCCGGCGGCGGTGGCGGCACTCCAGGCATACCCGGCGCCGGCGGCACCGGCGGTGCTGCCGCCCTTCGGGCTGGCGCTGTCCGCCGGCTGCTACGGCCACTGGCGCAACCCGACCAACGCCGATCCGGCGCGGGCCCGGGCCTGGCTGCAGCGTGCGGTACGCGCCGTCGAACTGGAACTGCTGGCCGAAACCTCCCGGCGGTACGGCGCCGCCGGCCGTTCGCTCACGCTCGTGACCACCGAGGCGCTCGACCACGGCATCCTGCTGGCCTGATCACCGGACTTCCGGCCTGCTCACCCGGCTGCCGGCCCGATCGCCGGAAAACGGCACAGCGGACCGGACATCTGTGGCGGTTCCGGTTCATCGGTTCCCCGGCATCGGTGGCACGATGGGTGCCATGGCGGCTCCACAGGTTGCACCGGCAGAGGTCCCGATCACCGAAGAGGTGCCGGCCGAGGACCGGCCGTGGGTGACGATCGTCTGGGACGATCCGGTCAACCTCATGTCCTACGTGACGTGGGTCTTCCAGAAGCTCTTCGGCTACAGCAAGGAGAAGGCCGAACGGCTCATGCTCGACGTGCACCACAAGGGCCGGGCGGTGGTGTCGAGCGGCGCCCGCGAGCGGATGGAGCACGACGCCTCACGGCTGCACGCGTACGGTCTGTGGGCGACGGTCGACAAGTCATGAGCGAGCGGAGCGAGAGGGCCGTGAGCGAGCGGAGCGAGGGAACCGTCGGGTTCAGGGGTTGGCACGCCGACCCCGAGCGGAGCGAGGGGGCGGCGTGAGCATGTTCCGGCGTCAGGGTGAGTACTGTGTCGCCACCTTCGCCACCGACGAGGTGCGGGTGCTGCGCAAGGTCGCCGGCGAGGTGGTGGGCCTGCTCACCGACGGGTTCGACCACGACGACCCGGTGGTGGGCCGCCTCTTTCCGGACGCCTACCCCGACGAGCCGACCGAGTCGGCCGAGTTCCGCCTCTACACCGAGGGCGACCTGAAGACCGCCAAGATCGACCAGGCGGGCGCGGTCCTCGCCGCCCTCCCCGACGCCAGCGGCGGCGAGGTACGCCTCGACGGCGAGGCGGCCGAGGCGTGGCTGCGGGCGCTGAACGACGCCCGGCTGGCGATGGGGGTGCGCCTCGACCTGAAGGACGGCACCGATCTCGGCGAGGAACTCGACGACGCGGTGTTGCAGGACCCGACCTCGTCGCGGGTCTTCCAGCTCTCCGTCTACGCCTACCTGGGTTATCTGCAGGAGTCGCTGCTCAACGCGCTGATCGACTGAACCGCGCGGGCCGGGAGCGGCGGCGGTGCCGCTAGGGACGTCCGGGCGGTGACGCCGACCACGTGGTGGACAGGACCGGCACCGGACGCTGGTGAGGCGGTAGGCTGGCCCTCGTGCTGACCATCGACCGGGCGATCATCGACGCGATCGTCGCTCACGCCCGCCGGGACCATCCGGACGAGGCGTGTGGCGTCGTCGCCGGTCCCGCCGGGTCCGACGTGCCGACCCGGCACATCCCGATGGACAACGCCGCCCGCTCGATGACCTTCTACGAGTTCGACTCGATGGAGCAGTTGCGGGTGTGGCGCGAGATGGACGACCGCGACGAGGAGCCGGTCGTGATCTACCACTCGCACACCGCCACCGAGGCGTATCCGTCGCGCACCGATGTGTCGTTCGCCGGCGAACCGGGCGCCCACTACCTGCTCGTGTCGACCCGTGACCCCGACACCGAGGAGATCCGCTCGTTCCGCATCGTGGACGGGGTGATCACCGAGGAGCCGGTCCGGATCGTCGATGCGAACGTGGACCCGAACGCGGTCCAGTCCTACATGTTCGGGCAGAGCCCGACGACGGTCGACTACGAGTGTTCCGGTCGCTGATTCCCGCAGCAGCCCGACCCACCGCAGTCTTTCTCCCGATCACCGTCGTTTCTTAGGAGCACGTCAATGGCTATCGAGGTTCGTATCCCCACCATCCTGCGCACCTACACCGGTGGCGCGAAGGTCGTCGAGGGCAGTGGAGACACCCTGGGTGGACTCCTGGCCGACCTGGACGCCAAGTTCGCCGGCCTGCGCGGCCGGCTCGTCACCGACGAGGGCACCCTGCACCGCTTCGTCAACGTCTACGTCAACGACGAGGACGTCCGTTTCCTCGGCGCGCTGGACGCCAAGCTGTCCGACGGCGACAGCGTGACCATCCTGCCGGCCGTGGCCGGTGGTGCGTTCGGGTTCGCGGCCGCGGCCGCGATGCTCGGCCACCGCGCGCCGGTCGCCGCCCGCTGAGGCCGGGCCGGCATGGCACGGTACGACAGCCTGCTCGACGCCTGCGGCGGCACGCCGCTCGTGGGCCTGCCCCGGCTCTCGCCGACGGTGCCCGACGGGGCGCCGCCGGTGCGGCTGTGGGCGAAGCTGGAGGACCGTAACCCGACCGGCAGCATCAAGGACCGTCCGGCGCTGTTCATGGTCCGCGAGGCCGAACGCGCCGGGCGGCTCCGCCCCGGCGACACGATCCTGGAGCCGACGAGCGGCAACACCGGCATCTCGCTGGCCATGGTCGCCAAGCTGCGCGGCTACCGGCTGGTCTGCGTGATGCCGGAGAACGTCTCCGCCGAGCGGGTCCAGCTGCTCCGCATGTACGGCGCCGAGATCATCTTCTCGGCGGCGGCGGGCGGTTCCAACCAGGCGGTCGCGACCGCGAAGCAGATCGCGGCCGAGCACCCGGACTGGGTGATGCTCTTCCAGTACGGCAACGAGGCCAACGCCCGCGCCCACTACGAGTCGACCGGCCCCGAGCTGCTGCACGACCTGCCCTCGATCACCCACTTCGTCGCCGGGCTGGGCACCACCGGCACCCTGATGGGCACCGGGCGCTACCTGCGGGAGAAGGTCGAGGGCATCGAGATCATCGCCGCCGAACCGCGATACGGCGAGCTGGTCTACGGGCTGCGCAACATCGACGAGGGCTACGTGCCGGAGCTCTACGACGCGTCCGTGCTGACCCGGCGGTTCTCCGTCGGCACCCGCGACGCGGTGCTGCGTACCCGGCAGCTTGTCGAGGTCGAGGGGATCTTCGCCGGGTTCTCCACCGGCGCCATCCTGCACGCCGCCCTGGCGGTCGCGCACGAGGCGGTCAAGGCGGGGCGTCGGGCCGATGTCGCGTTCGTGGTGGCCGACGGCGGCTGGAAATACCTGTCGACCGGCGCGTACGGCGGCACCCTCTCCGACGCCGAGGACGCCCTCGAAGGCCAGCTCTGGGCCTGACCTGATTCCTTTCCACGCCTGAACCCGACGACGCCGGCCGCGGCATCCGCGGCCGGCGTACGTCTTTCCGGCGGGGCGCCGGGGCGTCAGAGGGCGACGATCGTCAGGACCAGGTTCAGCAGCAGCGGCACCGTCGCGCCGCCCAGCATCAGCCACGGCAGCCGGCGCCGCTGGATCGACAGGAAGCCGCCGACGGTCAGCGTGATCCCCGCCAGGCCGCCGATGATCAGCGCCGGCTCGTACCAGAACGGGTCGGTGCCGGACAGGATCGCGTACAGGCCGCGCAGCGCCACGGCCATGCCGACCAGGCCCAGCGCGGTCGCCCAGGTGCACAACCCGACCATCCGTCGGCCGTCGGGCGCCGGGTCCCCGGCGCCGGGCAGCCGGAACAGGCTCGCCAGCCCGCGCCGGGGAAGGAAGACCTCGTCGCGGGAGCCGAGCCGTACGGTGGTGTCGCTCGCCGCCCGCTGCACCCAGAACGGTCGGTCGGGCGCCGCGTTTCCGCTCCGGCGCGGCGCCGGTTCGGTACCGGACCCGCTTTCCGGCGCGGCTTCCACCGGCTCGGTGGCGTCCGGCGGAGTCGCCGTCGACAGGTCCGGATCGTGGCGCTGCGCTACCGGAACCGCCGGCGTCGGAATCGGTTCGGTAACCGCCTCCGGGTCCACCTCGGCGGGCAGTGTGCCGGCGCCGAGCGATGGGCTGTCAGCTTGCGGGGCCACGTGTCACCGTCCTGCGATCTGTCGCGGTCCACGCGTACCCGTGGACCTTCACGCTGTGCAACGGATCTGTGTGACGGCGCGTAACGGTGCGGTCGGTCGCAACCCGCAGGCGGCGTACCCTCCGGTGGTGTCGCCTTGATGACAAGTTGGATCAGACCTTTCGTCGCCATGCTGGTCACCGCGTAGGCTGCGTGCCGTGACGGACTCGCCAGTACGGATCTTCAGCACAACGGTCGGCGGGCTGTCGGTGGCCGGCGACCCCTCCGGGACAGTCGGATGCGGCTGACCGTCCTGGGCTGCGCCGGCAGTTTCCCGGGGCCCGACTCGGCCTGCTCGGCCTACCTGGTGGAGGCCGACGGCTTCCGCCTCCTGATCGACTTCGGCTCCGGTTCGCTGTCCGCGTTGCAGCGCTACGCGGGGCTCTACGCCGTCGACGCGATCCTGCTCACCCACCTGCACGGCGACCACATGCTCGACGCGTGCACCTACATCGTGGTCCGCCGGTACGCCCCGCAGGGGCCGCTGCCCCCGCTGCCGGTGTACGCCCCGGCCGGCGCCCCGGACCGGATCGCGGGCGCATACAGCAACGAGCCGGACTCGGTCGACGACGTCTACACCTTCTACGGGCTCCAGCCGGGCAGCTTCCCGATCGGCCCGTTCACGGTGACCGTCGACCGGGTCAACCACCCCGTGGAGACGTACGGGGTGCGCCTGGAGTGGCAGAACCGGGTGATCACCTACTCGTCGGACACCGCACCCTGCGACGCGCTGATCCGGCTGGCGCACGGCGCCGACCTGTTCCTGTGCGAGGCGAGCTATCTCGACGAGGTCGACAATCCGCCCGACCTGCACCTGACCGGCCGGGAGGCCGGCGAGATCGCGACGAAGGCGGGGGTGGGCAAACTGCTGCTCACCCACCTGGTGACCGCCTGGGGCAGCGAGGCGACCACCCTGGAGGAGGCCGAGTCGGCGTTCGACGGCCCGCTGGAAATCGTCCGGCCGGGCGCCCGCTACGAACTCTGATCCCGGCCGGCAGGCTTGATCCGGCCACCAATAGGGTGTCGGGATGGCGCGACCTGACGGGCGGCGGCCCGACCAACTCCGACCGGTGACGTTGACCCGGCAGTGGAGCATGCACCCCGAGGGCTCGGTGCTGGTGGAGTTCGGCGACACCCGGGTGTTGTGCACCGCGAGTGTCACCGAGGGGGTTCCCCGCTGGCGCAAGGGTTCGGGGCTCGGCTGGGTGACCGCCGAATACTCGATGCTGCCCCGCGCGACCACGACCCGGTCGGACCGGGAGAGCGTGAAGGGCCGGGTCGGCGGGCGTACCCACGAGATCTCCCGGCTGATCGGCCGCAGCCTGCGGGCGACGATCGACCTGAAGGCACTCGGCGAGAACTCGATCGTGCTCGACTGCGACGTGCTCCAGGCCGACGGCGGCACCCGTACGGCGGCCATCACCGGCGCGTACGTGGCCCTGTCCGACGCGGTCGACTGGCTGGCCGAGCGCAAGGCGCTGGCCGGTAAGCCGGCGAAGGTGCTGCACCGGTCGGTGGCCGCGGTCAGCGTCGGCGTCATCGAGGGCGAGCCGCGGCTGGATCTGTGCTATCTGGAGGATGTCGCCGCCGAGGTCGACATGAACGTCGTCTGCACCGGTGAGGGTGACTTCGTCGAGGTGCAGGGGACCGGCGAGTCCGGGGTGTTCGCCCGCGACCAGCTGGACGCGTTGCTCGATCTCGGGGTGGCCGGCTGTGCCGAGCTGGCGCAGGCGCAGCGGAAGGCGCTGGGCAAATGACGAAACTGCTGCTGGCGACCCGTAACGCCAAGAAGCTTGTCGAACTCCAGCGGATCCTCGACGAGGCGCTGGGTGTGCGGCGCGTCGAACTGGTGGGGCTGTCCGACGTACCGGAGTATCACGAGGTCCCGGAATCCGGCCTGACGTTCGGCGAGAACGCGCTGCTCAAGGCCCGGGAGGGGTGCCGCAACACGGGGCTGCCGACGGTCGCCGACGACTCGGGGCTGGCCGTCGACGCGCTGAACGGGATGCCGGGCGTGTTCAGCGCCCGCTGGTCCGGCCGGCACGGTGACGACCAGGCCAACCTCGACCTGGTGCTGGGCCAGATCGGTGACGTGCCGGACGAGCACCGGGGCGGGGCGTTCGTCTGCGCCGCCGCGCTGGTGCTCCCCGGCGGCAAGGAACACCTGGTCGAGGGACGCCAGGCCGGCCGGATCCTGCGGGCGCCGCGCGGCGAGGGCGGGTTCGGGTACGACCCGATCTTCCTCGGCGAGGGTCAGACCCGGACGAACGCCGAGTTGGCTCCCGCCGAGAAGGACGCGATCAGCCACCGCGGCAAGGCGTTCCGGTCCCTGGCGAAGGTGATCGCCAAAATCCCCCTGGCCGGCTGACCTCTGCCTCCGCCCCGTGGGCTTTTGATCGTCTGCGGTTCAGGCGCTCCGCGTACGGCGTGTCGAACACCTGAACCACAGACGATCGAGGCCGGCCGGTCTCGCTGCGGCCCGAGGTGGTTCCGGCTGCGGTGCGGATACCGCTGTTGTGGTCCACAGCAAGTTCGCTGTGGATACGCCGAATTCGCTGTGAGGCGCCACGGCACATCCGGCGACCACGCGCCAGGTCCAACGGGTGACCGATGATCGTCTGCCGCTCAGCCAGCCGACACGCCGCACGGGTACCGGCGGAACAGCAGACGATCACCCTCGACGCAGATTGCCGCCCCGCCCGTGCCCGCCGCCCTGCCGCCCCGCCCGTGCCCGCCCCAGCCCGCCCCTCCGCGACGATCAAGGAGTTGTCGTGGTGGGAATCGGGGCAGAACGGGCACAGTTAGTCCTTGATCGACGCGGCGCACGCCCGGCGCGCCGCGGTGGCACATGCGACGCGGCACACGCGGCATGGCGACACGCGCGGCGCACGCGCGACGCGGCGCCCGCACGGCCCGACCGGGCCGCCGGGGTGGGTCAGTGCAGGGGGCCGGTCGTCGATTCGATGGTGGTGCGTAGTGCCCTGCCGGACACCGTCGCTCTCGCCTGCTCCAGGACCGGGGCTAGGTAGATGTCCGGGCCGGGTTCGCCCGCGTAGCCGGCGACCGCCGCCACCGCGGCCTGCCCGGCCGGGGACGGGGTCAGCGGCGCCCGCAACTGCAACCCGCGTACGCCGGCCAGCAGTTCCACCGCGAGCAGGCTGGTCAGGTTGTCCAGCACCGTACGCAGTTTGCGGCAGGCGGCCCAGCCCATCGAGACGTGGTCCTCCTGCATGCCGCTGGTCGGCACCGAGTCGACCGATGCCGGACCGGCCAGCCGCCGGTTCTCGGCGACGATTCCGGCGGCGGTGTACTGGGCGATCATCAGCCCGGAGTTGACGCCGGGGTCGGGGGAGAGGAACGCCGGCAGGTCGCGGGAGCGGGTCACGTCGAGCAGCCGGTCGACGCGGCGTTCGGCGATGGCGCCGACCTCGGCGGCGGCGATGGCGAGGAAGTCGGCGGCGAAGCCGAGTGGGGCGCCGTGGAAGTTGCCGGTCGACAGGACCCGCCCGTCGGGGAGTACGACCGGGTTGTCGACGACGCTGACGAGTTCGCGGGCGGCGGTCGTCTCGACGAAGGCGAGGGTGTCGCGGGCGGCGCCGGCGACCTGGGGGGCGCACCGGATCGAGTAGGCGTCCTGCACGGCGTGGGCCAGGTCGTCGCGGTGCGAATCCATGATCGCCGAGCCCTGGAGCAGCCGGTGGATGTTGGCCGCCGACACCGCCTGGCCGGGGTGCGGCCGGATGGCGTGCAGTTCGGGCAGGAACGGCCGGTCGGAGCCGAGCATCGCCTCGGTCGACAGGGCGGCGGTGACGTCGGCCATGGTGAACAGGTGGGCGGCGTCGTCGATGGCGAGCAGCAGCATGCCGAGCATGCCGTCGGTGCCGTTGATCAGCGCCAGCCCTTCCTTGGCCGACAGTTCGACCGGGGTGAGGCCGGCCCGGCGTAGCGCCTCGCCGCCGTCGACGCGCTGCCCGTCGGGGGCGAGTACCCAGCCCTCGCCGAGCAGCACCAGCGCGCAGTGGGCGAGCGGGGCGAGGTCGCCGGACGCGCCGAGTGAGCCGTGTTCCGGCACCCACGGGGTGATGTCGTGGTTGAGCAGGTCGACCAGGGCCTGCGCGACGAGGGGCCGTACGCCGGAGTGGCCGAGTGCCAGCGAGCGGACCCGGAGCAGGATCATCGCCCGGACCACCTCGCGCGACACCGGGGCGCCGATCCCGGCGGCGTGTGAGCGGATCAGCGCGTGTTGCAGTTCGGCCCGCCGTTCGGGCGCGACGAACGTGTTCGCCAGCGCCCCGAATCCGGTGGAGACGCCGTAGACCGGCCGGCCGTCGCGCTCGATCTTGTCCACGATGGATCGACTGGTGGCCATCGCGTCCACGGTGGACGGGGCGAGGGTGACTTTGGCCGTGCCGCGCGCCACGGCGAGCACGTCGGCGGGGGAGACCCCGGTCGGCTGGACGACTACGTCAGGCATTGCGGCACTCCGTTGTGCAGGACTTCGCTGATCAGTGGAACCCCCGGCCGGTAGGCCAGGTGCAGGTGCGACGGCGCGTCGAGGACCGTCAGGTCGGCGCGGGCCCCCGGGCGCAGCATGCCGACGTCGGTGCGGCGCAGCGCCCGCGCCCCGCCGGCCGTCGCCGCCCACACCGCCTCCGCCGGGCTCATCCCCATCTCGCGTACGGCGAGCGCGACGCAGAACGGCATCGACGACGTGTACGACGATCCGGGGTTGCAGTCGGTGGCCAGCGCCACCGTCGCCCCGGCGTCGAGCAGCCGCCGGGCGTCCGGGTACGGCGACCGGGTGGAGAACTCCGCTCCCGGCAGCAGGGTGGCCACGGTCTCGGAGCCGGCGAGCGCGTCGACGTCGGCGTCCGACAGGTGGGTGCAGTGGTCGGCGCTGGCCGCCCCCAGTTCGACCGCCAGCTGCACCCCGGGTCCGGGGCCGAGCTGGTTGGCGTGCAGCCGTACGCCGAGGCCGGCCGCCTGCCCGACGGTCAGGATCGCCCGGGTGTGGTCGGCGTCGAACGCGCCCCGCTCGCAGAACACGTCGATCCAGCGGGCGTACGGCAGCGCCGCCCGCAGCATCGGCCCGCAGACCAGCCCGACGTAGTCGTCGGGGCGGTCGGCGTACTCGGCCGGCACCACGTGCGCGCCGAGGAACGTCGTCTCGTCGGTGACCTCGCGGGCGATCCGCAGGGATCTGGCCTCGTGACGCACACTGAGGCCGTACCCGCTCTTGATCTCGATCGTGGTGGTGCCCTGCCGCAGCGCCTCGCGGCGCAGCCGGTGCACGGTGCCGCGCAGTTCGTCGTCGGAGGCGGCGCGGGTCGCGGACACGGTGGTGCGGATGCCGCCGCCGGTGTAGCGCTCGCCGGTCATCCGGGCCGCGAACTCGGCGGCCCGGTCACCGGCGAAGACCAGGTGGGCGTGGCTGTCGACGAAGCCGGGCAGCACCGCGGCGCCGTCGGCGTCGAGCCGGTGATCGGCGGCGGGCGCGTCGGCGGCCCGGCCGATCCAGGCGATCCGGCCGTCCTCGACCAGGACGGCGGCGTCGCGGACGATGCCGAGCAGGCCCTCGCGGGCCGGGTCGTTGGTGACCAGCTCGCCGATGTCGTCGATCAGCAGGTTCACGCCACATCCTCCCCGTAGGAGACCGCCACCGAACGGGCCAGTTCGGCCGGCACGTCCACGTTCACGTGCCGGCCGTCGCGGACCACCACGACACCGTCGACCAGCACCAGGTCGACGTCGGCGGCGGTCGCCGCGAACAGCGCCCCGACCGGCTCCACCCCGGCCGTACGCACGCTGTCGAGGCGTACGGCGACCAGGTCGGCGCGGGCGCCGACCGCGATCCGGCCGGCGTCGGTCCAGCCGAGCGCCCGGTGGCCGGCGGGGCCGGCGGCCCGCAGCAGCTCCCCGGCGCCGAAGTGCCCGCGCCGCCGCGTCCGCAGCCGCTCGTCCAGCTCCACCGCCCGCGCCTCCTCGAACAGGTCGATGACGGCGTGGCTGTCGCTGCCGAGGCTGAGCGGGCTGCCGGCGTCGGCTATCGCCCGCGCCGGCCCGATCCCGTCGGCGAGGTCGCGTTCGGTCGTCGGGCACAGGCACACCCCGGTCCCGGACCCGCCGAGGGTGGTCAGGTCCGCCCGGGTGATGTGGGTGGCGTGGACCGCCGTCGTGCGCGGCCCGAGCGCGCCCGCGCCGGCGAGCAGCCCGGTCGGCGTGGTGCCGTGGTACGCCAGGCACGCCTCGTTCTCGGCCGGCTGCTCCGACAGGTGCGCGTGCAGCGGTGCGTCGTGCGCCGCCGCCCAGCCGGCGACGTCGCCGAGCTGCGCGGCCGGCACCGCCCGCACCGAGTGGATCGCGGCACCGAGCCGGGCGTGGTCACCGGCCGGCCGGAACGCGTCCACCCGGGCCGCCCAGCCGGCCGCGTCGCCGTCACCGAACCGCAGCTGCGGGCCGGTCAGCGGCTTGCCGTCGACGGTCGCCGTCAGGTAGCAGGTGTCGAGCAGGGTGAGCCGTACGCCGGCCTGCGCCGCCGCCTCGACCAGCGCGGCACCCATCGCGTTCGGGTCGGCGTACGGCCGCCCGTCCGGCGCGTGGTGCAGGTAGTGGAACTCGCCGACACAGGTGATCCCGGCCAGCGCCATCTCCGCGTACGTCGCCCGGGCCAGCGCCAGGTAGGAGTCCGGGTCGAGCCGGGTGGCGACGTCGTACATCCGCTCCCGCCACGTCCAGAACGTGCCGCCCCCGGTGTGCGTACGGCCGCGCAGCGCCCGGTGGAAGGCGTGCGAGTGGGCGTTCGCGAGCCCGGGCAGCACCAGTCCGGCCAGCCGGGTCGCGTCCGGCGGGGCCGGCACGCCGGCGTCGATCGCGGTGAACCGCCCGTCGGTCACCTCGACCAGTACGTCCGGGTCCGGCCCGGGCCGCCCGTCGAGCCAGGCGTACGCGGCGTGCCAGCGGGTCACCGGCATGCCAGCTCCTCGATCACGTCGGCGAGCGCCGCCACCCCGGCGACGCAGTCGTCGTCGGTGGCGTGCTCGGCCGGTGAGTGCGACACCCCGGTCGGGTTGCGGACGAACAGCATCGCCGTCGGCAGGTGTGCGGCCAACACCCCGGCGTCGTGGCCGGCCCCGGTCGGCAGCACCGGCGCCCCGCCGAGCAGTTCGGCGAGCCGCCCGGCGAGCGGCCCGTCGAAGTCGACCACGCCGGTGAACGACTCCCGGGTCACCGCGACCGTGGTGCCGTCGCGGCCGGCCCGGTCGACCGCCTTGCCCCGTACCGCCTCGACCAGACCATCCAGTGCGGCCGGGTCGGCGGCCCGGGCGTCCAGCCAGCCCCGGACCAGTGCCGGGACCGCGTTGGTGGCGTTCGGCTCGACCGCGACCCGGCCCACCGTGGCGTGCGCGCCGCGCAGCCGGGCCTCCTTGTTCGCCGCCAGCACCGTGAACGCGTACGTCAGCATCGGGTCGCGGCGGTCGGCCATCCGGGTCGTACCGGCGTGGTTGGCCTCGCCGTGGAAGTCGAACCGCCACCGGCCGTGCGGCCAGATCGCGCTGGCCACCCCGACCGGCGCGTCCACGTCGACCAGGGCCCGGCCCTGCTCGACGTGCAGTTCGACGAACGTGCCGAACCGGCCCAGCAGCCCCGGCACCGGGCCGGCCGGGGGCCCGCCCAGCGCCTGTCCGAAGGTGATCCCGTCCCGGTCGGTCAGCGCCGCCGCCCGCTCCGGCTCGATCGCCCCGGTCAGCAGCCGCGACCCGAGGCACGGTACCCCGAACCGGGCGCCCTCCTCCTCGGCGAACGCCGCCACGCAGACCGGCCGGGTCGGGGTGACCCCGCGTTCCCGCAGGGCGTCGACGGCCAGCAGCGCGCTGACGATCCCCAGTGGACCGTCGTAGCCGCCGCCGTGCGGCACCGAGTCGAAGTGGCTGCCGGTCAGCACCGCGTCACCGGCGCCGGCCGGCCCCCACCAGGCGAACAGGTTGCCGTTGCCGTCGTCCTCGACCGGCATGTCGCGGTCGGCGGCCTGCCGGCGGAACCAGTCCCGCAGCCACCGCTCCGGCTCGGTGAACGCGTAGCGCAGGTAGCCGCCGCTGACCGGGTCCCGGCCGATCGGGGCGAGTTCGTCCCACAGCTCCCGGAAGCCGGTCACGGGCGGGCCATCGGGATCTGGACGCCGTGCTCCCCGGCGACCTCGGCGGCCAGTTCGTAGCCGGCGTCGACGTGCCGGATCACACCCATCCCCGGGTCGTTGGTCAGCACCCGCTCGATCTTGCGCCCGGCCAGTTCGGTGCCGTCGGCGACGCAGACCTGCCCGGCGTGCAGCGACCGCCCGATACCCACCCCGCCACCGTTGTGGATGGAGACCCAGGAGGCGCCGCTCGCCGTGTTCACCAGGGCGTTCAGCAGCGGCCAGTCGGCGATCGCGTCGGAACCGTCGCGCATCCCCTCGGTCTCCCGGAACGGGCTGGCGACACTGCCACAGTCCAGGTGGTCGCGGCCGATCACCACCGGGGCCGACAGGTCACCGGAGGCCACCATCTCGTTGAACCGCACCCCGGCCTTGTCCCGTTCGCCGTACCCGAGCCAGCAGATCCGGGCCGGCAGCCCCTGGAACGCGACCCGTTCCCCGGCCAGCCGGATCCACCGGGCCAGCGCCTCGTTCTCCGGGAACAGGTCCAGCACCGCCCGGTCGGTGGCCGCGATGTCGGCCGGGTCGCCGGAAAGCGCCGCCCACCGGAACGGCCCCTTGCCCTCGCAGAACAACGGCCGGATGTACGCCGGCACGAACCCCGGGAAGTCGAACGCCCGCTCGTAGCCGTGCAGCTGCGCCTCGCCCCGGATCGAGTTGCCGTAGTCGAACACCTCGGCACCCGCGTCGAGGAAGCCGACCATCGCCTCGACGTGCTTCGCCATCGACGCCCGCGCCCGGGCCGTGAACTCCTCCGGCTTCGCCCGCGCGTAGTCGCCGGCCTCGTCCGGCTCGACCCCCTCCGGCACGTACGACAGCGGGTCGTGGGCACTGGTCTGGTCGGTCACCACGTCGATCTCGACGCCGCGGCGCAGCAGCTCGGGGAAGACCGTCGCCGCGTTGCCGACCACCCCGACCGACAGCGCCCGCCGCCCGGTGCGGGCAGCCGTGGCCAGCGCCACCGCCTCGTCCAGGTCGGCGGCGACCACGTCCAGGTAACGGGTCGCCACCCGGCGGTCCAGCCGGGCCCGGTCGACGTCGACGACCAGGCACGCCCCGCCGTTCATCGTCACGGCGAGGGGCTGCGCCCCACCCATCCCGCCGCAGCCGCCGGTCAGCGTCAACGTGCCGGCCAGCGTGCCGCCGAACCGTTTCGCCGCCACCGCCGCGAACGTCTCGTACGTGCCCTGGAGGATGCCCTGCGTCCCGATGTAGATCCACGAACCGGCGGTCATCTGGCCGTACATGGTCAGGCCCAGGTTCTCCAGCCGGCGGAACTCCGGCCACGTCGACCAGTCACCGACCAGGTTCGAGTTCGCCAGCAGCACCCGCGGCGCCCACTCGTGGGTGCGGAACACCCCGACCGGCCGGCCCGACTGCACCAGCATCGTCTCGTCGTCGTCCAGCTCGGTCAGCGTCCGCACCAGCGCCCGGTAGGACGGCCAGTCCCGGGCCGCCCGGCCCGTCCCGCCGTACACCACCAGGTCGTCGGGGCGCTCGGCCACGTCCGGGTCCAGGTTGTTCATCAGCATCCGCAGCGCGGCCTCCTGCGGCCACCCCTTCGCGGTACGGGTCACCCCGCGCGCCGCGCGAACCGGTCCGTCCATCGGTCTGCCTCCTTCGGGGCGTTTCTCAGGCGTGCTCGGGCGTTCTCAGGCGTGCTCAAGCCACGAACACGTTGCGGCTGGCCGCCGACTGCTCGAACTGCTCCAGGCGACGCTGCGCGTCGGCCGGCGCCACGTCACAGATCGCCTGCAACAGCACCATCGCCATCGTCATCGGCGCGGTGTGCAGGTCGAAGACGAGCTGCGTGCCGACCGCCGCCGGCAGCACCACGTCGGCGTGCTCGGCGACCGGGCTGACCGCCGAGTCGGTGATCGCCACCACCGACAACCCGGCGGCCCGCGCCTCGCGTACCGCCTCGATCGACTCCCGCGGGTAGCGGGGCATCACCATCGCCAGCAGCGCGGTCGCCCCGGCGGCCCGGGCCTGGTCGAGCCGGTCGGCGAGCAGGCTCCCCCCGGAGTCCAAGACTCGTACGTCCGGCAGCACCTTCGCGGCGAAATAGGCGAAGTACGCGGCCAGTGGCGCCGCCGACCGCAGGCCGAGCACCGGCAGCGGCCGGCTGGCCGCCAGCAGCGACCCGGCGACGGTCAGCGGGTCGCGGTCACCGAGCTGTCCGGCGAGCCGGTGCAGGTTGTCGACCTCGTCGTGCACCGCCCGCTGCAACTCGTTGCCGGTCGCCGGGCCGGCGGCCGTCCCGTTCCCGGCACCGGCGAACTCCCGCAGCCGGCGGCGCAGCGCCGGGTAGCCGTCGTAGCCGAGCGCCATCGCGAACCGGGTCACCGACGGCTGGCTCACCCCGGCCAGTTCGGCGACCTCGGCCGCCGACAGGTACGCCGCCGACGCGGTGTGCCGCACCAGGCTGTGCGCGATCCGGCGCTGGGTCGGGGTCAGCCGGACCCCCTGGAACAGGTCGAGCACCCGGTCGGCGGTGGGTCCCTCGGGGCTCTTCCGATTCATGAGGCGAGGATATGCATGAAAATATTCAGAGCGCAACGGTTGCCATGGACTGTGATAGATATTCGGGCGTGACCGGTACAAACCTCCGGCGCCGCATCGCGCGCACCCCGCTCGCACCCGTCGCCGCGTTCCCCAAGAGGCTCCTCCGGGTGGCCCGCCACGACGCCCGCGTCCTCGGCGTCTCCGCCCGCTGGCTGTTCACCTCCCGCGAACACCACAACTACACCTACGACCTGACCCCGCTCAGCCGCGAACACCTCGCCTGGTTCGTCAGCGTCACCTGCGACCTGCCCGTCGCCCAGGTCCGGACCTACCTCGCCGAGATCGAAACCGACGACACCCTGCGCCGGCACATCGAACAAACCACCGCCACCTCCGCCCGGCGCGGCCTCGCCGACCGCCACGTCCGCTACGCCCGCCGCATCGGCTGGTACGCCATCGTCCGCGCCACCCGACCCGCCCACATCGTCGAAACCGGCGTCGACAAAGGGCTCGGCACCTGCGTGCTCGCCGCCGCCCTCCTACGCAACACCGCCGACGGCCACCCCGGCCGGGTCACCTCGCTCGACATCAACCCCGAAGCCGGCTACCTCGCCCAGGCCCGCCCCTGGTCCGACGTCGTCGACCTCGTCATCGGCGACTCCATCGCCAGCATCGGCGCCCTCGACCGCCCCGTCGACCTCTTCCTGCACGACAGCGACCACAGCGTCGCCCACGAACGCCGCGAATTCGAAGCCGTCGAACCCAGACTCGCCCCCGGCGCCCGGCTGCTCACCGACAACGTCACCGTCACCAACGTCCTCGCCGAACACGCCGAACGCACCGGCCGCCGCTTCCTCGCCTACCGGGAGAACCCGGCCCGGCACTGGTTCCCCGGCGACGGCATCGGAATCGCCTGGTAGACCCGGCCCCGCAGCCCGCCGCCCGCCCTGTGGCAGGCTGGCCGGATGCGGCTCGCGTCCCTGCACACCCACCCCGTCAAGGGCTGCCACCGGCTCGACCACGACACCATCCACGTCGAGCCGTGGGGCCTCGCCGGCGACCGCCGCTGGCTCATCGTCGACGAGCACGGCACCGGCGTCACCCAACGCGACACCGCCGCACTCGTACACGTCCGGCCCGCACCACGCCCCGGCGGCGGACTCACCCTGCACGCCACCGGGCGGCCCGCGCTCGACGTACCCGAACCGGCGCCGACCGGCGACGCGCTCGACGTACACATCTTCGTCAACCGCACCCCGGTCGCCGCCACACCCGCCGGCCCGGCCGCCGACGACTGGCTCAGCACCCTGCTCGACCGCAAGGTACGCCTCGTCTGGCTCGCCAACCCCGCCGACCAACCCATCGGCACCGAACTCAGCCGCCCCGAAGACCGGGTCAGCTTCGCCGACCGCTACCCGATGCTGGTCACCAACAGCGCCTCCCTCGACGCCCTCAACAGCCTGCTGCTCGAAGCCGGCGACGCCGAAGCACCGATACCGATGAACCGCTTCCGCGCCAACCTCGTCGTCGGCGACGCCGAACCCTGGGCCGAAGACAACTGGATCGGCCGCCGCCTCCGGTTCGGAAACATCGTCATGCGCGCCGTCAAACCCTGCGCCCGCTGCCTCGTCACCACCATCGACCAGGAAACCGGCGAAAAGGGCCGGCAGCCGCTGCGGCTGCTCGCCCGGCACCGCAACCACGACCAGAAACTGCTCTTCGGCGTCAACCTGATCCCCGACGACACCGGCCCCGTCACCGTCGGCGACCCCGTCGAGGTGATCTGACCCGCTTGCGGTGCCGGCCCCGACTCGGGCAGCATCAGCCGCCGTGAGCGAGCGAACCATAAGGGGCCACCGCCGCGTGCCCCGCCGGCCGTACGCCCGCTGGCTCGCCGCCGGAGGCCTGACCGCCGTCGCCGGCCTCGCCGTCCTCCTGCAGACCGGCGTGCCGGCCGCCTGCGCCGTACCGACCACCGCCCGAAACGGAAAGGCCACCTTCTACGACTCGAACGGCGGCGGTGGCAACTGCTCCCACGTCGGCCCGCCCGCCAACCGCATGTACGTCGCCCTCGGCCCCACCGAATACGACGACGCGGCCGCCTGCGGCAGCTACCTCGACGTGACCGGCCCCAAGGGCAAGGTCCGCGTCATGGTCATGGACCAGTGCCCCGAATGCCCGCCCGGCCACATCGACCTCTCCCGTCAGGCGTTCGCGAAGATCGCCGACCCGGTCCAGGGCATCGTCCCGGTCACCTACCGGCGCGTCGTCGACCCGGTTCTGCCCGGCCCGCTCGCCTTCCGCATCAAGGACGGCGCCTCCAGTGGTGGTTCGCCGTACTCGTCACCAACCACGGCAACCCGCTCAGCAAGGTCGAGGCCAGAGCACCCGGCGGCGGCTGGAAAACCGCCGTACGGCACGACTACAACTACTGGATCATCGAGGGCGGGCTCGGCCCCGGCCCGTACGCGATCCGGGTCACCGACGACCGGGGCCGGCAGGCCGTGGCCGAAGGAATCCGGATGGCGCCCGAACAGACCCAACAGACCAACATCTCCATGTACGGCGCACCGGCCCGCCCCACCACCGCCAGCCCGTCGCGTCCACCGACCCCCACCGCCGAGCCCTCCCCGACGGTCGAGCCCACCCCGACGGCGGTGGCCGCCAGCGAGGACGTACCCGAACCGACGGCGCCCGCCGCCAGCGGCTCAACCACACCGGCCACCTGCCACTGACTCGAACCGCGGTGCCCGGCGCCCCGTCTTTATGTGTCCCAGGGCCACGGGTTGCCAGCCGGGGAGACGGCGGGTCGCTGCCGCGCCCCACAGCGAATCCGCTGTCAATCCCCAGTGGCGGCCACTTGGTGGGGAGGTATGTGGCCGCCAGCGGTCACTCAGCGTTGCCGGGTGCTTCGTCGTTCTTGAGCGGTCCAGGCGGCAGCTAAGGGCCTGGCTCTGGTGGGACCTGGATGGTGTTGTTGCACCTGCCGTAGCGGCATGTGCTGTGGTGGAGGCACCACAGCACGAAAGGCTCGGTCTGCGATGTATCCCTCCGTCACGCCTCCCCGCCAGGTCAAGATCGGTGATGCGGCCGCGTTCGCCGGGACCACCCCGCGTGCCATCCGCCACTACCACGAGATCGGTCTGTTGCCTGAGCCCGAGCGAGGCGTGGACGGCCGCCGCTACGGCTACGAAGACATGATCCGCATTCTGTGGGTCCGCAAGATGGCAGGAGCCGGCATCAGCCTGGACGACATGCGGGCCGCCTTCGACGAATCCCGGCGCATGGAGCAGATCCTGAGCAGGCTGGAGGAAACCCTGGCGGCACGGGAGGCCGAGATCAAACGTCAGCGTGCGGCTGTCCAGCGCCTGCAGGCGGTGGGCAGCCCGCTGGGGCTGCTCTCCGAACTGGTTACGGACCGGCTCGGCCACCTGCCCCCGAGCGTCCTGCGAGCGTCGGATGTGGAAGCCCTGCTGGTCACGGAACGGATCTTCGGGCCGCTGGGCGCCGCCATCCAAGCCAGTGTGTTCATCGTGCTGGCTACCCACCCCGATCTGAGGGCCGAGCAGGACCGTCTCGACGCAGCTGAGGCCGCCCTCGACGACGGCGTCGAGCCCGATGACCCGCGCGTCGAAGAGCTCGCCGTACAGCGATGCGCCCAACAACTGGCCCTGGATCAGGCCATCGAGGCAACGGGGCTGGACAGGGCCGAGGAGAAGCTCTTTGAGATCTACGACGCCGACCTGAAGGGGGAGGAGGACACGCAGATGAGCGCTTTCGAAGCGGTCAACAAGATGCCCTACGGATTCTCTCCCGCTCGGGTGCGCTGCACGGAACTCACGGCACAACTCCTCGCGGAGGCCTACTCCGCACACAGCTGATCGCCTGTGCCTGGCACCGAATCATGGCCCGGCAGTCGGTCACGTCCAGTCGCCGATGACCGGTCGTCTCTTGATCGTTTGCGGTTGGGACACTCGACACGCTGGGCCCTGAACGCCTGAACCGCAGACGATCATGACAGCTGCCGGCGGGACCCGCCGCAGGAAAGCGGCCGGAACAACCGACGCCGAGGCTCAGCGCAGCGACAACCACATCAGAACCTCGTCGCGGTCGTCGTCGGCTGCCACCCGCAACGCGCCCGGCAACCGACCCACCTCCTTGTAACCGCACCGCGCGTAGAACTCCGTCACCCCGGCCCCGTCCCGGACCGTCAGGTGCAGCGCGTCCAACCCCATCTCCCGACCGACCCGCTCCGCCTCCCTGACCAGCGCCGCACCGTAACCGAGGCCCTGCCGGTCCGGGTGCACCATCACCCGCTTCAGGATCCGCCAATGGTCCTTGAGGACGAAGTTGTTGTCGGTCACGAACAGCATCGCGACCAGCCGCCCGCCCTCGAAGCCGGCCAGCAGCCGGTCCCGTCCCTCGTCGACCGCCGCGAACTCGGCGCGTGCCGTCGGCCACACGTCGTCCGGAGTGACCTGCCCCACGAATCCCACCGCGCCGCCGGTGTTGGTCACCGTGCACCACAGGTCGACGATCTCGTCGCGCAGGACGCCGGTCAGCGGGGGGTCGAGTACGAAACGCAGGCCCATGCCCGCAATCCTGCCGCCCCGCACCGACGGACCCGACGTGTCGTCGGCCACGGCCGGGCTGATGGTGCGGGAGAGGGGATTCGAACCCCTACGTCCTTTCGGACAACAGGACCTAAACCTGCCGCGGCTGCCGTTACGCCACTCCCGCCGACGCCAAGAGTCTAGAGCGCCGGGCGGCGACGGTGTTGAGGCCCACCTCGCGCAGGATGCTGGATACCGTGCCGTGGCTGACGGCGCCGGCCGGATCGAGCGCGCGTAACCGGCGGGCGATCGCCTTCGGCCCGTCGCCCGGGTGGGCCAGCGCATGCGCGATGATCCGGTCCCGCTGCGCGACGGTGCGCGAGCGTGGCCCGCCCCGCCTGGTGACCAGCGAGCCGGCTTCGGCCAAGCGCCGTCGGAGCCGGTAGAAGTGGTTGCGGTGGCATCCGATCAGTCGGGCCGCCGCCACGACCGTCAGATCACCGTGATCTACCCGGTCGATGATGTCCCGGACGGCGTCGTCGTCCGGTCGATCGCCGCTGGTGCCGCTGTCCTGGGTCGTGAACTCGACCGATCTGGTGGACGGCCGGCGGTTGCGGCCGGCGTACGTCGATGTCTGGCTGTGGCAGTTGGGGCACAGGAACCGCAGATTGTCCGGCCGGCAGTCCCAGAACTCGCCGTTGACGTGGTCGACGTGCAGGGTCAGCGGGCGGTCGTTCCACACCGATCCGATGCCACACGCCTGGCACTTGAGCGGGACACCGGATTCGACGAGTGCCCGCCGCAGGACCTCGGGATGCGCCCGTCGCCGGTCGGTGGCCCGCAGGACCAGCACCTCCTCGGGACGCAGTCGGCGCGGGGACCGCCGGCCCCGGTTGTGCGCCCGGCCCAGGAAGTGCGAGGTGTCGATGCCCAGGACGTCGATGCGACGCCGTAGGTGTGCGTGGGAGCCGCCGTTGAGCGGGAGGCCGAGGTGCCGCAGCACCCCGGCCATGCTGTGGCTCGCCGCCACCGCCTCCGCGAGTACCTGCTTCGTGTACTTCACCACGTCCCCGACGCTAAGCAGGTTGCCGGAAGTTATGTCCGTAACTCGCCCGAGTTGGCGTAGCTCCACATAGAAAGACCCCGTCGGGGGTTTGATCGAGTTACCACA